>JAUXUM010000250.1 GCA_030680995.1 Devosia sp.
AACGCGAGGATCACCGCGCCGCCTCCATAGATCAGCCCGATGTCGGACGCCGAAACGGCGAGGATATCGCCGAACAGGAAGCCGATCAGGTCCACCCGCAGCCAGGTCATGAAGGCGACGATAACCAGCCCGATGGCGAGGGTCGAATGGCTGAGGATGCCCAGAAGCGCGTCGGTCGAAAGCGTGTTCCAGCGCTGCAGCAGCAAAAGCGCGATGGAGACCGCCGCCGCCACCAGAAACACCCCCAATGTCAGATTGATTTGCAGGAGGAAGGAGAGCGCGACGCCGAGCAGCGCCGAATGCGCCATGGTATCGCCGAAATAGGCCATCCGCCGCCAGACGATGAAGCAGCCGAGGGGTCCGGTTACCAGCGCCAGCCCGACGCCGGCAATCATCGCGCGGGTGAAGAAGTCGTCAAGCATTTGAGTGGTCCAAATGGCTCCGGGGTCGGCTTACCCATGGCTGCGCTCCTCATGCGCGTGCCCGTCCGCATGCGCGTGATCGGGCCCGCGATATTGCTCGTCGGCCTCGCCCCCATGCTCGTGCCCACGCGCCCCCGCCACGGTGCCACCGGCTTCGCGGATGCGCCCGTCCGGCAGATGGGTGTGATCGTGATGATGCTGGTAGATGGCCAGCGTGGCCGCGGCGCGGGCGCCGAACAGGCTGAGATATTCCGGGCTCCGCGCCACCGATTCGGGCGTGCCGCGGCAGCAGACATGGCCGTTGAGGCAGATGACCGTATCGGTCTCCGCCATCACCACGTGCAAATCGTGGCTGATCAGCAGCACACCGCAGCCGGTCTCGTCGCGGATGCTCTTGATCAGATCGTAGAGCGCCACTTCCCCGGAAAAATCGACGCCCTGCACCGGCTCGTCCAGCACCAGCAGGTCCGGCTTGCGAATCATGGCGCGGGCCAGGAGCGCGCGCTGGAATTCGCCGCCGGAAAGATGCTGCACCTCGTCATCGGCCAGATGCGCGATGCCGACCGATGCCAGCGCCGCCAGCACCGCCTCGGGGCTGTGCCGGCCGGTCAGCGTCATCAGCCGCGCGACGCTCAACGGCAGCGTCCAGTCGATCGAAAGCTTTTGCGGCACATAGCCGACCGTGAGGCCCGGTGCGCGCGTCACGCGGCCGGCATCGGGCTTCAATACGCCCGTCACCATCTTGGCGGTCGTCGATTTGCCCGAGCCGTTCGGGCCGATCAGGGTGACGATCTCGCCGCGCCGGATCGTGAGATCCACCGCCTCGACCAGCCAGCGCCCGCCGCGCCTGACCCCGGCGCCGCGAACATCGACCACCGTTTCGTGCGGCGCTCCTGCATCCATGTCGTTTTCCTCTCGCCCGCTTGCCGTCAATTCCAACAGCGCCGGCGACCTCTGCCGGCCGGGCGCGCGCGGGCATTCCGCGGCAACCGCCAGCCCCTTGCCCAGCCTCAACCCATACGTTATAGCGTTACATCTTGAAAGCGTAATGTCATAACATTTCGCAATCGCCACCGGACGGTCGAGGCAGATTCCCGATATGCGATTTCTATCTTCTCTCGCGCTGGGCGCGGCGCTGGTCTCTCCCACCATCGCCATGGCCGAAGTGCCTCGCGTCGTCGCCACCATCAAGCCGGTCCACGCGCTTGTCGCCGCCGTGATGGGTGATTTGGGCATCCCCACGCTCATCGTCAGGTCCGGTGCCTCGCCGCACACCTATTCGCTCCGCCCCTCCGATGCCGGGGCGATCGAGGCCGCCGGCCTGGTCTTCTGGACCGGTCGCGGCATGGAGCTCTTCCTCGAGTCTGCGCTTGAAACCCTGGCAGTGAAGGCGAAGGTGGTCGAACTTGCAGAAAGCCCCGGCATTCAGCTCCTTCCCACCCGTGAGGGCGGTGCCTTCGAGGCGCACGGGCAAGGCGAGGGCGAAGAGCCCACGGATCGCAAAGAGGAGCATGACGGCGAGTCCGCCCACGACCACGAAGCCGACATGCATTTCTGGCTCGATCCGGTCAATGCCGGCCTGATGGTGGACGCCATTGCCGCCGCGCTCTCGGAGGCCGACCCGGAGAACGCCTCCGCCTATGCGGCCAATGCCGATGCCGAGAAAGCCGATCTCGCCGCCCTGACGGCGGAAATCCAGGCGGCGCTCGGCGGCGTGAAGTCGAAACCCTTCATCGTCTTCCACGACGCCTACCAGTATTTCGAGCGCCGCTTTGGCCTCGCCGTCGCCGGCGCGGTCACCGTCACCCCCGGCACCATGCCGGGCGCCGCGCGCATCGGGGAACTCAAGCGCAAGATCGCCGACTCCGGCGCCCGCTGCGTCTTCGCCGAGCCGCGGTTCGAGCCGGCCATCATTTCGGCCATCATCGAGGGCACCGGCGCGAGGGCGGGCGAACTCGATCCCGAAGGGGCCAGCCTGCCGGAGGGGCCGGGCCTCTACCGGCAGCTGCTGGAGAACCTGGCAACCGGGCTGACCGATTGCCTCGCGCCATAGGGCTGGCGTTGCGATTCTCCTCCGCGCCCACCCCGACTTCCGCTGACGAGCGGGGCTAGAGCGGCTGCTCGTCGTCCCTCGGCTCGTCCGGCTTGCCGGCGTCCTCGTCCGGCCGCTCCTGCCGCACGATCTCGATCTTGACCCGGGCCAGCAAGCCGGCGACGGCGCCCAGCACCGCCAGCCACGGCGCCGCCAGCGCCACCACGCCCCCGGTCACCGCCCCGATGGTCAGCGGGATCTCGAGGAACACGTCGCCATTCTCCGAACGGATGCGCAGCAGTCGCACATTGCCCTCCTTGAGCAATTGCGTCACCCGGTCCACCAGCTGGTTGCCGGCGATCTCGATCTCTTCGGTAAAGGTCTTCCAGCGGTCCTTGTCGTCGTGCTCGTCCATGATTGTCGTCCTTTCGTTCTGTTCGGCGCCGCCATTCTCGCAGCGGCCATCCCGCCCGTCTTGATCTGTCGCAATTGACCTGCGCCGTGGCCCGTGCCACTTCTATCTGGTGCTGGTTCCCCGACCCGCCAAGGGAAGGGGATCAAAAGGGAACACGGTGCGGCG
This sequence comes from Devosia sp., assembly GCA_030680995.1. GTDB lineage: Bacteria > Pseudomonadota > Alphaproteobacteria > Rhizobiales > Devosiaceae > Devosia_A. Next base: position 3,035 of record JAUXUM010000250.1, read on the forward strand.
TACCCATTAGGGACCAAAACCGTGGCTGCCCCCGCAACTGTAAGCGGCGAGTTCCATCCGACATGCCACTGGCGCAATGCCGGGAAGGCCGGATGGCACGGCGACCCGCGAGCCAGGAGACCTGCCCGCACCAAACCGGGGTGAACCCATTTCCACGTGCACACGGAGGGTGTCCGCACATGCATGCCACAGCAGAAATCGCGACTGTGTCAGGTCTTTCTCTCTCGCAGCGGCTCATCGCAGGCGTGCTGGCGCTGTTCCTCGGCCTCGTCCTCATCGGCGGCGTCGGCTTCGCCAGCGATATGGCCATCCACAATGGCGCGCACGACACGCGCCACGCGCTCGGCTTCCCCTGCCACTGAATTCTCGAGACAGAAATGAAACTGTTCCAGCGAATCTTCTTCGCTGCGGTCCTTTCAGGACTCGCAGCCGGTCTGGCCATGAGCGCCCTCCAGCAATGGAAAGTCGCGCCCCTGATTCTCGTCGCCGAGGCCTACGAAGCCGCGGCGCCCGCCCATGAGCATGCCGATGCCGCCGCGCGGGCCGACGGCCATGTGCACGGTCCGGAGGCCTGGGCGCCGCAGGACGGCCTGGAGCGCACCTCTTTCACCGTGCTGGCCAATCTCCTGACCTCGATCGGCTTTGCCCTGCTCCTCGCCGCCATGTCGGTACTGTCCGGCATCGGGATCACCGCCCGCAATGGCGCCCTCTGGGGTCTGGGAGGGTTCATCGCCTTCCAACTCGCCCCCGCCGTCGGGCTCCCGCCCGAACTGCCCGGCATGGCCGCCGCCGAACTCGGGGCACGCCAGCTCTGGTGGTGGGGCACGGCGCTCTCCACCGGGGCGGGACTGCTCGCGGTGGCCAAGTTCCGCAACTCCGCCGCGACTGGTCTGGCGGTTCTTTTGATCCTCGCGCCCCACATCATCGGCGCCCCCCAGCTCGCCGCCGAGCATGCGAGCGCCGTTCCGGCCCTTCTGGCCAGCGGTTTTGCCGCCGCAACCCTCGCCACCAGCGCGGTATTCTGGCTGCTGAGCGGCCCGCTGCTGGGCTGGTTTAGCGACCGGTTCGCCCGCCATGAAGCGCACTCGTCACGGGCCTCGCCGGCGGTAACGGGCTGATTGTCCAAGCCGGCTGCTGCTTGTCGCATTCACACAAATCCACTTCCAGTCGGGGAACCCAACAATGCATATCGAACCGGGCATACTTAACGCCGCAAAGCTGGTCTCGGCCAATGCCGGGGCGATCGCGACACTCGCCACATTCGGCGCCGGACTCGTCAGGCAGCCAATTTTGTTGGTTCGAGCGGGGCTCGCCGCGGTGTTCTTCTCTATGTTCATGGAGATTTTCCATCTGCCGGTCGGCGCCTCGGAGCTCCATTTCGTCGGCGCGTCCGCGGTCTATATGCTGTTTGGATTCCTGCCGACGCTTGTGGCGTTTGCCGTCGGCCTGCTGCTCCAGGGGCTTGTCTTCGAGCCGCAGGATCTTGTGCACCTTGGCGTGAATTCACTCTCCCTGATGCTACCTTTGATCGTGGCGCATCAGGTCGTTGGACGGCGCTTCTTTGCCGGCCGGAACAAACTGGCCGTGCGCTGGGCCAGTGTGGTTCGTTTCGACGCGATCTATTATGCGGGCCTTGTCACCATGGTCGGCTTCTGGCTGTCGCTCGGCAATGAACCAACGCCGGTCCTGAATTGGCTCGGTTTCGCCCTGTCCTATGTGCCGCTGGTGCTGGTTGAACCGCTGTTCACCTGGGGCGTCGTCAAGCTGGCGCACAGGAACAGGCGAAGGCTCGGCGCCGCCACCGCCGTCGCCGATCTGGTTATCGCCTGAAATCTCCCATTCGTCACGGCAACCCTTAGGAGCCGCCTTCATGACCAGCAAGATCCCGGTCACCGTCATCACCGGCTTCCTCGGCGCCGGCAAGACCACGCTGGTCCGGCACCTGCTCGGCCACGCCAGGGGCAAGCGCATCGCGCTCATCATCAACGAGTTCGGCGAGCTCGGCGTCGACAAGCAAGTCCTGGCCGGCTGCGGCGACGAAACCTGCCGCGCGGAGGACATGATCGAGCTCGCCAACGGCTGCCTCTGCTGCACCGTGGCCGAGGATTTCATCCCCACCATGCAGCAGCTGCTCTCGCGCCCCGAGCGCCCCGACCACATCGTCATCGAGACCTCCGGCCTGGCGCTGCCGCAGCCCTTGATCCGCGCCTTCAACTGGCCCGAGATCAGGTCCGGGGTGACCAACGACGGCGTCGTCGCCGTCGCCGATGCGGCGGCGCTCTCCGAAGGTCGTTTTGCCGCGAGCGAAGCGGCGGTCGATGCGCAGCGCAAGTCCGATGCCATGCTCGATCACGAGACTCCCTTGGGCGAATTGTTCGAGGATCAGCTGATCGCCGCCGATCTCGTCATCCTCAACAAGACCGATCTGGTGGATGAGGCGGCGCTTGCCGCCATCGAAGCCGAGCTGCGCGCCAAGATGCGCCCCGGCACCGGCCTCGTCCGGGCGCGGAACGGCCATGTCGATGTCACGGCATTGCTGGGTCTTGGCCTTGCCACCGAGGACAATCTCGCTGGGCGGGAATCGCACCACGAACTCGAGCATGGCGGCGAGGGCCATGAGCACGACGATTTCGATTCTTTCGCGGTCCGCCTCCCGGCCACCGCCAGCCGTGACTCGCTGCTGTCGAGCATCGAAGCGACCATCCGCGCCCATGACGTGCTGCGGCTGAAAGGCTTCGCCGCGTTGCCCGGCGCCGCCGCCCGTCTCGCCATCCAGGCTGTCGGCCCGCGCCTCAACGCCTGGTTCGACCGCCCCTGGCGCGACGGCGAAGCCCGCGAGACCGCGCTCGTCGTCATCGGCGAATCGCCGCTCGACCGGGCGGCGATTACCGCGAGTCTGCAGAAGGCAGGCGCCTAGCGCAGGCTATCGGCCTCCGCGGTCAGTTATCCAAAGGAACCCGACATGAGTGAAGTGGTCAAAGACAGCAACGGCACGGCCTTGAACGACGGCGACTCCGTGACCCTCATCAAGGACCTCAAGGTCAAGGGCACTCCGGTGACGCTGAAGCGCGGCACCCTGATCAAGAACATCCGCCTCACCGGCGACGTGGAAGCAATCGAATGCAACGCCGAAAAGATCAAAGGCCTGGTGTTGAAGACCGCGTTCCTGAAAAAGGCCTAGGACACTGGGTCTCACCGTGAGGCCCCCTCAACCACGAGGGTGGAGACAAAGGAATGCACCTTCTCTCGGCCCAGGCTGGCGCTTTGCAGCAGGAAGGAGAGGCCATCGACCTCGGCCAGTCCCCTGGCGCGATCGTCTTTGCCTCCGCGGCGGACAGCGAACTGGCGATGCTGGCGGCGGCGGCCGACCGGGCCGGGGCAACCGATCTGCGGCTCGCCAATCTGCTGCGCCTCTCGCACAACCTCTCGGTCGATCTCTGGCTCGAAAAGACCGTGCGCCACGCAAGGCTGGTCGTCATCCGCCTGCTCGGCGGCCCGTCCTATTGGCAATATGGCGTTGACGAGTTCACCGCCCTGGCGCTGAACGGCGCGATCAAGCTCGTCCTGCTCCCCGGCGACGCCAACCCCGATCCCGTCCTGCGCGACCGCTCCACCATCCACCCCGTCGACTGGTCGCGCCTGCATGCGCTGTTCACCGCTGGGGGGCCGGAGAACGCGGATGCGATCTTGGCGGGGCTCCGGCTACTGGCCTCACCCCTCACCCGGTCCTTCGGACCACCCTCTCCCCCAGGGGGAGAGGGTGCCCCCACGGGTCGCGTAGCGCCCGAGAGCAGGCTCCGGGCGGGTGAGGGGTTTCTACTCGGTCTCACCCCAAAGCCCTTCCCCCGCTTCGGCCTCTGGTATCCGGGGCGGGGGATGGTGGATGAGCGGCAACTCGCCACCCATCACGCGGCTCCTGCGTCTCCCTCCCCCTTGAGGGGAGGGACTAAGGGTGGGGGTGAGGAAAAGCCTCACATCCCCATCCTTTTCTATCGCGCTGCGCTCGAAGGCGCCGGCACCGCCACCCTCGAAGCCCTCATCGCGGAGCTGGAACGTCAAAGCCTCGCGCCGGTCCCCATCCTCGTCTCCTCGTTGAAGGAACAGCCCTGCGTCCGCTTCGTCCGCGAAACGCTGAAATCCTTTCCGCCCGCCGTCGTCCTCAACCTCACCGGCTTCGCGCTGGGCCTTGATGGTCTCGACGAGAAGCAGAACCCCTTCGCCCAAACCGACGCGCCGGTGATCCAGCTCGTCCAGGGCGGCCGGCCCGAGACGCAATGGGCCGCCGACAGCCAGGGGCTGACGAGCAAGGATCTCGCCATGCAGGTCGTGCTGCCCGAAATGGACGGCCGCATCGGTGGGCTCATGGTCGGCCACAAGGAGGAGAGCGTTTGGCACGCCGCGACCGAATGCCCGCTTTCCGCCTACGCCCCCGACCACGCCGGCATCCGCCACGCCGTCGCCCTCGCCGCCAACTGGTCCCGCCTCCGTTCGACGCCCCGGGCCGACCGCCGCATCGCCATCGTACTGGCCAACTACCCGATCCGCGACGGGCGGTTGGCGAACGGGGTCGGCTACGACGCCCCCCAATCGACGGTGGAGATTCTGCGGGTGCTTTCCGAGGCCGGATACACCTTGACCCCCACCCCTGACCCCTCCCCCTCAGAAGGGGGAGGGAGACGCACCGTATCTGCCTTCGGGTCCACCCCCGCCGAGCAAGCGGTTCAACCGTCTCCCTCCCCCCAATTGGGGGGAGGGGTCAGGGGTGGGGGGCTGCAGGCACCGGCCGATAGCCTGGTTCCGCTGACCGGCAACACCCTCATCGAACTCCTCCAGTCCGGCCCCACCAACGCCCACCCAAAACGCGGGGAGGGTATTCTGTTTGCGGTATCGAGGTACCTCAAACTGTTCGCCACCCTGCCGGAAGAACTCCGGGCCGAGGTCACCGCCCGCTGGAGCGAGCCGGAGGCCGATCCCTTCTTGCGCGAAGACCATTTCCATCTCCCCGCCCTGCGCTTCGGCAATGTCGCCATCCTGCTGCAGCCCGCGCGCGGCTATGACCGCGACGAGACGGCGAGCTACCACGATCCCGATCTCGTCCCGCCCCACGCCTACATCGCCGCCTATCTCTGGCTGCGGCACGAGTTTTCCGCCCATGCGCTGATCCACAACGGCAAGCACGGCAACCTCGAATGGCTCCCCGGCAAGGCCACCGCGCTCGATGGCGCCAGCTACCCCCTCGCGCTCTGGGGGACGCTGCCGCATCTTTATCCGTTCATCGTCAACGACCCGGGCGAGGGCACCCAGGCCAAGCGCCGTACCGGCGCGGTGATCGTGGATCATCTTGTCCCTCCGCTGACCCGCGCCGAAACCTATGGCCCGCTGAAGGACCTCGAGGCCCTGCTCGACGAATACTACGCCGCCTCCGGCATGGACCGCCGGCGGCTCGCCGATCTGCGCCGCCGCATCCTCGATTTCACCCGCGACACCCGTCTCGATCGCGACGTTACCCTTTCCGGCGACGAGGCCGAGGACCTCAAGCGTATCGACACCTTCCTCTGCGATTTGAAGGAAGCCCAGATCCGCGACGGCCTCCACATCTTCGGCCGGTCGCCCAAGGGCGATCTGGAACGCGACCTGGTCGTCGCGCTCGCCCGGGTGCCGCGCGGCGAAGCGCCCGGCGACGCGTCGCTGATCCGCGCCCTGGCCGATGATCTGAAGCTCGGCTTCGATCCGCTGACAGCAGACCTCGGCGCCATATGGACCGGTCCTTCGGTTCTGTCGTCTCCCTCCCCCTTGCGGGGAGGGATCAAGGGTGGGGGCGCGCGTACCACCGGCCAGGCGGTCGAGGCGCTGGAAGAACTGGCCGCCGGGCTTGTGGAGGGCAGGCTGCCAGAAGCGGAGTGGACCGCGACCGCTGCGGTCCTCGATACCATCAACTCGACCATCCGTCCGCGCCTCGCCGCCTGCGGCCCAAATGAAATCAAGGCCCTGCTGGACGGGCTCGACGGCAAATTTGTTTCACCCGGCCCCTCGGGGGCGCCCTCGCGCGGCCGCCTCGACGTGCTGCCGACGGGCCGCAACTTCTATTCGGTCGACAACCGCGCCGTCCCCACCCCCACCGCCTGGGAGCTGGGCCGCAAATCGGCCGAGAATCTGCTCGTCCGGCACTTCCAGGATCATGGTATCCCTTTGCGATCATTGGCGCTTTCGGTCTGGGGTACGGCCAACATGCGCACCGGCGGCGACGATATCGCCCAGGCGCTGGCGCTGATCGGCGCCAAGCCGGTGTGGGACCCGTCCTCGCTCAGGGTTTCCGGCTACGAGATCATTCCCCTGGCGCGGCTGGGCCGCCCCCGCGTCGACGTAACCCTCAGGATCTCCGGCTTTTTCCGCGATGCCTTCCCGGCCCAGATCTCGCTCTTCGACCGCGCCGTCCGCGCCATCGGCGCGCTCGACGAGCCGGAGGCGGAGAACCCGGTCGCCACCCGCATGCGCGCCGACGCGCTGGGCCTGATGGCGCAAGGGGCGAGCGAGGCGGAGGCGGCGCTCAAGGCCGGCCACCGGATTTTCGGTTCGAAACCGGGGGCCTACGGCGCGGGCCTGCAGGGGCTGATCGATTCGGGCAAATGGGAATCCAAGGCCAACCTCGCCGAGGCCTTCCTCAACTGGGGCCAATATGCCTATGGCGCCCAGGCCGCGGGCATACCCGAGCGCGCGCGCTTCGCCGCCCGGCTCTCCGACATCGAGGCGGTGGTCCACAACCAGGACAATCGCGAGCACGATCTGCTCGATTCCGACGACTACTATCAGTTCGAGGGGGGCTTGAGCGCCACCGCCGAAGTGCTCAGCGGCCGCCGGCCCGCGGCCTATCACAACGACCATTCGCGGCCCGAAAACCCGCTGACCCGCACGCTCGAGGAGGAGATATCGAAGGTCATGCGCGCGCGCGTCGTCAACCCCAAATGGATCGCCGGGGTCAAGCGCCACGGCTACAAGGGCGCCTTCGAAATCATCGCGACCGTCGACTACATGTTCGCCTTCGCCGCCACCACCGGCGCGGTCAGGACCCACCATTTCGACCTCGCCTTCGAAGCCTTTGTCGAGAATGACGAGACGCGGCAATTCATCATCGACAACAACCGCTTCGGCTATGACGAGTTGATCGCAAGGTTCAACGACGCGCGAAGGCGCGGGCTGTGGATGCCGCGGTCGAACTCGGCGCATGCTTATCTGAGCGGAGAGGCAGACAAGTGACTCGCAGTGGTGCACGGTCGCTCCCCTCAAGGCGGGGGGAGGCGACAACCGATGACTCAGCGCGATGGCGACAAGGCGGAATTCAAGATGACCGACAGAGCTCCCAAGAAGACCGAGCTGATGAGCGAGGCGGAGCGCGACGCCTATCATGCCGAAAAGATGCGCAAGAAGAAGGAAGCGCGCAACAAGATCCTCGCCACCAAGACCGAGGAGCGCGGCCTGCTGATCGTCCACACCGGCAAGGGCAAGGGCAAATCCACCGCCGCTTTCGGCATGGTGTTCCGCGCCATCGGTCACGGCTTCAAGGTCGGCGTGGTGCAGTTCGTCAAGGGCGCCTGGGGCACCGGCGAGCGCGACGTCTTGGAGAAGTTCCCTGAGTTGGTCACCATCAAGGCCATGGGCGAGGGCTTCACCTGGGACGTAGCAGACCGGCAGCGCGATCTCGCCGCTGCCCGCGCCGCCTGGGAAGAGGCCAAGCGCATGATCGCCGACCCCGGCTACAGGATGATCCTGCTCGACGAGCTTAATATCGTTTTGCGCTACGACTACCTGCCGCTCGAGGAGGTGCTCGAGGTGCTGCGTTCGAAGCCGCGCGACACCCACGTCATCGTCACTGGCCGCAACGCCAAGGACGAACTCATCGAAATCGCCGACCTGGTCACCGAAATGACCGAGATCAAGCACCCCTTCCGCGCCGGCGTGAAGGCCCAGAAGGGAATCGAGTTCTAGGAGCGCGTCATGGACAAACTGGAGGTTGCCCGGCGACAGCTGGGAACAGCCCTGCAGCTATACCTGGATGACAAAGATTCTGTGTCCGTTCAGTGCCTTGCGGCAGGAGGCGGTGAGATCGCTGAGCACTTGGCGGCAAAGCACCGTCAGCGGAACTTCTTCCCCATTGCAATGGAGACATCGACGCTGAGCCTCGCGGAAATGCGCACGGCGCGCAACGTGTATTGGAACGCGTTCAAGCACTTCACTGATTGTGGCGGCCAGGACCGCGACGACGAGAGGTTGTTAGCCAGCTTCGACGACGATTCGAACGAGCTGATGCTTTTCGTAGGCTGGTTTGACTACATGAACGCAGCGGAGTCCCTGCCGATCGAAGTGCAAGTTTTTCAGATATGGGTGTGGGCAAAGCGCCCGGACCGATTGGGCAAAGGCCATGATTCTGAGTTGTACGGAGACCTGTTTCCAGCAATCGGCTCTATGAGCCGGGCGGAGCAGAAGGCGGCACTTCGTTCTCGGATTGCCTGGGCGAGGGGGCAGGCCGAAGTCATGCAGGATGTGAAGACGGACCCCCGTCCCCTTGATCTAGGGCCAGTTTAGCAGTCTGCGCCATCGCCCGTCGGCTTGAACGAACCCACCAGCCTCTCGACCACTGGGTCCATCTTCGCGAGGTCCCGCTCCGGATATTCGAACTCGAAAGCCGCATATTGCTGGCCGCCGCAGAGCGCGATCGCCCGCGCATAGAGCACCATGCCGTTGCGCAACCCCGAAAAGCTCGCCCAGCTGGGAGTGACCCGTTCGTAGCCGATGCTCCAGCCGTCATCCGCCGCTAGTCCGATGGACGCGTAGACAGCGGATTCGAAGCCGTCTTCGATGATCTGGCCGCCCCAGACCGTCAGCCTTTGCGTGCCGTTGCCCGATGCAAAGCGCAGCCCGTCATCATTCGCCGGCGCTTGCCCCGCCTGTACGAACCCGGGCGGCACATCGACGGCATAGCCGAAACGCGAATTATCAAAACGAACCCACTCGGCGGCCATTGCCGGGGCGGCGACAAACAACAGGGCCAGCAGGATCGAACCGCGCATGAAATCCAGCTTGCATCGGCAGCTGATGCCGCGCAATCGTCAAATCGCGCACGGCGTCCTCGAGGACGCCGTGCGTCTTAGGCTCAAGCGCCTTTCATCAGCACCCCGCCGGCGAGGACGATGAAGGCGAGGACCAGAATCCAGAACGCATACGCAGATACGAATGGGATCGTCACCAAGACGCCGATGACCGCGATGATCGCGATGATGACGGCGATGATGAAGACGACCTGACTAGGCGCATTGAGTGTCATTGGAGAGCCTCCCTCAGCAAACACCAAGCCACCGAATCATAGACGGCGCCGGGTACCATGCAAACATGCCATCGCTTTGTTTGCACAGGTGATCCGGATTTGCTTTCCCTCAACGCCGGCGCTCGGGATGTTCCTGGGCGTGTTGCCATTCGCCATGGGACTGCCGCGGGATTTGCATGGCTGAACCGAGGAACAGCACCGCCACGGCACCGTCGGCGAATGCCGCATCATCGAGGCGCCATCGGATCATGACGAGTGCGTGGGCGAGCACTGAGGAGAGCGAATAGCGAGTAGCGGGCAGGCAAGCACCTCGCGTCGCGGCGCGATTCGGTTCCGCGAATTTCCGTTCGCTTCCCTCACACCACCACGATCCCCGAGTGCTTCGCCTTGTTCTCGGGCTCGACATGGATGGTGATCTGCGCATCGGCCACCGCGTCGCGCAGCTTGCCCTCGATGCGGTCGCAGATGGCATGCGCCGCCTCCACGCTCATTGCCCCCGGCACCACCAGGTGGAAGTCGACGAAGGTCATCCGCCCGGCCTGGCGCGTGCGGATGTCGTGAGCCTCGATGGCGCCGTCGGCGTTCGAGGAGATCAGTTCGCGGATCAGCGCCAGCTTCCTGAGGTCCACCGCAACGTCCATCAGCCCGATGACGCTCTGCTTGATGAGCTGCCAGCCCGACCACAGGATAGTCACGCCCACCAGCGCCGCCAGGATCGCATCGAGCTGCGCCCAGCCGGTGGCGGCGGCCAGCAGTACGCCGATCAGCACCCCCGCGGTCGAGACCACGTCCGTCGCCAGGTGTTTGCCGTCCGCGACCAGCGCCGGCGAGCGCTCGCGGCGCCCCAGGCGCACCAGCGCATAGGCCCAGGCGGCATTGATCACGGTGGCCGCGACGCTGACGCCGAGGCCGGTCGGATCGGCTCTGAAGGCGCGCGGCGCGACGAACCCCTGATAGGCTTCGTTGAAGATCACCAGCGCCGTGACGGCGATGAAGATGCCGATAACCACCGCCGAAAAATACTCGGCCTTGTGATAGCCGTAGGGCAGGCTCGCATCGGCGGGCTTTGCCGCCAGCCGCACCGCGACCAGCGCGACGATCGCCGTCACCACATTGACCACGCTTTCGAGCGCGTCCGAAAACAGCGCCAGCGAGCCTGTCGCCCAGGCGGCATAGGCCTTGAGCGCCAGCACGGCGAGCCCCACGGCGAGGCTGCCATAGGCAAGTCTGGTGACGATCGAAGGACTCGGAGCTGGCATCAGCGGCCAATACGCCCCTCCGGCACCGCTGGCAAGCCGCTGGATTTGCGAGTGATTTTCAGAAGCGTTCCGAGTTGACATTTCGAATCGTTGCGTTGCGGCAACCGACCCCCTACAATCGCAGCAAGCGCAGCGTTCCTCTAGGGACTGAAACAGAGTCCGGTGCGGTCGACCCAAATCGGGGACCCGATCCGGAGCTGCAGACAAGTCTTTGCGAACTCTGCCTCTACCGGGGCAGGCTCCCGAAATGCGGCAACGGTTTCGGACAAGAGCTTGCCCGTATAGATGAGGCGAGAATGGATAATCCCCTGCAACTGCCGGAAGCGACCGGCGTAATGCTCTGCGGCCATGGCAGCCGCAACCAGCTGGCCGTCGGCGAGTTTGCGGTGCTGGCGGAGCATTTGCGCGCCCGGCTGCCCGGCGTGCCGGTCGAATACGGCTATCTCGAATTCGCCAATCCGGTGCTGCACCAGGGGCTCGACCGTCTCCGCGCCCAAGGGGTGCAGCGCGTGCTTGCCGTGCCCGGCATGCTGTTCGCCGCCGGCCACGCCAAGAACGACATCCCCTCGGTGCTCAACACCTACGCGGCCGCCCATCCCGGCTTCGGGATCACCTATGGCCGCGAACTGGGCGTCGATCTCAAGATGCTGCGGGCCGCCGGCGACCGCATCGAGGAGGCCATCGAAGCGTCGCCGCGCGGGGAGATCTCGCGCCACGAAACCCTGCTGCTGGTGGTCGGGCGCGGCGCCTCCGACCCGGACGCCAATTCCAACGTCGCCAAGGTCATGCGCATGCTTTGGGAAGGCATGGGCTTCGGCTGGGGCGAGGTGGCCTATTCCGGCGTCACCTTCCCGCTCGTCGCTCCGGCGCTCGATCACGCGGTCAAGCTGGGCTACCGGCGGATCATCGTCTTCCCCTATTTCCTCTTCACCGGGGTGCTGGTCAA
>JAUXUM010000252.1 GCA_030680995.1 Devosia sp.
CGCCATGTCCGCGAAGATGGGGGTCCCCCAGTGATCCGATCGTTGCTTGAGTGCACCTGGAAAGATCCACTGGGTCCGGGTCAGGGACCCGAGGATGACGGCCGGTGGGCGGGACGACGTACCGGCGGGACTGATGGGGGACAGAGGAGGACCAGGTTTCGGTTCGTGAGCTGCCGGGCACCCCAGAAAAACTTTACTCCCCCCGCCGCCGCGCGCGCAGTCAATCGCTTGTGGCCGCGGCGCCGGCAGCACGCGAACTCGTTTCTTTCACCATCCCACGCAAAGCCGCGCGCTCCCTCGGGTTTTCAGCGTCCAGGCGGCCTTGTTCCTGCCGCCCATCCGGCGTATTTCCTGATCCGAAACCCCAGCCCGGAATCCGCCTTCATGACTGCCGCGCCGCGTACGCTCTCGCACCTCAAAGCCCTGGAATCCGAGAGCATCGAGATTTTCCGCGAGGTCGCGGCCAGCTTCGAGCGGCCGGTGATGATGTATTCGATCGGCAAGGATTCCAGCGTCCTGCTGCATCTGGCGCGCAAGGCCTTCTTCCCCTCGCGCATCCCGTTCCCGCTGCTTCACATCGATACGACGTGGAAGTTCCGCGAGATGATCGCCTTCCGCGACCGGATGGCCGAGGAGCACGGATTCGAACTCCTGGTACACACCAACCCGGAGGGGTTGGCGAACAACATCAACCCTTTCGAGCACGGTTCGGCGCGCTACACCGACGTCATGAAGACGCAGGCCCTGCGCCAGGCGCTCAACGCCGGACAGTACGATGCGGCCATCGGTGGCGCCCGGCGCGACGAAGAGAAGTCCCGCGCCAAGGAACGCATCTTCTCGCACCGGAACTCACAGCATGCCTGGGACCCGAAAAACCAGCGGCCCGAGCTCTGGCGCATCTTCAACACCCGGCTGGCGCCGGGCGAGAGCATGCGGGTCTTTCCGCTCTCCAACTGGACCGAACTCGATATCTGGACCTACATCTATTCGGAGGGCATCGATATCGTGCCGCTCTATTTCGCCAAGCTGCGCCCTGTGGTCGAGCGGCTCGGCACGCTGATCATGGTCGATGACGAGCGCCATCCGCTGTTCGAGGGCGAAACACCGCGCGAGGAGATAGTGCGCTTCCGTACGCTCGGGTGCTATCCGCTGACCGGCGCCATCCGCTCTAGCGCCTCGGATTTGCCATCTATCATCATGGAAATGCAGGCCAGCCGCACCTCGGAGCGGGAAGGGCGCTTGATCGACAGCGATCAGGCCGGCTCAATGGAGAAGAAGAAGCAGGAAGGGTATTTCTGATGACGGCCGTCGTCGCCACCGCCGACACCGATCTCGATCTCTGGCTCGCTCAGCAGACGGAGAAGGGGCTGCTGCGGCTCCTGACCTGCGGCAGCGTCGATGACGGCAAGTCCACGCTGATCGGACGGCTGCTCTACGACAGCCAGTTGATCCTCGACGATCAGCTCGCTTCCCTGCGCAAGGAAAGCCGCAACCGCACCACCGGCGACGAAGGCATCGACTTCTCGCTGCTGGTGGATGGCCTCGCCGCCGAGCGCGAGCAGGGCATCACCATCGACGTCGCCTACCGGTTCTTCTCGACCCAGCGGCGCAAGTTCATCGTCGCCGATACGCCCGGCCACGAGCAGTATACCCGCAACATGGCGACCGGTGCGTCCAACGCCGATCTGGCGCTGCTGCTGGTCGATGCGCGCAAGGGCCTGCTCACCCAGACCCGCCGCCACAGCTTCATCCTCTCGCTCATCGGGGTGAAGCACGTCGTCCTCGTCGTGAACAAGATCGATCTGGTCGATTACGATCCGGATGTCTTCAGCGCCATCGAGAGCGCCTATCGCGCGTTCGCCCGGGATCTGGGTTTCGAGACCCTGCAGGCGATCCCGGTTTCCGCGCTCAAGGGCGACAACATCCTTGAAAAGAGCGCTCACACGCCCTGGTACGAGGGGTCGCAGCTTGTCCCCTATCTCGAGGAGATCGAGTTCGCGACCGACCGCACGGCCCGGCCGCTCCGTTTCCCCGTGCAGTGGGTCAATCGCGCCAGCCTCGATTTCCGCGGCTTCTCGGGCACCGTGGCGTCCGGTTCGGTCAGGGTCGGCGACGATGTGTTGGTCGCGGCGTCACGCAAACCCGCCAAAATCACCCGCATCGTCACCATGAACGGCGATCTGCCCGACGCCATCGCCGGCGAGGCGGTCACCCTGGTCCTCGACCGCGAGGTGGACATCTCCCGCGGCGATGTCCTCACCCATCCCGGTGAGACGCCGGAATACTCGAACCAGTTCCAGGCGCGGCTGGTGTGGATGCATGACGAGCCGGCTTTCCACGGCCGCTCCTACCTCATCAAGATCGGCTCGCAGATGATTTCCGGTACCATCACGGGGATCAAGTTCCGCACTAATGTGAACACCCTCGAGCATATCGCGGCGACCAAGCTCGAGCTCAACGAGGTGGGAACCGTCACCATCGCCGCCGACAAGCCGTTGGCGTTCGACGCCTATGGCAGCAACTCCCGGACTGGGTCTTTCATCCTGATCGACCGCATCTCCAATGCGACGCTCGGCGCCGGGGTGATCGACTTCGGGCTGCGGCGGGCCCAGAACCTCTCCTACCAGAGTTTCGACGTGAGCCGGCAGGTGCGCGCCGAACTCAAGCGGCAGGAGCCGTCCATCGTCTGGTTCACCGGCCTTTCCGGCTCGGGCAAATCCACGATCGCCAACCTCATCGAGAAGCGGCTCACCACCGACGGCAGGCACGCCTACATCCTCGATGGCGACAATGTGCGGCATGGGCTGAACAAGGATCTCGGCTTCACCGAGGCCGATCGGGTCGAGAACATCCGGCGGGTCGCCGAAGTGGCGCGGCTGATGGCCGATGCGGGGCTCATCGTCGTCGTGTCGTTCATCTCTCCGTTCCGCAACGAGCGGCGGCTGGCGCGCGAGATCGCCGGCGACGTCACCTTCACCGAAGTCTATGTGGACACCCCGCTCGAAGTCTGTGAAGCGCGCGATCCCAAGGGCCTCTATGCCCGGGCCCGCCGCGGCGAGATCAAGAATTTCACCGGCATCGACAGCCCCTTCGAGGCGCCGGAGCATCCGGATGTCGTCCTGCGCGGCGCGGAGAAGGAGCCGGCAGAACTCGCCGAGATGCTCTACGGGAAGCTCTTTGGCTGGGACGACGTCTATTCGATCTGAGCCCGCCGGCGACGGAAACGTAATGCCATCCGCGCCGCCGTCAAGTCCTCCGGCGAGGATCAGCACGGCGCCGCCGAACGCCGCACCCGAACTCGCCATCACCGGACGTCGAGAGGGCACTCGAGGAACGAGGCGTGATGGCGGTGTACAAGGCCAGGCCGCAGCCTATCGGCAGAACGATTATGTCGGCTTGATCACGCGCGCCAAGCGCGAGAAGACGCGGCGGAAGTGCCTCGAACAGATGCTCGATGAACTCGAAGCCGGGGATGTCCATATGAGGATGGCATGGAGGGCGAGCGTGGGAGCGGTTGAGTGCGCTCCTGATGGCGGCACGAAAATGGCGCGGGCGGGCCCCCGCGCCATTGGAGAGACGTCCGAAGTGTTCTCGTTCAGCGGTGGACAAAGACGGCCAGCGAACCGTCAGCCGAGAGGCCCACGGCGACGACGGCGGAGGCATCGGCATTCTCGGAATCGAGCCAGGCGCTGAAATCGGCATTGGCTGCGATCGAATACCGGAGATCGGCGATATCGTCGGCATGAGCCTTGAGTGCCTGCTCGAAGGCGGCGCTGTTTTCGCTGTTGAGCCAGGCGTCGGCGTCATAGGTCTTGCCTTTGAATTCCGTCAGACCCGAGAGGCTGGACTTTGTCCAGTTGTTGCCGCGGATCAGCAGGATCACGTCGAGCAGCGGATCGTTGCGATCAAGCTCAATGGAGGCGGTGCCGGACGCCGAACCGGATGCCGAGGCCGAGCGTTTGGCGCCGTCGTCGTCGGAACCGCCGCCAGCCTGTACCGAAGCGGAGGCGGAGGTGCCGAATCCGGCCGACAGGCCGCTGTCCCCGGTACCGCCCGAGGCGCTGCCGCCGGCGCTGATGTCCAGCGCGAGCGTCGGGACAGCGGACAGCGCGAGAAGCATGGCGGGAAGGGCTAGGAAAAATTTGGGGCTCATCTTGGTTCTCCTGTGGGGGGATGACGGGAAAACGATAGCTCTTTCGCCCTGACAGAACCGTGAGCCGGCCGTCAGCGGATTGTCAGCTTGCAACTGCTAGGCTTGGTGATCATGATTCGCATGTTTTCCCCGCCGTCGTTTGCCGCCGCGATTCTCTTCTGGATGGGGCCGATGTGCCTTGCCGCGCAGGCACAGGTGAGCGTCGGTGTGGACGTCAGCATCGATGCTGGCGGCACGGTCGAAGGCGGGACCGGTGCGGTCGGAGGCGCTCTCGGGGGCCTGCTTTCCGAGCCTGGAACAGGTCAGGGCGGCGCCACGGCGCTCAGTCAGGACAGCGCCATCGCAGCCGTGAAATCCAACCGCGCATTGCCGCTCGAACAGATCATGACGACGGCCCGCCTCCACACCCAGGGCGAAATCATCGATGCGCGCCTGATCGCGGTCGGCGGCTTCCTGCTCTATGAACTCAAAATCGTCGAGGCCAACGGTGACGTGGAAGAACTCTACTTCTATGCTCTGTCCGGAGCGCTCGTCCAACCCAAATAGATAGCCATGCGCGTGCTTGTTGCCGAAGACGACGACCGCCTTGCCCGGACTCTGAACGCCGCGCTCGAAGCGGCCGGCTTTGTGGCGGAAGTGGAGAGCGACGGCGAGAATGCCTGGTTTCGCGGCGACACCGAGATCTTCGACGCGGTCATCCTCGATCTGGGTCTGCCCACGATCGACGGGCTCACCATCCTCAAGCGCTGGCGCAAGAACATGCGCACGGCGCCGGTACTGATCCTGACCGCCCGTGGAAACTGGGACGAGCGGGTGGAGGGCATCGAGGCCGGCGCCGATGACTACGTCGCCAAACCCTTTCGCATCGAAGAGGTCATCGCCCGCGTGCGCGCTATCATCCGGCGGGCCAGCGGCTTTGCCTCCTCGCGGGTTGAGTTGGGCGATCTGGTGCTCGACACGCGTTCCATGCAGGTCACCCGCGACGGCGTTCCCGTGGGCCTTACGCCACAGGAGTACCGGCTCGTTGCCTACATGGCGCATCAGCGCGGCCGTGTTGTCTCGCAACTGGAGATCACCGAGCATCTCTACGCCCAGGATTTCGAGCGCGAATCCAACTCGGTCGAGGTGCTGGTCGGCCGTGTGCGCAAGAAGCTCGGCAACGATTTCATCAAGACGCGGAGGGGCTTCGGCTACCTGCTCGGCGGAGAAGGTGCGTGATGCCGCGTTCATTGCGGCTGCGGCTTCTCGCCGGCGCCGCCTTGTGGATCGCGCTGGCGCTCCTGGTCGCCGGCATTGCCATCGCCTTCATGTTCATCGGCAGTGTCGAACGCGACCAGCAGCGCGATCTGACAGCGACCTTCAATCGCGTGGTGGCGCTGATCGATGCGGGCGCGAGCCCGCCCATGCTGAGCCGGTCGCTTGCCGATCCGCGCTTCGATATCCCGTTCAGCGGCCTTTACTGGCAACTCGAAGATCTCGAGAGCGGAGAGGCCGGCCGCTCCCGTTCGCTCTGGGACTTCGTCCTCCAGTCCGCCGTGTTGACGGGAGCCGGCGGCGAAGGCCGCTTTGCGACCCTCTCCGGGCCGTCGGGCCAGGTCCTTTCGGTGCTTGTTCGCGATATCCGGCTGACGACGGCAACAGGCGCCCCGGTCCTGCGCGTCACCATTGCCGAAGACCGCTCAACGCTGGATGCGGCCATCGCCCGTTTCGGCCGGGATCTCGCTGCCGCGCTCCTGATCCTCGCCGGCGCGCTGATCGCCGCCGCCTGGCTGCAGGTGCATCTGGGGCTCAGTCCGCTGCAGAAACTGCGAAAGGGCGTGGAGGCCGTCCGGCGCGGCCGCATCGACAGGCTCACCGGCGATTTTCCCGCCGAGGTCCTGCCGCTGACCGCCGAAGTGAACGAACTGCTCCAATCCCAGCAGGCATCCATCGACTTCGCCCGTGCCCGCGCCGCCGATCTGGCGCACGGTCTGAAGACGCCGCTCGCCGTGCTGGCCACGACGGCCGATGCCTTGCGCGCCAAATCGGATTCCGAAACCGCGGCGCTGATCGAGCAACTGGCCGCCGAGATGGCCGACCGTGTCGACTATCAGCTGCGCCTGTCCCGGCTGCGGCTGCGCACGCGCGCACACACCCTCAGCGCGGGGCTCGACGAGGCCCTCCGCCGCACCACCGCGGTGCTCAAGAAAACCCATGACGGCGAGCGGTTGGACTGGAGCCTTGACCTGACCGAGCCGCTGGCGGCGGATATCGACGATCATGATCTCGTCGAACTGGTCGGCGTCCTCCTCGAGAACGCGGCCAAGTGGGCGCGCTCCAGGGTCCACTTGCGCAGCCGCCGGGACGGCGACGTCGCCGAGATATTGATCAGCGATGATGGCCCGGGCCTGACCGAGGAGCAGATCAACGAGCTGGGAACGCGGGGGCGAAAGCTCGATCAATCCAAGAAGGGCTCAGGACTGGGTCTTTCGATCGCCTTCGAGATCGTCGCGCTGAACAACGGGACGCTCAGCTTCGGCGATGCGGAGCAGGGTGGCCTGCTCATCACCTTGCGGCTGCCGTTGGCGGCTCGTTGAGCCGGGCCCATCGACCTGAAATGCTTATGGAAAATGGCTCCGCGAGTAGGACTCGAACCTACGACCCAGCGGTTAACAGCCGCTTGCTCTACCAACTGAGCTATCGCGGAACACGATAGCCTCGAACGAGGCAGCGACCGTGTAGCGGGTTTGATTTCCTTTGCCAAGCCCGAAGTGCAGTTTTGCGGCCATCCGTCGTTACCCTCGCGCCGCCGCGCGCGCCTCAAGCGCAAGCAGGTCGGCCGGAGTGTTGGCATTGACGAAGGGATCCCCCGCGGCGCTTGCCGGCCATTCTAGTGATTTCGCCTCGAGTTCGGCGGCCAGGCGCTTGAGGCTGTGTGGCGCCGTCCCATCGGCGATGCGCGCGGGCAGGGCGGCCACCGCCGACAGCCGCCAGAGTGCGTTGGTGGGATAATCCTGTGTGCCGTAACGGGCAATGATCGCAGAACTCTCGGAGCCGATCGCGGTGATGGCCTTGCCGATGAAATCGTGCGGAAAAAACGGCGTATCCACCGCCAGCGAAGCCAGGTATTCGGGCGGTTCGGGCTGCGCGCAGCACCAGGCGATTGCCGCTGCGACGCCTGCCAGGGGGCCCGCATGGTCCGCGGGTAAATCGGGAATCGGAACGTGCTGTCCGGTCAGGTGCAGGACCACTGGATCGAGCCCGCCATGGGCAACCAGGATCGGCGAAGCGACGTCAGTCATCGCCTCGGTCACCCGGTCGAGGAGGCGCACGCCGCCGATCTCCAAGTTGGCCTTGATGACGCCTCCGAGACGTTCGCCCTTGCCGCCGGCGAGGATCACGGCGGCAATACGCGGAGTCCCGCCATGCCGATCGCGGTGGCGGTTACGGCGATCGTGCTCGCGGCGATGGCAAATGTGACCGCCCGCGACGACAGGCTGCATCCATCCAGTTCGGGAGATAGCGGTCTGGGTGGGGTGGGGTGAGAGCAAGGGCTGTGTCCGGGGCGCAATCAGGTCTTGAAATGCAATTTGCCCGGAGCCGCCATCGTTACAGCAGGGTTGGAGGCCGCGTCCACAGCCCACCTTCGGCCGCAGACCGCGACGGTTCCGGGAGACTGGCCGATTCGACCTCAGCAAATTTACCCTATCACAGAGCAGGGCAATCGCTTCAGGTCAACGTGGATGCCTGTTTGATGGGGGTTTCGAGGTAGTCGGGGTTGAGGTTGGCGAGTTTTCGCCTGACCTTGAGGCTGTGCCTATCCCTTGGGTTTCGCGCGAGGTTGAAGGTCATGTGTTCGACGATGGCCATGTTTTGCGGTCCCGCGGCGGTTCTGAGGCGAGCCGGATCGTAAACATGATCGGCGCCTGGTTCACGGTGAGCGGCCGGCAGACGTCAGCCAAGGCCTGCCCGGAAGCCGATCTCTTCCGCACCATCGCCGTCTCGCTGCAGCCTGCAGGATCATAAATCGCGGGGCCAAGCCGCCCCGATGGGCCGTGCCCCCAACCGCCAACGCATTCCACAAAGTTCCAACTCCAGCTGTGGTGAAAAGACGCCTCGATCCCCCTCGCCCCTCGCCCAGCTTCACCGCAAAGGCGAGGCATCGTGAACAGGACGAGCGGGCAAAGGTCGATTATCTGTGGCAAAAACCGTTGTGGCACGCGATAAGATGCTTGATATGATCCAAAATGGAATGTTTTGGATGGATTGTGAGGCGCAATGGCTCGTCGTGGGGAATTGATACCAGCGCAGCGACGAGCTCTGGTGCTCGAACATATCCGCAGCCGAGGAGCGGCTTCGATCCAGGAACTGGCCGAGGCCATCGCAGTATCCAATTCCACGATCCGGCGCGATCTCGAGGAGCTCGAACTAGCAGGTTATCTCGAACGGACGCGCGGCGGCGCCTTGTTGGAGCGGACGCAGAAATCGACCTTTGAACCAGAAGCGGCGCTGGCGGCAGAGATCGCGCGGCCGCAGAAGCAAGCCATTGGCGGGGTCGCCGCGAACATGATACGCAAAGGTGAGAGCGCCATCTTCGACTCCAGCAGCACTGTCATGGAACTGGCGCGAATAGTTGCCACGCGCGACCTGGCGCTCACAGCCGTTACCAATGATTTGGGAATTGGCTCAATACTTGCTCGCAACGCGATGATCAACGTGGTCGTGCCAGGCGGCACAATCCGCCCCGGGTCGCAGACGTTGCGAGGCGAGCCCGGGCAGAAATTCCTCGAGACCATACATACGGACATCACCTTTATTGGTACGCATGCGATATCGGGCGGCTATCTGAGTGAGACATCACTCGAGATCGCCGCGTTGAAGCGCCTGATGATTGCGGCGGCGCGTCGCGTGGTGCTGCTGGCAGATTCCAGCAAATTTCAAACGGTCGCCTTCTGCCGGATTTGCGCCATATCGGAAGTTCATCAGATCGTCACCGATGATGGTTTGCGCTCGGACGATGCCCAGAGCCTGCGCGATTTTGGTATCGACGTTATCATCGCGCCGGTGCTCCATGGAGAGCGAGACAAGAATTGAGCGGCCTTGTCCTTGTCGGAGACGACTTGACCGGCACTCTCGATGCCGCTTCCCAATTCACTGGCGCCCTGGGCGACATCCCCGTTTATCTAAATATGACGGGCACAGTGCCGCCGGGAAAAGATTTTGCCTGTGTGGTTCCAACGCGGGATACCGATACGGAGCGTGCCCTGTTTATGGCGCGCTCCGCTCTGCCGATGTGGCGGGACGCAGCTGTGGCCTTCAAGAAGATCGACAGCCTACTGCGGGGTCATTGGGCCACTGAACTCGCGGCGGCGCTGGCTGGCGGCATGTTCACGCGGGTGCTGTTCGCTCCCGCCTTTCCCTCAATGGCGCGGATCACCCGGGGCGGTTTCGTTCATCTGACCACCGGGGGCGGGGAGCGAATCGATACGGATATCGTTGCCACGCTGGAATCCGTCGGCCTCAGTGCAATTTGCGTTCCGGACCCCGAAACGCTCGTTGACCAAAGCGCGCAGGTTCTGGTCTGCGATGCTTTGGACGACGCCATGCTGGAACGGGTAGTGACCCGCGGCAAGGTCCTGCCGGGACGGACCTTATGGTGTGGCAGTGCCGGACTTGCCGCGGCGCTGGCGGTGCGGGGAGCCAGGCAAGTGCGCGAATTTTCAGCACCGTTGCTTGCTATCATCGGCTCGTATCATCCCGTCATTCTTGAGCAATTGCAGGCTGTGCGGGCAACCAAATCCATGCATGAGATTCGCTGGTCCGTTGGCGGAAAGTACCTTGTTGGGCCATTGTCGGAGGCGATCGCCGAGCACGGGAAGGTCCTGCTCGGATTCGACCTGCCAACGGGTATGGACCCCAGCACGGCGGCCGCGCGCATCAATCAGGCCATTCATCAGGTCGTTCCCCAGTTGGCTGTCCCAGCCACCCATATCGCCTCGGGTGGGGAAACCCTGCTCTCCGTGGTCGCCGCCAGCGATGCCTCGCATCTGGATGTGTTGGGCGATTTCCTGCCCGGCATTCCTGTGTCGCGGATCCGAGGCGGACTTTGGGCGGGCGTACGCGTGATTTCGAAGTCCGGTGCATTTGGCGATGCGGAAACGCTGGTCCGAATGGCAAACGCGGTGCGACTCTAGAACTTTCCAATCCTCGACGAAGGCAAGCGAATTTGGGCCTATCCGGGGCAGAAAATCGCACGTCCGGAAAGCGGAATGAGTTTTCGTGGAATAACTTGACATATTTTGAGTTGATGATGATAATTATTGGAACGAAGTGAGAGGCGTACCGGTGCCGGAACAACGTATCGCCATAACGATGGGAGATCCGGCGGGAATAGGGCCAGAGATAATCGTTCGCGCATTATCCGAGCTGAAGCCGCAAATCGACAGAAGCGATTTGCGGCTTGTCGTGATTGGCAGCCACGAGGCGCATCGTCGCGCCGCGGAACTGCTCAAGCTCGAAGATACCGCCGAACTGGTCCGGCGCGGTATGCCTTCGGCCGATTGGCCCAACGTGGCGTTCCTGCCGGCTGGCGCCGAGGTCGAGCCCATTGCTTTCGGCAAGGTATCGGCCCAGGCGGGTGAATTCGCCTATCAGGCGGTCGCGCTCGCTGTCGAACTTGCCCTCGCGGGCGACGTTGCGGCAATTTGTACGGCTCCCCTCAATAAGGAGGCGTTGAACTTGGCCGGCCACACGTTTGCTGGCCACACGGAGATGCTGACCCACCTTACCAAGGCACGCGACTCCGTGATGATGTTGGCTCATGGCAACATGCGGGTGAGCCATGTGACCACCCACGTCGCCCTCGCGGACGTTCCGGGCCGGATGACGGCGGATCGTATCCGGCGCGTTGTGGACCTCACCGAGGGCGCCCTGCGCAAGATTGGCATCCAGGCGCCACGCATCGCCGTGGCCGCGCTAAATCCACATGCCGGCGAAGGCGGCCTTTTTGGCCGGCAGGACATTGACATCACCGAGCCGCTCGTGGCCGCGCTGCGCGCCGAAGGGCGCGATGTGGTCGGGCCGGTGCCGGGCGATACGATATTCGTGAAGCTGCGTGCCGGACAATATGATGCGGTCGTCGCGCAGTATCACGACCAAGGCCATATTCCGGTTAAGTTGCTCGGCTTTTCCGTCAATCCCGAAACCGGGCGCTGGGACACACTGTCCGGCGTCAACATTACCCTTGGCCTGCCTGTCCTTCGCACCTCTGTCGACCACGGCACGGCCTTCGATATCGCCGGGCAGGGCATTGCCAGTGCTTCCAGTCTGATCGAGGCGGTCGAATATGCAGTGCGCCTTTCTGGCGGCGCGGTCGCGGCGCCGGCTGCGTAACTAAACTTTGAGGAGTGCTTGCTGTGAGCGGTGATCTGCGAAGCGAATACAGGTTTTTCGTCAACGGTGAATGGGTGTCCACACCCGAACTGCGGCCCATTGTCGACCCCTCGACCGGTCAAGTTGTCGCGCGCGTGCCCGACGCGACCGCTGCACATGTCAACGACGCCATCGCTTCCGCACGTCAGGCTCAGGCGGCATGGGGCCGCAAATCGCCATTGGAACGGGCGGTCGTGATGAAGCGCGTGGCGGCGCTGATCCGCCGCGACGTCGAGCGGCTGGCACGCATCGTCTCGATAGAGCAGGGCAAGCCTCTCAAGGAATCTCGCGGCGAAGTAGGCGGCTCCGCAGGCTTTTTCGACTATTTTGCCGAGTTTGCCCGCCGCATCCAGGGCGAGATCCTGCCCTCCGACTTTCCGGGGGAGCAGATCTGGATTCAGCGGCTGCCTATCGGGGTCGTCGGCGCCATTATCCCGTGGAACTATCCGAGCGCCCTGGTCGCCCGCAAGGTGGCGCCCAGCCTCATTGCAGGCAACACCGTCGTCCTCAAACCCCACGAAGAAACTCCGCTCTCTGCGCTGGAACTGGCGCATCTTTTTGAGGAAGCTGGTGTCCCCAAAGGCGTCGTCAATATCGTGACCGGCTCGGGCAAGGTTGTTGGCGAGGCGATTACTGTTTCGCCCGATATCGCGCTCATCACCATGACCGGCAGCGTGCCGACCGGCAAGACGATCATGGCGAGGGCCGCGGTGAATTTGACGCCGGTCTCTCTCGAACTGGGCGGCAAGGCGCCTTTCATCGTCCTCGAAGACGCCGATATCGACCTGGCGGTGCGCTCGGCCGTGACCTCGCGTTATATGAACTGCGGCCAAGTGTGCATCTGCAATGAGCGTACTCTGGTGCATGAGAGCATCTACGATGTGTTCGTTGAAAAATTTATTGCCGCCAGCAAGGCACTCAAGGTCGGCCTGCCTCTTGATGAGGCCACCGATATCGGCCCCAAGGTCAGCCTCGCGGAACTCGAAAAGGTCGAGCGCAAGGTCGAGGAAGCGGTCACGGCCGGTGCCAAAGTCGCCCTGGCGGGCGGTCGCCCCCAAAATGCGCCGACCAAGGGGGGGTTTTGGTTTACGCCAACCGTCCTGACCGGGGTGGATACCGACTCCGATATCATGCGCAGCGAAATATTCGGGCCCGTCGTTCCGATCGTGCCAATTACCTCTTTCGACCATGCACTGAGCATTGCCAACGATACCCGGTATGGGCTGTCGGCATATGTGTTCACCAACAATATGCGCACCATCATGCGGGCGGTGAACGAAGTCGCCTTCGGGGAAGTCTATATCAATCGCGTCGGTCCCGAGGGGGTTCAGGGCTTCCATACCGGCTATGGCGACAGTGGCCCGGGGGGCGATGACGGCATTCATGGGCTTGAGACGTTCCTCGCCAAGAAGACCGTCTATCTCAACTATTCCGGCGGCCAGACCGTACCGTTGATGCCGTACTAAACCACAAGAATTCGACCATGGGATCCGACTGGTCGTGGAATGGCGCATCAGCGCCTTCGAAAAACGGATCAAAGACATAACGAGTTTGGAGGAACTCCCTATGAAAAGCCTTAAAGCAGTCTACCTCTCGCTCACCTTGGCGCTGGGTCTGACGACCGCGCCCGCCATCGCCCAAGAACGCCTGCAGATCGGCGTCGTGGTGCCGACCCTGGCGGCACAGTTCTGGAATAATTATGCAGACTTCATCACGACGGGCGCCGAGGAACTGGGGATCGACGTTACGATCCTTAACGCCGACAACAAGCCCGATCAGATGGTCAAGGCGCTCGAAGATCTCGTCGCCCAGGACGTTGATGGCATCATCTTCACACCCTATTGGGCAACCGCGGCGCGCGGGCTAACCTTGGCCAAGGATGCCGATATCCCCGTTAACCTGACCGACAGCTACGCCGACTTCCCGCCCCAGGACGCTCGGTTCCCCAACTATCTGGCTTTCGTCGGCCCCTCCGACGAAGACGCCGGTTATCAGATGGCCAATGCCCTGTTCCAGGCCATCGAAGTCGATGCCGATGGCAAGAAAGTTATTGGCGTCGTCAACGGAACCGCTGGAACTTCGGTCGCCATCGATCGCCGCAAGGGGCTGGAACGCGCCCTGAATGAGCATCCCGAAGTCGTCGTCGCCGGCGAAGTGGATGGCAACTTCGTCCGCGACACGTCCCAGACGGTGTTCGAGTCGCTCTATCAGGGCAATCCGGAGATCAAGGGTGTGTGGGCGGCCAATGGCGGCACCGCCACGGGTGTGATGGCAGCGTTGAACAGCGCCGGCAAAACTGCCGGCAAGGACGTGTTCGTCGTCGCCATGGACCTTAATCCGGAAAATATCGAAGCGGTCAAGAACGGCTCGCTGCTGTTCGACATTGGCGGTCACTGGTTGCAGGGCGGTTTCGCACTCGTGACTCTTTACGATGCCATCAATGGCCATGCGGTGCCGGTCGAGAAATCGAACATCAAGCTGGACTTGCTGCCGCTGACTCAGGATCTGGTTCCGCAGTTCGAGGCCGACTTTCCCGGTGGCGTGCCCGCATACGATTTTAGGGCACATTCGCAGGTATACAATCCCGAGGCTGAAGCCGCCGTCTTCGAGATGAAGTACAGCAACTGATGCATACGACCCTGCCGGGCTGTTGTCCGGCAGGGCGTCACAGGGCCAGACAATGCAACTCGCCGCCACCGCCATTTCCAAGTCTTTTGGCAGTACCAAGGCACTGCAAAACGTCTCGATCGCGCTTGAGCCGGGCAAGGTTCACGCGCTGGTGGGCGAGAACGGCGCCGGCAAATCGACACTGCTCAAGATTCTTGCCGGTTCGGTGTCGCCCGATGGCGGCGCCATGCAAATCGACGGGAAAGCTTACGCGCCGCGAAATTTGCGCGAGGCCGAACAGCGCGGCGTCGCCATGGTTTTCCAAGAAATCGCCATCAACCCACTGCTGTCGGTGGCCGAAAATATCTTCATAGATCGACTGCGCCATTTTCGCCGTGGCCTGTTCATCGATACGGCGGCACTGGACAAGGCGGCACAGGCAATACTGGATGATTTTTCCGCCGACGTTTCGGTCAAGGCGGATATCACAACCCTCGATCTGGGCAAGTGGAAGTGCATCGAGATCGCCAGGGCGCTGTCTTACGATCCCTCCATGCTGTTTCTGGACGAGTCCACGGCGTTCCTCAATCACAAGGAAGTCGAGGTAGTTCTTTCAGCCATGAAGCGGCTTCGGGATCGCGGACTTGCCATCGGCTTCGTATCCCATCACCTGGCGGAAGTTCGTATGGTTGCCGATACCCTGACCATCCTAAAGGATGGACAATGGGTGGGCGATTTCGCGACCAGCGAGATAACTGGCGACGAAATCCACAACCGGATGGTCGGCAGGGACATCTCGGGCAGCATCTTCCCCCCAAAGGCCCAAGGGACGCCAAGCGCGCCAACCTTAAGCATGCGCGACATTGCCCTTGGACACAAGCTCACCCTCGGGCAACTGGATGTGGGCGCCGGAGAGATTGTGGGCATCGCCGGTCTCAAGGGGGCGGGCGGCGAGAGCATCCTAGAAATGATTGCGGGCGTGGTGCCACCGAAAGCGGGTGCCATGCGGTATCTCGGCAAACCGCATCAGCCTGCCAGCCCAAGCGACGCTTGGAACGTGGGCATCGCCTATCTGCCGGGCGATCGGGCCGGGGAAGGTCTGATCTCCGAATTCAGCGTGCTCGACAATCTCATCATGGCGGCTCCGCCGCGCAAGGGGCCCTTGTTCGACGCGCCAGCCGCGCGCCGCATAGCCGGCGAGTTGATGGGGCGTCTCAAGATCAAGGCAAGTTCACCCGACGCCCGTTGCGGATCGCTCAGCGGCGGCAATTTGCAGAAAGTTCTGCTGGGAAAATGCCTCAGCGTCAATCCCAGGCTCCTGCTGCTCAACAATCCCACACGCGGCGTCGATATTGGGGCACGTCATGATATCTACCGCGTGGTCCGCCAATTGGCGGAGCAGGGCTTGGCCATCGTTCTGGTGAGCGAGGATTTGCCCGAACTGATCGGCATGAGCGACCGCATCATCGTGCTACGCGGTGGTGCGGTCACCTATGAATTTACACCCGAAGAAGTGGTCAGCGAAGACCAGATCATCCGCCATATGGCGTGAATCGACCGCCACCACCCAAATTGGGGGAGGAAAGTGCTATGAGCATCACCAACTCGCCGGCGCAGCCGGAAAGAAAAGGACTCGCGTCGCTGCTCCGCCTGGAGCCGGAGAAGTTGCGGTGGCTGTTTCCCGTAGCGCTGCTCATCGTGCTAGCCGTTGCCTTTTCGCTGGCCTCGCCACGCTTTTTTCAATTCAACAATCAGATGATCATAGCGCAGCAGGCGGTCGTGCTGCTGGTTGTGGCGCTGGGTCTGACCTTCGTCATCATTGCTGGATCGATCGATCTGTCGGTCGGTGCGATTGTGGCCTTGGCCGCGCTGGCCGCCGCCACCACCTCGGCGACTCTTGGCATCTGGGCCATAATACCGGCCGGTTTAGTCGGCCTCGCCTGCGGACTGCTGAATGGCGCGGTGATCGCCAAAGGCAAGGTGCCGTCCTTCGTGGTAACGTTGGGGGCCATGGTGGTCTACAGGGGCGTCGTCCTCTATTTCACCCGCGGCGCTCCCATCTCCATCAACGATCCCGGCTTCCTTGACCTCTATGCGGGACGAAGCCTGGGAGTTCCCCATTCGGCGATCATTGCATTGGTCATCGCCGTCATCGCGTACGCCATTCTGGAGCGCACGGTTTTTGGCCGCGAAGTGCGCGCGGTTGGAGGCGGGGAAAAGGTGGCCAAGCTCACCGGGATCCATATCGACCGCGTCAAGATCAGCATGTTCGCCCTTCTCGGTCTGCTATGCGGTATAGCCGGCCTGCTGCAAAGTGCACGTGCCATGGCGGCAACCGCCCAATTGGGGGAAGGTCTCGAACTCGACGTGATCGCCGCCGTTGTGGTTGGCGGAACCCCCCTGACCGGTGGCATCGGCTCCATTCAGGGCACAGTGTTGGGTGTTCTGATCATTACGATACTATCGAACGGCATGAATATGTCTGGGGTGGATCCGTATTTTCAGAGTATCGTTAAGGGCATCGTTCTGATTTTGGCTGTCTTCATTACGATCGATCGCAAGAAGATTGGTATAATTAAATAGAGTCGAGTTATGAAGCAACGCTTAGTGCCAGATCCGTTCCGATTGAATCGGAGCGAGGCTCCAAGTTGCGGTTTGGTCGCGTGATCGAAGCGCAGAAGACGTTAACTTTTGCCGATCACGCTCTAAAGGCTGTTTCGAAAGGGGTCGAGTGGGCGGGGTCTGAGTGTTTTCAGCAGGTTGTCGCTGTCGGCTCTACTCCAATTATCTCGAGCGGCGCTTCGCCCATGGCATCGAGCGCAAGCCGGAAAAGCCGTTGGTGATGTCGGCGGCCTAACCCTTGAAGCGGGGCAGCGCGAGGCCCTTGACACCCACATCGAGGGCGAAGAGCCCACCCGGGTTCCGCTGTCCGTTGAAATGTTCGGCCGGCCGCCGGAGCACGGCGGAGGTGACGTAGAGGATGTCGAGATTCTTGCCGCCGAACTCGCAGCAGGTGGGCAGGTCGGTCGGCAGGACGACGGTCTGCATCAGCCTGCCGTCGGGATCGTAGCGGCAGACCTTGCC
>JAUXUM010000257.1 GCA_030680995.1 Devosia sp.
GTGAGATGGCCCGGTAAAGCTTCACATCCTCCTGCGCCGCGCCGCCCAGCAACTGGTAGAGGGGAAGACCCGTCGACTTGCCGAGAATGTCCCAGCAAGCGACGTCGATGGCGGACTTGATGTACGGGTGACCGCGCAGCACGGCATCCATATGACGGTTCAGCACCCCGAGATCGCGGGGATCCATGCCGATGACTTTCGGTGCGATCTCGGCAAGACCCGACCGCACACCCAACGCATAAGCCGGAAGATACGCGGATCCCAGGGGACAGCATTCCCCGTAGCCGAACAGCCCTGCGTCTGTTTCCACCTCCACGACGGTTGAATCGAATACATCGACATAATTGCCGTTCGACCAACTGTACCGCCCCTCGCGCAGGGGCAGGTCGATCTGGTAGGCCTTGATCGCGACGATCTTCATGTCAGGTGGTCCTAGATGGGGGGCGAAGCGGCGGCGGCTTGGCCCAGTCTCGCCAACCCGCATCCCTGTTTGCTTGAGTGCCGCGACTGGCGGTCATGGCATCGCAGATCAGGCAGCGATGCTTTCGAGGCTGGGCAGCGAGGGCCGCGCGGCCATGGCCTTTCTTATGATCGCCTCGGTTTCTGCGCGGCGCGGCCCGGCGAGCGGCTGGCGCGGCATGCGAACACGCTCATTGGTGCCAATGGCCAAGGTTTCGGCGAGCTTGATGTTCTGAACCAGATAGGTCGATACGTCGAGATCCAGCAACGGCCGGAACCACCGATAGATTTCGAGGGCTTCGGCGGATCGGCCAGCCTTCATCAGACGGTAGATCATTACGGCTTCACGCGGGAACGCGACGACGAGGCCCGCAACCCAACCCACTGCGCCAACCGAGAGCGCCTCGAATGCGAGATTGTCGACGCCGGTCAGCACGTCATAGCGGTCGCCGACCATGTTGAAGATTTCGATTGTCCGCCGGATATCGTCCGAACTTTCCTTGATGGCGACAAAGCGCTTGTCGTCCGCGAGATTTGCCATGATTTGCGGCGTAACATCGACGCGATAGGCGACACGGTTGGAGTAGATCATGATCGGCAGGTCGGCTGCCTCCGCAACCGCGCGCAAGGTCGCTTCGGTTTCAGCGGCATTGGTGTGATAGATGGGGCTCGGCACCACCATTAGACCGTCGGCACCGACGGCGGCGGCCTTCTTTCCAAGCGCGGCAGCGGCGTGGGTCGACGCCTCGGAGACTGTCATCAGCACGGGGAGTTTGCCGGCGACCCGGCGGGCCGTGTGAAACACTTCGATGCGCTCCTCCTGGCTCATCATCGGCCCTTCGCCCAGCGATCCGGCCACGATCAGGCCATCGACCCCCGCTTCCGTCTGCAGGGCGAAGCAGCGCTCCATTTCGGCGTGGTCAAGCGCCCCTGCCTCGGTAAACTTGGTCGTAACGGCTGGGTAAACACCCTTCCACATCTCATGTCTCCTTAAAATATCTTCGGGTGTCCGCCTAGAGGACGGAACTGAGGAACGTCGCGGTTTCCGGGCGTTCCGGAGCTTCAAATATCTGCTTGGGCGTGCCGATCTCGTGGATCAGTCCGTCTTTGAAGAAGGCCACCCGGTTGGATACTTCACGTGCGAATCCCATCTCGTGCGTCACCACGATCATGGTCATTCCCTCTTTGGCCAGCAGGCGCATAGTGTCGAGAACTTCACCCACCAGCTGCGGATCGAGGGCAGAGGTAACCTCGTCGAAAAGCATGTAATTTGGACTCATGGCCAATGCGCGCGCGATGGCCATGCGTTGCTGCTGTCCGCCGGAGAGTCTGCCGGGAAAGACCTTCAGTTTGTCTCCGAGCCCTACATGCTCGAGTTGCTTGATGGCAATTGCATTTGCTTCGTCACGGGACTTTCCGAGCACCTTGCGCAACGCCAGAGTCGTGTTTTCCAGCACTGTCAGATGCGGGAAGGCGTTCCACTGCTGAAACACAATGCCGATGTTGCGACGCAGCTTGTTGAGATCGGTTCCCTTGGCATGAACTTCGACGCCGTCGACCAGGATGCGGCCCGAATCGATTGGCTCCAGCCCGTTGATGCACATCAGAAGCGTCGACTTTCCCGACCCCGAGCCACCGATCACCGACACAACTTCGCCGCGCTGAACCGTCATCGAGACCCCTTTGAGGACCTCCAGGGCGCCGAAGCTTTTGCGAACGTTGTCGATCTCAATCATTTTCGCGCCATTTCTTTTCGAGCCGTGCCCCAAGGCGGGCAATGGGGAAGCTGATCAGGAAGTAGATCAGCCCGGCAATGGAGAGGATGAAGAGCGGTTCGTTTGCCATCCGCGTGATCAGGATCTGCGAGGACTTGAGCAGTTCGATCACCCCGATCCAGGCGACCAGCGCCGTATCCTTCATCACGCCGAGCGTGAGCCCGATCCAGCTGGGCAGCATGATGCGGAGGGCCAGTGGGAAGACGATTTCGCGCATGTCCTGGCCCCAGGTGAGGCCCAGCGAACGCGCGGCGCGCCGGGTTGTCTGCGGCACGGCCAGAACGCCCCCGCGGACAATCTCGGAGCAATATGCCGAGGTATAGAGCGCCAGCACGAGGCAACTGACTGTAAATGGGGACGCCCGCAGACCCATGATGGGGATGAAGGAGTTGAACAGCACCAGTTGAATGAGCAGGGGTACCGAGCGGAAGATATCGAGCACGAACCCGATCGGCAGGCTGACCCAGACCGGCATTGTGGCTCGCGTGACCCCGAAGACCATGCCGAGGAAGGTGCCTCCGGCCACTGCGATGGCGGTGATCAGCAGTGTCCAGCCTGCGCCCTGCAGGAGGAACCACAAGTCATTGAGAGAGACGGCGGTGTCGAACATGGCTAGTCCCTCAATACCGGAAGAGGCGCCAGCCCAGACCGCGCGCTCCCGGCGCCGGTCCCTCTGACGCCGCGATGGGTCGTATTGGGGTGGGTGTGCATCCTCAATTCCAAGAAGTGCGCCGCTCCGAACGGCAATCGCCCCACGCAGCCGGATTGCAGTCCGCCTACCCGGCCGCCAGTGACAGCCAAGGAGCCACAATGACATATGAAACAGGCCTGCCTGCCTCGCCCGCACTTCCCTATTTCGACGCGGAGACGATCGCTGCCGCCACTCCGTGGCCCGCGCTGATCGCAGCCGTCCGCGAGGCATTCGGGCGCCCGCATGTCGCGCCTGACCGTCATATCCACACCATCGAGGTGCCCGGCGAAGTTTCCGCCACTGCCCTGTTGATGCCGGCGTGGATCGAGGGCGAGGTCTACGGCGCCAAGCTCGCCAATATCTTTCCTTCCAACAACCGACGCCGGCAACCGGCGGTCAATTCGGTCTACGTCCTTTTCAGCGCCCGGACCGGCGCGCCGCTGGCCATCATGGATGGGACGGAGCTTACCGGGCGTCGTACGGCCGCGGCTTCGGCCCTGATGGCTTCCTATCTTGCCCGACCCGACAGCCGGAACCTGTTGATCGTCGGCACGGGCAGGCTCGCTCCACTGCTATTTGAGGCCCACTGCGCCGTTCGCGACATCAGCAGCGCCATCATCTGGGGTCGCAATGCGGACACCGCGACGGCGCTGGCGGCGAGGCTGTCTGCTCGATCTGCGATGCCGGTCCGGGCGGAAGCTAATCTCGAAACGGCCCTCGAGGCGGCCGACATAGTTTCTACCGCGACCATTTCGACCTCACCACTTGTGAGGGGCCGCTGGGTGCGCCCTGGCACCCATCTGGATCTGGTTGGCGCGTTTCGTCCGGACATGTGTGAGGTCGATGCCGAAGCCGTGCATCGGTCCGAGGTCTACGTGGATACGCTTTCGGGCGCCAAAACCGAAGCCGGGGACTTGATTCAGGCGCACGATCAAGCGCTTTTCGCCTGGCAGGATGTGAAGGGCGATATGGCCCAGCTGTGCAGCGGCTCACTCAGAATCGAGCGAAAGTCCGATTCCGTCACGCTGTTCAAATCGGTCGGTGCGGCGATAGAGGATCTGGCAGCTGCAGAACTTGTCTATCGGTCAAATGGATAACCAGTTCGGTCGGAGCCTTGCCGTTGGTCGTCTGGGTGAAAGCGAGCAACAGCCTGAACGTATCGCGGTAAGCCGCGACCGTACTCAGGCTGACGGCCCGTTGCCGCCCGAGGCAATCCACGAAGAACTGCTGCAGCCGATCGCATGTTTCAAATCCGTCTGAAAAAACTTCTTGCATCAACGGGGGCATCCACGCATGGACATATGACCGTACCGTCCGACTTGGGAAAGTCGGTAGGGAAAGCCCTTGCCAACCGGGCCGTCCCACATATGATCACAGCCACACATCGTGGGCTGAGCGGGGTACGTTAACTTTGGCCATGGCTCACCGATGGTGGGCTGAAAGCGAAACAGGCAGGAAAATTATCTATGCGTTTGCTTATCGTTATTTTTGCTCTGCTCTGCGTCGGTTCGACCGCCGCAGCGGCCGGTGAACTCGTCGACGGACAGAAAGTGTTCGCCAAATGCAAGGCGTGCCACGACGTCGGCCCGACCGCGAAGAACAAGGTCGGTCCGATCTTGAATGGCGTTGTCGGTCGACCGTGGGGAGTAGTTGTGGGCTACAAATATTCGGCGAACAAGGAAGGCACATTGCTCGCCATTACCGAGGCGGAGCCAATGACCTGGGACGTGGAAACGCTGACCAATTATCTGCGCAAACCGAAGGACGTCATCCCGAAGGGAACAATGTCTTTCGCCGGCCTGAAGAAGGACGAAGACATCGAGAACGTCATCCTCTATCTGGCGCAATTCGACGCGGACGGGAACGAGGTCGATCCGGAAGAGATACTCTCCGCTCTGGAGGAATCGACTTCGCAAGAACCGGCTGACTGAAAGGGCACGTCTTTCGCGTTCCGCGGCGGCGCCTATCCGGGCGTCTGACCCCACATCGAGCGGCTCCGAACTCACGGATGTCGCCGATGTCTTGCGTGGCTTCAACTTCCGGCCTGGGTCATTCTGGACCAGGCCAAGTTCATGCACAGCGACCTGGCCGCTACTGGTACTCGATGTGGGCGAGCCGCAACCGGATTGCTGCCGGCCGCGCCAGGCAGTTCGAAGAAGCGCGCGTGCTGATGGAAATCGACAAGGCGCTCATCAGCTACATCAACGGCCTTGGTGATCGTGGACATTTCGACGCCGTGCAGGTCGCGCCGGGCAGTTCCTCCAATGTGCCCGACGAGGCCGGGCGGCGTCCGCGCTGTCGGGCTTGGCGGCGCTCATTCGCACACGAGGCGGGACGGTTCGGAAGCGCTGGTAGAAGCCAAAAACATCCTGATGCAACGCGGGAGCACGCCGCGTGTCTACAGGAACATGCTGGTGTTCCTATGCCGGTCTCGCGATTTCTGGCGCCGGCAACGTCCAGGTCGTGATCGACAGCGAATCGGTCATCATCAAGCCGGATGTGGCCGAAGCGCATCGGCCGAAACCATCTCTGGTACCAGCCGACGCAAGTACGTCCAGAGTCGTTCAGGGTGGGCCAGCGCCGGCTCCCGACGGCGAAACGGTACAAACCGAACCCCATGCGGAAAAGAACCCGACGCACTTCGTCGGAACGGTGATGATCTCGCCAGATCGACCGGCTCACGAGATCCGGCAGATTGTCGAGGGGATCGTCGAGCAGTTGACGACGTTGCCCGGCAGCGAGGTATCCCTGAAGCTGGAGATCGACACCGAGATCCCAAGCGGTCCCGATCACTCCAAGGTGCGGACACTCCCGGGGAATGCGACCACGCTGGGATATCGACAGGACTGTGAAGTAGCCAAGCTGGTGCTCCACTCCTGGACAGGTCGTCGCCTAACGCAAACAGTTGGTGCGGGCGGTCGGAATCGAACCGACACTCCTTTCGGAACCGGATTTTGAGTCCGGCGCGTCTACCAGTTCCGCCACGCCCGCCAAGCGTCATACGTGAACATATCGACAGGGCGGACTTAAGGGAAAAGTCCCGCATTCGTCAATGCGCGACAGGTGAATTCCGCGAGGTGCGGGAACCGCCGTGCCGCCCACCACCTCGTGAGTTGACAGTATCCCGCCCACCGCCAATAAGACGGCAGCATTCCCCGCCCTCGAGGACCTTCATGCTGCGCCGCCTCTAC
Organism: Devosia sp.; assembly: GCA_030680995.1. Lineage (GTDB taxonomy): Bacteria > Pseudomonadota > Alphaproteobacteria > Rhizobiales > Devosiaceae > Devosia_A. The sequence continues at coordinate 6,117 of JAUXUM010000257.1, forward strand.
GACTGGACCCTGTCGCTCGCAGCCGGGCGGCATGCGCCTTCCGCGCTGGCAGCGGTAAGCTTTGCGGAAAGCTCGTTCTTTCCCATTCCACCCGACGTGGTGCTGATCCCCATGGCGGTCGCCAAGCGCGAGTCGGCATGGCGTTTCGCCCTGATCGCGACCATCGCCTCGATCGTCGGCGGGCTTGTTGGCTATCTCATCGGCGCGGTGCTGTTCGAACCGGTGGCGAAGCCAATCCTCGATTTCTACCACTATGGCGAGGCATTCGGCGAGTTCCAGCGGACCTTCGCCGAATGGGGCCTGCTGATCGTCTTCGTTGCCGGCTTCACCCCGTTTCCCTATAAGGTCATCACCATCGCCTCGGGCCTTGCCGGCCTCAGCCTGCCGATCTTCATCCTCGCCTCGATCGTCTCCCGTGGGGGCCGGTTCTTCCTGGTCGCGGCGCTCCTCTATTTTTTCGGGCCGCCGATGAAAACCTTCATCGAAAAGCGCCTGGGGCTGATGACACTGATCTTCGGCGTGCTGCTCGTCGGCGGCTTCATTTCTGTCAAATTCATGCTTTAAGTGAGCGGCGCCATGACCATAACGACACTGGACAAGAAGGCCACCGGCCTTGCCTTTGTCCTCGGTCTCGCAACCATCCTGGGTGCCCTTGGCAGCCAGTACATCGGCGGCCTCGTGCCATGCGAGCTCTGCCTGGAGCAGCGCCTAGCCTACTATTGGGGCCTGCCGCTGCTCGGCGCCATCCTCATTCTGTGGAACCGGCTGCCGCCGGCCGTCTGGTTCATCGCCATGCTGATCGTCACCGCCGTTTTTGCCTGGGGCACCTATATAGGCACCTTCCACGCCGGCGTGGAGTGGGGCTTCTGGCCCGGTCCGACGGCCTGCACCGGCACCGGCGTGGGCGTGAGCTTTGACGATCTCAACAACATCAACGCTGCCAAGATCATCCCCTGCGACAAGGTGCAGTGGACGCTCTTCGGCATTTCGCTCGCCGGCTACAACGCGCTGATCTCGCTCGGCATCGTGGCACTTCTGCTGATTGCGGTCGTGGACCAGTGGCGGCGGAGCCGGTCGGCGCGGGCGGCCTGAGCCTCGGGGAAGAGCAGGCGCAAATAGTCGCGTGCACCGTGGACGATGTGGGCGATCTCGATCTGCGCTTCGCCGACCACATAGAGGATATAGAGGATGACGTAGGCGTCATAGGGGCAACGCCGCAGCCCCAGGTGCTTCAATCCCGGAATCACCGGATAGCGGCGCGGATGATGCGTCAGCTGCTCGGCGCGTTCCAGCAGTTCCAGCACGAAACTGTTGGCGCGGACAGGACTATCCCGGGCGATGAGGTTTCCGGTCTCTTCCAGTTCCGATTCCGCAGCTTCGGAGATCGTGACACGCATCAGGCCGAGCGCTTACCCATCGTCCGGTATTTGGCACTGAGGCGCGATACCACTTCCTTGATCGGCTTGGTCCGGCCAGCCTCGATGTCGGCCAGCCCGGGCTGCACCGCTTCGATCAATCTTGCCAGCGCCGCCTCCCGTTCCTGCACCAGGCGCACCCCTTCCCGCAGCACTTCGCTCTTGGAATTGTAGCGGCCGTTGGCGACGAGGTCGTTGACCACCGCCTCCAGTTTTTCGCCCAGATCTGCGCTGATTGCCATTCGCACCTCCACTGATAGGAGGTCAATAATAGTTATTGAAGGCGGGGAAGTCGAGCGGCGGTGCCGACGCTCTTACGGCTCGAGTTCGATATCCCAGTAGAGATAATCGAGCCAGCTCTGGTGCAGATGGTTGGGCGGGAAAGCCCTTCCGTTGTTGTGCAGATCGTGCACCGTGGGCTGGTAGGGCTTCTGCAGCGGCCACATCTTGATCTCGCTGGTCAGCCGGTTGGCCTTGCGCAGATTGCAGGGCGCACAGGCGGCAACCACGTTCTCCCACGTCGTACGACCGCCTTTTGACCGCGGAATGACGTGATCGAAGGTCAGATCGTCCTTGCAGCCGCAATACTGGCACTGGAAGCGATCCCGCAGGAACACGTTGAAGCGCGTGAACGCCGGATGACGGGCCGGCTTCACATAATCCTTGAGCGAAACCACGCTCGGCAGGAACATCTCGAAGCTCGGACTCTTGATGATCCGGTCGTAACTCTGAACGACGTGGACCCGCTCAAGGAAAATAGCCTTGATCGCGTCCTGCCACGACCAGAGCGATAGTGGATAATAGCTGAGCGGACGGTAGTCGGCGTTCAGCACCAGCGCGGGACAAGACTCAGGCGACACGTGCATGGTCACTTGAGGCTCCCGGAACAGGAATCGAGAGCAGTCATGTTCTCTATAGTCTATGCCGACTGTGACAGCGCTGTGAAGCGCCTATTATAAAGCGATGTCAGTCGTTTGCGGCGGCGAGTTGTGCCAGCATGAAGCTTGTCGCAAAATCAAGGCCATCGGGCGCGATGCCGTGCGCCGTTCCCATCGAAACATGATAGCTCACATCATAGCCATGCGATTGCAGCTGGACTGACGCATCCTGGCTGAGCTGCGGGTCGACCACCTGGTCCAGATCGCCGTGGATGAGACAGATCGCCGGCATGGCCAAATGCCCCGCGTCAAACCCTTCGGGCGGGATCAGCGCGCCGGAAAAAGCGACAATTCCGAGCAGTCGCTCATCGAGCGAGAGCCCCACATGCAACGCCATCATCGCCCCCTGGCTGAAGCCGACCAGAAAGGTGTCGCGCGCTGTGAGCCCGGTCTGCGACCAGAGGTCGATGAAAAAATTGACGATCACCTCGCGCGCCAGCGGGGCCCCGCTGGCGCGGCTGATGGTGCGCTCAAGATTGAGCGGAAACCACTGATACCCAAAGGGATTCTCAGCGCAGGGGTCGGGTGCGTCGGGCGAGACGAAGAGCGCATCGGGCATCACCTGCTGCCAGTGCGCGCCCAGCGCGATAAGATCGTTGCCGTCCGAGCCGTAGCCGTGCAGCAGCACCACGATTTGCTTAGGCAGGCGGCCCGATTTCGGCGCCAGCATGGGACCGGAGAGCGTCTTGGTCAAAAGGCGATTCCTTCCTTGTCGCGGATGGCCGCATAGTAGCGCCAGAACAGCAGCGCCGCAGTGGCGCGGTGCGGCGCCCATGCCGCGGCGATGGCTACCAATTCCTTGATGCTCGGCCGCGCGTCAAGCCCGAGCCCGCGCGCGACCGCCTTCTGCAGCGCCAGATCGCCGGCCGGGAAAATGTCGGGGTGCCCGGCGCCGAACATGAGGTAGATCTCCGCCGTCCATGGGCCTATGCCTTTGATTTTTAGAAGATTGTGGACGGCTTCAGGAACAGAGAGCGTTCCGAGCCAGTCGAGATCGAGAGCACCGGTGTTGATCGCTTCGGCGATGGCGCGGACGGTGGTGTATTTGCCGGCCGAGAAACCGGTCGCCCGAACGGCAGGTTCCTCAAGTTCGACAAAGGCTTGCGGGTCGAGCGCACCCGGCAGCGCCTCATAGCGGCCCCAGATGGCGCGGGCGCTGGCCACCGACAGCTGCTGACCGCAGATCACCTTGGCTATGCCGGCGAAACCCGGTTCGCTCTCGCGGATCTCGAACGGCCCGGCGACATCGGCGATCGGCCGCAGCCGGCTGTCGATGCGCATCAGGCTGCCGAGATGGTGCGCCAGCGATTCGGCGGAAGCAAGTCTGTCAAAGCTCATGCTAGAGGAGGATAAGTGGGAGAAGGCCATGACATCTCAGCCGATTTTCCGTTTTGCGCCAAGCCCGAACGGCTGGCTGCATCTGGGGCATGCCTATTCGGCCCTGTACACCGACCGGGCCGCGAAGGCCATGGGCGGGACCATGCTGCTGCGCATCGAAGACATCGACACCGCGCGCCGTAAACCCGAATTTGTCGCCGGAATCTTTGAGGATCTGCAATGGCTTGGGCTGAGCTGGCCGCAGCCGGTGTGGTTCCAGTCGCAGCGTTTTCCAGCCTATGGGGAAGCGGCGGAAAAGCTCCGAAAGCGGGGATTACTTTACCCATGCTTTTGTTCCCGCAGCGAAATTTCCGCCCGCGCGAACGGGACGGACCCAGAGGGCGCGCCATTCTACCCCGGCACCTGCCGGCATCTGACGAAAGAACAGGTGGGACAAAGGCTTGCGGCGGGCGAGCGGGCGCAATGGCGGCTGCGGATGGATGAGGCGCTGGTGGCAGGACCGATGAAAATCCACGTTTTTGCCGCAGGGATGAACGAAAAACAACAACATGAATGGCAAATTGCGGCGAACCCCGCTCGCTGGGGCGATGTCGTGCTCGTGCGCAAGGATACGCCCACGAGCTACCATCTGAGCGTCGTCGTCGACGACGCGGCGCAGGGGGTGACCCATGTCACCCGCGGCATGGACCTCGAGGCCGCGACCGACATCCACGTCTTGCTGCAAGAACTCCTCGGCCTCCCCTCCCCGTTCTACGCCCATCATGACCTCATCCTCGACGAGGAGCGGCAGAAGCTTTCGAAGTCGAAGGGGTCGCAGAGCTTGCGGGATCTGCGGGCGGCGGGCTGGACGGCGGGGGAAGTAAGGCGAAGGCTGGGGTTCGAGTAGGCCCCCTCCTGTTCCTCTCCCAGACGGGGAGAGGTCGGTCCAAAGGACCGGGCGAGGGGGAGCAATCAACACCCACACCCCGCGTCGCGACGGACTTGAGCTGCGCCAGCTCCTTGCTCGCATCCCTCCCCGCACGGGGGAGGGAGACCCGCCTGCAAGCCTTGGCAGGACGGCGCAACTAGGCCGCCAGCCGCTCCACCTTGAAGTGCGTCCTGACCGTCGCCGCGACGGCCTCCTCGAATTTCGTCCCAAAGTCCGGGCCAAGGACGGCATCGAGCCGGCTGTCCTTCAATTCCATCGGCTTCTGCCAGAGATAGCCCATCTTCGCGACTTCGCGCATGACCGGATTGGTGAGCCCAAGCAGGGTGAGGACGATCCAGGGAAAGCCTGAAACTTTGAGCGGCACCGGCGCGGCCGCAACGATCGCCGCCGCCATCTGTTCGGGCGTCACGTAGTGCCCCGCGAAATGGAAGTTCTCGAAGCGGCCGAACTCCTGGCGGTGCCGGCCGAGCTTCTCGAAGGCGCGCCCCAGATCAGGCAGATAGGCCCAGCTGTGGCCGAAGCCCCGGGTGCCGAGCATGGCCAGCCTGCCCTTGCCGGCCTCGCGCAGGATGGCTTGGTCGAACCAATCGAACCGATTGTCCGGCCCGAAGAAATCGCCGGCCCGCAGGATGGTGACCTGCATGGCGCCACGTTCGGCCGCGGCTCGCAGCATCTGCTCGACCCGCACGCGGATGGCGCCACGCGGCGTGGGCGGCTCCTGCGGCAGGTCGGAGGTAACCTCGCGGTGGGCAGGGCTGTAGTTGTAGATGTTGCCGGGGAACAGCAGCGTCTTGCCGCTGGCTCCAAGCGCTTCGATGACCTTTGCCGTTTGCGCTTCCATCCGCCCCTTGTCCCACTGGTGATAGGGCAGGTTCAGCGCATTGACGACGACCTCGCTTTCGCCGATCGCGGCGCGCATATCGGCAACGCTTCCGGCGTCGCCCTTGACGAACCTCACGCCCGGGACCGGGTGGCGGTCGGCGCGGCCGAAGCCCGTGGCCTCCCAGCCGGCCTCGACGAAGGCCTTTGCCGCGTGATGGCCGATATGGCCGTTGATACCCAGAATAGTGACTTTGCCGCGGGTCATTTGATCTCTCCTCGGTGCTGGTGAGGAGAATGTGGCGCATGCGCAGGTGTTTAGGAATTGGACAGGATTGCAGAGTATGTATACATTTTTGTATGTGCACTACGGCCCCCGTCGCGACTATACCAAGGCCCCCTCACCCGGCGCGAGCGGAGCGAATGCCGGGTGAGCGGGCAATCGCGTCGCGCGGGGAGCAAGGAGAAATCAATGACGACATCCGAACCCGACTGGTCGCTGTGGCGCAGTTTCGCGGCCGTGGTCGAGCACGGCTCCCTATCCGCCGCGGCGCGGGCGATCGGGCTCAGCCAGCCCACGCTCGGCCGGCATGTCGAGGCGCTGGAACAGGCCCTGGGCGTGACCCTGTTCGAGCGCACGCTGCAGGGGCTCAAGGCCACCGATACGGCGCTCCGCCTCTTCGAGCCGGTGGCCGGGGCACAGCGGGCCCTGGCGGAGGCCGCGATCCTGGCGGAGGGTTCGACCAGCGCGCTCTCGGGCAGCATCCGCATCACTTCGAGCACGGTGACCAGCCACTACGTGCTGCCGCCCCTGCTCAGGGACCTGCGCGAGACTTTCCCACAGATCGCCATCGAGCTGGTGCCCTCGGACTCGGTCGAAAACCTGCTGCTGCGCGAAGCGGATATCGCCGTGCGCATGTTCCGCCCGACCCAGCTCGAACTGATCGCCAAGCGGCTCGGCGAGATTCCGGTCGTGGCCTGCGCCCACCAGAGCTATCTGACGGCGCGCGGCACCCCCGGCTCGCTTGACGACCTCGCCAACCACGACCTCATCGGCTTCGACCGCTCCGACCTGATCATCGGCACCGCGCGGAGCATGGGCTTCGAGCTCAAACGCGGCGACTTCATCGTCCGCACCGACAGCCACACGGGCATGTGGGAGTTGATGAAAGCCGGGCTCGGCATCGGCTTCGCCCAGGCCGGGCTGGTGCGGGACACCGCCGGCATGGTCGCGGTTCTGCCGGGGTTCGGAGTTCCACCGCTGCAGGTGTGGCTGACGACCCATCGCGAACTGTTCACCAGCCGCCGAATCCGTGCCATCTATGACCGGCTGGGCGAGGGCCTCGCCCACTACCTCGCAAGGATCGCCGCATGAACCAGACCCTGCTCACCATCATCACCGTCCTCGCCGTGGCCGCGGTGGCGGTCATCCTGTTCATGGGCTTGTGGACCATGTTCAAGGGCGGCGAAGGCAGCGGCAACCGCAGCCAGATGCTGATGCGCGCCCGCGTCATCGCCCAGTTCGTCGCCATCGTGGCTATCCTGGGGGCTCTGTTCTTCTTCGGGCGGGGGAGTTGAGAAATGGTCAAGCTCAACAAGATCTACACCAGAACCGGCGATGACGGCACCACCGGCCTGGTGCGCGGGCCGCGCCGCATGAAATATGACCTGCGCGTGGGCTGCTACGGCACCGTGGACGAGGCCAATGCCTTCATCGGGCTGGCGCGGCTGCACACCGGATCGATGCCCAGGATCGACCGCCTGCTGTCGCGCCTGCAGAACGATTTATTCGATCTCGGATCGGACCTCGCCACCCCGGGGAGAGATCCCGAAGGGGTCGAGTCGCTGCGCATCACCGGCGCCCAGACCGAATGGCTGGAGCAGCAGATCGACCAGTACAACGGGGGGCTGGCGCCGCTCAAGAGCTTCATCCTGCCCGGCGGCACGCCGCTGGCGGCGGCGCTGCATGTCGCCCGCACGGTCACCCGCCGCGCCGAGCGCCTGGTGGTGGAACTGATCGGCCAGGAGCCCGACGTCAACCCGGGGACGTTGACCTACCTCAACCGGCTCTCGGACCTGCTGTTTGTCATGGCGCGCGTCGCCAATGCCAACGGCAGTTCGGACGTGCTGTGGACGCCGGGGAAGTACGGCGCCGGGGAAGCGCCGCAGCAGCGCCAGATCGAGGGCAAGTGAGGGGGCTTTACCAGTGGTCCAGTCGTCTCCCTCCCCCTTGCGGGGGATCAAGGGTGGGGATGGACGTGAGGGTGCGGAGCGTGGGGTAACCCCCACCATAGCCCTGCGCGCATAGCGCTACGGGCGTTCTTCGCCGGCAAAGGTCCACCGGACCTTTGCATGGGCGGCTCATCACTCTCGCCACGGACTTGGCAAATGCCAAGTCCTGCTCGACAGCCCCTCCCCGCAGGGGGAGGGTGGCCCGACTGAGAGGCTGCCCGAATATCCCGTTCTGTACTACCTTCGCTCCACGTCCGCGCGAGTACCTCCTCGATGTTCCTGCCGCTGCACGACCAGAACCCGATCCGGCACATCAAATTCCCCTATGTGATGTATGGCCTGCTGGCGGCCAACGTCCTCGTCTTCCTGTTCCAGTCGACCATGCCGGCCGAAACCTTCGACTGGTTCACCGTCGAATACGGCATGATCCCCATCGTCGTGCGGGATCTGGTGCCGCAGCCGGTGGCCTGGCTGCCCGACTGGGCCAACCTCGTCACCTATGCCTTCCTGCACGGCGACTGGCTGCACCTGCTCTCCAACATGCTGTTCCTCTGGATCTTCGGGGACAATATCGAGGACGCGCTGGGGCACATCAAATTCCTGCTCTTCTACCTGCTCTGCGCCGTGCTGGCGGCGCTCGCGCACCTCGCCCTCAACTTCGACGGCAACGGCCCGCTGATCGGCGCGTCCGGGGCGGTGGCAGGCGTCATGGGCGCCTACATCCTGCTCTACCCGCACGCCAGGGTCTTCGTGCTGTTCCGCATCGTCATCCCCATTCCGCTGCCGATCCCGGCGCTCTGGATGCTCGGCGTCTGGATCGCGATGCAGGTCTTTTATGTGTTGATCGATTCGCAGGAGCCGGTCGCCTGGTGGGCGCATCTGGGCGGGGTGGCAGCCGGCGCGCTGCTGGTCATTCCGCTCAAGCGGGGTGAAGTGGCGCTGTTCGGGGGGCGGTGAGCTTCTTCGAATTCTCGGCTCCTGGGTCTCCCTCCCCCTTGTGGGGAGAGAAGCAATTGCGGCGTCTTGGCTCGCTAAACGCCTGCAATTGCAGGGTAAGGGGCGCTATTCGCACGGACACAAGAATACCCCTACCCCGGCGCTGCGCACCGGCCCTCCCCACAAGGGGAAGGGAATCCCGACCGCAAGCCGATGCGCATAAACTGCTCCCATCCATCCAAGCTTTCGTTTACCCGATCCCCGTAAGATCAGTCGATGGACACCGATCTCGCCACCGCGCTGGAAGCCGCCCGCCCGACCGCGGCGCGCTTCACCGCGCAGATCGCGATGGTCAAGGCCAACCACGAGCTGGAGATGGCCGCGGTCCGGATGGTGGACGAGGTTTCGCGCCCGGCTCCGCCGCCGGGCCAGGGCGCCAAGTTGGACAAGATGGCCTGAGGGGCGACGGATGAACCTCGATCTCTCGATCCACCGCATGGCCGTCCGCGAGGCCGAAACCCTGGGCGTCGCCCAGGCGCTGGTCGCCAGGAAACGGCAGCAGCTGGACCTCAAGCTGCTGCGCGAGCAGGTGCTCAAGGGCGAGCAGCCGACCGGCGCCGATGTCGACGGCGCGCTCAAGGACATGGATGCGCGGAGCCGGCAGAACGCCCGCGAACCGGCGCCCGCCGGCGACAGCGGCGGATTGGTCGACAAGACCGCCTAGATCAGCCCCTCCACCTCCGCCCGGTCCGGTGCGCCCAGGCGCCCGCCGAAGCGCGTGCACTTGATGGCGGCCGCCGCCGAGGCGAAGCGCACGATCCGTTCCGCCTCCCAGCTCTCCGCAAGTCCGAGCGCGAAAGCGCCGTGGAAAACGTCGCCCGCCGCGAGGGTATCGATGGCGGTCACCCGCGGTGCCGGGACGTGCCGCACCATGCCGGCATCGCTGTCCCACCAGAAGCAGCCCCGCTCGCCGGCGGTAACGGCGACGAATCCGCCATGAATCCCGGCCAGTTCCGCAGTCGCGGCCCGGGCATCCAGGTGCCCGGTAAGCAGCAGCGCCGCCGGCTCCGAGGCCACCACATGGCTGGCAAGCGGCGCGAGGCTCTCGAGCACCGCGAGCGGGGCCACGTCGGCGTCGAGCAGGCCGGGACGGCCGTGCTCGCGTGCAGCCCTGAGCGCCAAGGCGGACGCCGCCGGCCAGCGCGCATCGACAGAGACCGCTGCGATCGACGAAAACGCGATTGGCGGCAGGCCGCCCGGATCGCCCGCGAGCGCCTGGTCATAATGGGGAACGATCATGCGCTCGCCTTGCGCATCCATGAAGATGCTGGAAAAGGCGGACCGGGCTCCGGCGACGCGGCGCACCGCCGAGCAATCCACCCCTTCCCCCGTCAACTGCTCGACCAGGCGATCACCCGCCGCGTCGGCCCCCGCCGAAGCCCAGAGCACCGCCTCTCCGCCCAGCCGCACGATGCTGGCGGCCTGGGCGGCGGCCATCCCCTCGGCGACCTCGACCGCCTCGAGCGGCATGAACTTGCCCGGCCCCCGCGGCAGGCGCTCCAGCCGGAAGATGGTATCCATGGTGAGCGCGCCGACGCAGAGGATTTTGCGCATGGCTCAGCTCGCGAGCAGCGCTTCGATCACCTTGTGGCCGTCGGGCGTGTCCCAGGCGGCGGGTCCCTGCAGCACGGCGAGCTCGCAGCCCTTCCCGTCGAGCAAGAGCGTCGTGGGCAGACCGATGGCGACCGCCTCGGTCTTCAGCCGCTCGAAGGCCTTGAACGAGGGATCGGCGTAAAGCGGCAGATTGGGCCACTGCCCCTCGTCGAGGAATTTCCGCGCCTTGGCGAGCCCGCCCTCCCCGATATCGAGATTGACCGGCAGCACCATGAACTGGTCGCTATTATACGTCTCGGCGAGCGCCTCGAGCGCCGGCATCTCCTCGCGGCAGGGGACGCACCACGAAGCCCAGAAATTGACGAGCAGCTTCTTGCCGGCGAAGGCGGCAATGGTGAGCGGGGCGCCTGCCGCATCCTGGAAAGCCATCGTGGGGTAGCCGCGCCCCTGGCCCGTGCCGTTGAGCGCCGCCAGCGCCCCCAGCGCCGCCATATCGATCCTTGCCGCGGCATCGGCCTGCACCGGACACTCCGACGCCACCGGCCCCCCGCCATTGCTAAGCCAGAGGGTAATCGCTAAAGCTATCGCCGCGCTGAAAAGGGCCAGCACGAGCACGCGCCGCGGCTGCAGTTTTGCCGGGCGTACGGGCTTTTGGTCGGTCATAGGCATCCCACGAGGTTCGGATGAGCAATCGGATGTGGGGCGGACGGTTCACCTCCGGCCCCGACGCCATCATGGAAGAGATCAACGCCTCCATCGGTTTCGACCACCGGCTCTACCGGCAGGACATCGCCGGGTCAATCGCGCACGCCCGCATGCTGGCCGAGGCCGGCATCCTGGCGGCCGAAGATAGGGATGCCATCGTCTCCGGTCTAGAGGCGGTCCAGGCCGAGATCGAACAACAGACGTTCACTTTCTCGCGCGCGCTCGAAGACATCCACATGAATGTCGAGAGCCGGCTCAAGGAGCTGATCGGCGAACCGGCGGGGCGGCTGCACACGGCGCGCTCGCGCAACGACCAGATCGCCACCGATTTCCGCCTCTATGTACGCGACGCCATCGACACGCTTTCGGCGCAGATCGAGGCGCTGCAGCTGGCATTGGTGGCGCGGGCGGAGGAAGAGGCCGAGACCATCATGCCCGGCTTCACCCATCTGCAGAGCGCCCAGCCGGTGACCTTCGGGCATCATTTGCTCGCCTATGTGGAAATGCTCGGCCGCGACGCCGGCCGTTTCGCCGATGCGCGCCGGCGGCTGAACGGGAGCCCGCTCGGCGCCGCCGCGCTCGCTGGCACCTCTTTTCCGATCGACCGGCAGATGACCGCCGAGGCGCTGGGCTTCGACCGGCCCTCGGCCAATTCGCTCGACGCCGTCTCGGACCGCGACTTCGTGCTCGAGACGCTGGCGGCGGCCAGCATCTGCGCCGTGCACCTTTCCCGCTTCGCCGAGGAGCTGGTGATCTGGAGCTCGGCCCAGTTCGGCTTCGTTCGCCTGAGCGACAAGTTCTCGACCGGCTCCTCGATCATGCCGCAGAAGCGCAACCCCGACGCCGCCGAGCTGGTGCGTGCCAAGATCGGCCGTATCCTCGGCGCGTTGACCTCGTTGATCGTGGTGATGAAGGGGCTGCCGCTGACCTATTCCAAGGATATGCAGGAAGACAAGGAAGTCGCCTTCGATGCACTGGATTCGCTGTCGCTGTCGCTGGCGGCGATGACTGGCATGGTCGGCGACCTCGAGGTCAACCGCGAGAACATGCGCGAGGCGGCGAGTTCGGGCTTTTCCACCGCCACCGATATCGCCGACTGGCTGGTGCGGGTGGCGAACGTGCCGTTCCGCGAGGCCCACCACATCACCGGCCGGGTGGTGGCGCTGGCCGAGCAGCGCGGCATCGGGCTCGAGGGCCTGACCATCGAGGATTTCAAATCCATCGACGAGCGCATCGACAACCGCATCCACAAGGTGCTCGGCGTCGAGAACTCGGTGAAGAGCCGGACCAGCTATGGCGGCACGGCGCCCGACAACGTGCTGGCGCAGGCGGCACGCTGGAAGGAAGCGCTGACCGGCGAGAAGGCGGAACCGACGCAGCGCAAATCCGGCGGGCATGGCGACGGCGGGATCGCGTAGATGGTCCACCATTTCCAGCACCGCGACGGCACCATGTTCGCCGAGGATGTCGAGTTGACCGCGCTGGCGGAAAAGGTCGGCACGCCGTTCTATGTCTATTCGGCGGCGACGCTGCGGCGGCATGTGCGGGTGATGCGAGAGGCGTTCGAGGGCATCGAAACGCTGCTCGCCTATGCGATGAAGGCCAATTCCAACCAGGCGGTGCTGAAGGTTCTGGCGCGCGAGGGCGCCGGCGCCGATGTGGTCTCCGGCGGCGAATTGGAACGCGCCGTCGCCGCCGGCATTCCGCCCGAAAAGATCGTCTTCTCGGGGGTCGGCAAGACCGTCGCCGAAATGCGGCGCGGGCTGGAACTGGGTATCCATTGCTTCAACCTCGAAAGCGAGCCCGAACTGGAGCGGCTGAACGAGATCGCCGTTTCGATGGACAGGGTGGCCCCGGTCTCGGTGCGGGTGAATCCCGATGTCGATGCCGGCACCCATGCGAAAATCTCGACCGGCAAGAAGGAAAACAAGTTCGGCATCGCCTTCGCCCGGGCGCACGAAGTTTACGCCCGGATCGCCGAACTCGGGGGGGTGAAGGCGGTCGGCGTCGATATGCATATCGGCAGCCAGATCACCTCCATGCTGCCCTTCGACAACGCCTTCTGGCTGTTGGCGCAGCTGGTTAACGACCTGCGCGCCGACGGGCACGAGATTTCCCATGTCGATGTCGGCGGCGGGCTGGGCATCCCCTATCACCACGACGAGGCGGCCCCGCCCGACCCCAGGGCCTATGCCGAGGTGGTCAAGCGCCACGTGGGCAAGCTCGGCTGCGCCCTCATCCTCGAGCCGGGGCGGCTGATCGTGGGCAATGCCGGGATCCTGGTCACCAGGGTCGAATATGTGAAGGAGGGCGAAAAGACCTTCGTCATCGTCGACGCGGCGATGAACGACCTGATCCGCCCCACGCTGTACGAGGCGCACCACGACATCCAGCCGGTGACCTGTTCGAACCGGCCCGCGATCAGGGCCGACATCGTCGGGCCGGTGTGCGAAACCGGCGACTATGTTGCCAAGGACCGCAAGATCGAAGGCGTCGAGGAAGGCGACCTCCTGGCGGTGATGACCGCCGGCGCCTATGGCGCGGTGATGGCCTCGACCTACAATTCGCGCCCGCTGGTGCCCGAGGTGCTGGTCGACGGCGACAAGTGGCACGTGATCCGGGCCCGGCCCTCGATCGAGGCGCTGATCGGGCTCGATAGCGTGCCGGACTGGGTTTAGTACGGATATCGCGCTCCGCCTTCCTACCCCAGCCTCTTCGCTGTTGGCGGTGTGAACCGCCTGATGTAATCATTTACATCAATAGCGGGAGGTGATAGGCGTGGTGCGTGCCGAAAAGTTGACCTCGACGCGAGTTCGCCTCGGGGACGACGCATTCGCCGATCTGGTCATTTGGCGCGTTCCGACGCCGGTGCGTGGCAGCAGCCACTTCTTCAAGTATCGTCTCGCGCTGGTAGTGGGTCAGGTGTGCGTGCTGCGCTACGACAATGAAGCGGGAAAGGGCGATCACAGGCATGCCGGAAATGAAGAGCACCCCTATGAGTTCACCGATATCCACCAACTGCGAAGAGATTTCCTTCTGGAAGCCAGAAGATGGCTCAAAGGGCACCGTGGTGATTGATGTGAGGACGCTCGACCAAGCGCTGGACGACGTTGTGACGGTCTGGGAGACGGGTGCAGCCGAGCCGCATGCACACCTCTCATTCGAAAGCTACGAGGCCTTGCACAAGGTGCTTGCGCCTAACCGCATGGCGATCATCCGGGCTATGATCGGCGCCGGACCATTGAGCATCCGCGAGGTGGCGCGCCGGGTGGGCCGCGACTTCAAGGGGGTCCATACCGATGTGACCCACCTGATCAAAAATGGCGTCATCGACAAGGCCGCGGACGGCAAGGTCGTGTTCCCCTACGACGACATCCATTTCGATTTCCGGCTGTCGTCGGCAGCCTGAGTCCCCGAGGGCGGCATGCCGCGGCGCCCCCGCCCCCTCGCCCGGATTGCCTCCAACCCGCAGGTCGAGCCCAAGGGCAGGCTCTCTCCCTGGCGGGGAGAGGAAGTACCTCTAGCCTAGTGCCCGGTCCGGGCCTGGCTGGCCAGCGACACCACCTGCACTGGCTTTCCCGCCAGCGCATCGTCGACCTTTTCCATCAGCGCCGAGAGCGTGAAGGGTTTGGGGATGACATCGTAGATCAGGGCGTCGAGCCCATGCGCCCGCTCGCGCTGATCGGCAAAGCCGGTCATCAGCACGATGGGGAGGTCCGGATGACTGGCGGCGACGTTGAGCGCCAGTGCGATGCCGTCCATCACCGGCATCTTGATATCGGAGAGGAGGAGATCGAAGCGGCCCTGCTCGGCGACCACCACCTCGCTGGCGATCCCGCCATCCTCCGCCTGCACCACCTCGTGACCGGCGTGCAGCAGCGCGCGCGCCACGAACTCGCGCACATTGTCATCGTCTTCAGCGACCAGGATCCTTGCCATCAGTGCGCAGTCTCTTTGGGTTGGATCGCCGCCGCGACCGGGGTTTCGGATTGTGCGCGCCCGCCCGAGAAGGTCAGCCGCACGCGCGTCGCGCCCACCGGCGGGGAGCTGAGCTGGGTGGTGAAATCGACCACTTCGCCTGGCTCGAGGTCGCGGGTTTCGGGGGTGACGCTCCATTCGTAGAGCGCCGCCCCGTTCTCGTCGAGCAGCGTCACCACCACCGGCGGCACGATGACTGGACGCGACGCCACGCTGTAGATGCGGGCATCGACCTTCAGCACATTGGCGCCGCTCCGCAGCGTCATCAGCGTATGCGTGTCGCGGAACTCGAGCCCCACGATGTTGACCTTCATGCCCAGAGCCGCATAGGCCCCCGCCAGAGCGGGGAGGCCGCGGACGATTTCGGTCCGGAAGGCGATCCCCGCGACGATCAGGGTCAGCAGCAGGCCGAGCGCCACCAGCCGCGCCGCCCGGCGAATGCGCGCCAGCGGCAGCTTGGCGGTGAGCGAAATCCGCCTTCGCGCGAAAGCCTTGTCGCGCCTGGTCCTGGCTCTCGGATCGGCTTTTGGTTCAACCGGCTTTGTCTTGGGCGCGAGGGCCGCCTTGATCTCCTCGATCGAGCGCATCGGGTCTTCCGCGGCGCCGCCCTCGGGCACGGCTGCAGCCGCAACGGCCTTTTCCTCTTCCGCGAAGGCGGCGTCGAGATCCCGCTCGGCCGTCTCGTCGAAGAGCTGGTCCGGATCGCCGGCGATGTTCCCGCCGGCGCCGGGCACGGCCGCCCAGGACTTGCCGCAATGGGCGCATTGCACCTCGCGCCCCCCGGGGCCGAGTGTTTCCACCGGCACCTGGTAGCGTGTCCCGCAATGCGGGCATACGATGACGGTCATTGCGGGCAAGGGCGAGCGCATGCTCCGAACCTAGGCCCGCCGGGTTAAAACTCCTCAAACTCGCCTACCTTGGCGGTTAGGGCCCAATGCTGATGTATTATGCGTAAGGACTGATTCGGATTGGGCGGGCAGGTGATCGAGTTTTCCAATGTGGGCTTGCGCTATGGGCATGGCCCGGAAATCCTGAGGGACCTCACCTTCCGCATTGAGCCGGGCTCCTTTCACTTCCTCACCGGACCGTCCGGATCGGGCAAGACCTCGCTGCTGAGGCTGCTTTTGCTGTCGCTGAAGCCCACGCGCGGCAAACTCTCGCTGTTCGGCAAGGACGTCTCGGCCCTCGACCAGGATTCACTCCTGCAGATGCGGCGCCACATCGGTATCGTCTTCCAGGATTTCCGCCTGCTCGAGCATCTGACGACCTTCGAGAACGTGGCGCTGCCGCTGCGCGTGCTGGGCCAGCCCGAGAGTGAATATCGCGGGAACGTCACCGAGCTGCTCGAATGGGTGGGCCTTGGCGAACGGATGGACGCGCTGCCAGCCCTGCTTTCAGGCGGTGAGAAGCAGCGCGCCGCCATCGCCCGGGCAGTGATCGGACGCCCGGATATCCTGCTCGCCGACGAGCCGACCGGCAATGTCGACCCCGACCTGTCGCTGCGGCTGGTGCGGCTGTTCGCCGAACTCAACAAGATGGGCACCACCATCCTCCTCGCCACGCACGAATTGCCGCTACTCGAAAACTTCCCCTTCCCCCGCATGCTGCTCGACAACGGGCAGGTGGTGCTTCGTGGTTGAGTTGCGGCTGCCCCGGCTCCGGATGGCATCAACGCGGCCGCGCAGCGCACCGATCGTACCCGAGCGATCGGTGGCGGGGCGCACCCTGGTGCTGCTCATCGCCATCATGACTTTCCTTTCCGGCGTGACGCTGGGCGGGGTGGTGCTGGTGCAGAAATCGGCCATCGCCTGGTCCTCCGACGTCGGCCGCGAGGTCACGATCCAGATCCGGCCGGTCGAGGGCGAGGTGATGGAGAGCAACCTGCGTACGGCAGTGGCGCTGGCCGAGGCGACGCCAGGGGTGACCGCCACCCGCGCGCTCACGCTCGAGGAGAGCGAGGCCCTGCTCGAGCCGTGGCTCGGCGCCGGCGTCGATCTCTCCGCGATCGAGATTCCGCGCCTGGTGGTGGTGGAACTGGGCGATCCGGCGGACGCCGACATTCCCAAGCTCGAACGCGACCTTGCCGCGGTCAAGGGCGCCACTCTGGACACCCATGCCGCCTGGCGGCAGCAACTGAACGTCATGGCCGGGACCATCGTGGTCTCGGGCCTGCTGGTCCTGAGTCTGATCGTCGTCGCCACCGTCCTCGCCATCATCTTCGCGACGCGCGGCACCATGGCTTCCAACCGCGAGATCGTCGATGTGCTGCATTTCATCGGCGCCTCGAACAGCTTCATCGCCGGCGAGTTCCAGGGGCGGTTCCTCTCCATCGGCTTCCGCGGCGGCGTCTTCGGCGGCATCGCGGCAGTGGCTTTCTTCGCCGCGGTCGGATTGACGGCCGGCAACATGGTACCCAACGAGGCGAGCGCGCAGCTGGGTATCCTCTTCGGCCGCTTCGCGCTGGGCATCGACGGTATCATCGGCATCGCCGCCGTGGTGCCGGTCATCGCCGCGCTGACCGCCATCACCTCGCGCTTGACCGTGCGGCGGTTCCTGACGCAGACATCGTAAGGCCGGGCGAACCGGCGGCCGGATCAACCGGCGGGAGGGGAAGAGGTGATCGTCCAGGCCATCCGGTCGCTGTTGTTCTACGTGCTGTACCTCGGCCAGACGGTGGTGCTGGCCATCATCGTCGGCACCGACGCGATCATCCGCGGCCGCACCGGCTTCGGCTGGGCGGTGGCGCGATATTGGGGCAACGCCAACCTGTTCTTCCTGCGCTGGGTGGTGGGCATCAAGACCGACGTGCAGGGGACCGAGAACATTCCCGACGGCCCCTGCATCCTGGCCGCCAAGCACATGAGCGACTGGGACATCTTCGCCATCCTGCCCCATACGCGGCGTCCCGCCTTCATCGCCAAGAAGGAGCTGACGGACATCCCCTTCTTCGGCTGGGCGGCGCGCAGCTTCGACACCATCCGCATCGACCGCTCGAAGGGCAGCGACGCCATTCCCTCGATGATGGCGGACGCCCGCGCGGCGATCGAGCGCGGCTGCCGCATCGTCATCTTCCCCGAAGGCACCCGCAAGGCACCGCTGGCCCCGCATGACTACCGCTACGGCATCGTGCGCATGTACGAGGCGCTCGGCGTGCCGGTGGTGCCGATAGCGCTCAATTCCGGCCTCTACTGGGGCCGCCACAGCCTCGTCCTCTGGCCCGGCACGGCGCGTGCCCGCTTCCTGCCTCCGATCATGCCCGGGCTGCCGGCCGAGGACTTCCACCGCGAGCTGGCGGCGGGGATCGAGGGCGAAACCAACCGGTTGCTGCTCGAAGCCTATGAGCAGGGACTGAGCCGCCCGATCCCGCCGGAACTGCGCGAAAAGCTCGAGGCGCTGCGGTGCGGAAGCCCGCCATTACCGGGCGAAACCACTACATCTTGACGCATTGGCCGAAGCAGACCATAGATATTGATGAGTGCCGACCGGTCGCTTGACTTTGTGTCAAATTTGTTCTATTTTTGTTCTCTTTCGTTGGCACGGGGGAGTGCGTCACATGGGGCTGAGCGTGGAAAGAAGGGTGCTGCAGCCTGCATTCGGGCGACAGGTCAATTGGCGCGGCCGCTCCGGACGGCTTTATGCCCTCGCGCCCCTGCGGCTCGAAGAATTTGCGCTGCGCAACAGCGACCTGTTCCTGATCGCCCGCGGCAGCCTCGCGCTCTGGGCCGGTTCGGCCGACGACGTCATCAACGATACCGCCAGCCGCGCCCGCTTCCGCCTGGCGCTCGACTGCGCCGACCGGGTGTTCCACGTCGATGCCGGGGACGACGAAATCGAACGCATGACCGTGGTCTGGGACCTGGAAGGCGCCGAGCCGGTGGCGGGGTTGACCGCGGCTTAGCGGCCGCTACGCGCTCTCCACCACCGGCAGGTCGGTGCCCTTGAGCCGCTCGACCAGCTGCAACAGATATTTGTCGTGGATGCCGAGTTGTTCGAGATGGCGGGCGGTCGCCAGCACATATTCATGGTTGGGACCGGATTCGCCGATGCCCGCCCGCACCAGCCGCACCTGTTCGGCGATCTCCAGCCGCCCCGCATATTGCACATGCCGCTCGTCGACCACGAAGGCCAGCGCCCTCACCGTCTCGCCATCGGCAAGCCGGACCGGCCGCATGGCCTCGCGATAGACGCCGCGATCCATCTCGCGGGCGACGAGATAATCGTGAACCGCGGGCCAGCGGGCCGTCTCGACCTCGAACACCATGCCGCGGCAGGAGCCCCCGCGCACCAGCCCGAACACCAGGCCCGGCTGCTCGGGCGTGCCGCGATGCCGGTGCGAATAGATGCACAGGCTCCGATGCGCCCCCTTGAGCAGCGCCGGCACCGCCCGCAGATAGTCGAAGCCGGGTCGCCAGATCAGCGAGCCGTAGCCGAAAACCCAGTGGGAGAAATGCTGCTGCACGGTTTGGAGCCTTGTTCTCGTCCAGTTCCTAACGCTAGGTTCGGCGCCGCGCAATCCGGGCTCCTGCCCATATATCCATTGCCCGCAAGAGGAACCCGATCGTGAACCGTTTCATCTGGCTCGGCCTGATCGTGCTGCTCGTGGCCGGTATCTGGACCGCCGGCTGGTTCTATGCCGCCGCGGCGGCACGCACAGCCATAGCCAGCCTGGCCGAGGGCGATGGCGAGACCGCGCCCACCCTCAGTTGCGAGGTGCTCGAGGTCACCGGCTTCCCGTTCCGCTTCGATCTGAGCTGCGTCGGCGCCACCATCGTCGATGGCGACCTGTCGGCCACCATTGCCGGGCTCAAGGGTTCGGTGCTGGTTTACAATCCATCTCATGCGGTGGTGTCGGCGCAGGCGCCGGTTACGCTGGCCGATGCCTTCACCGGCAGCGAAAGCCGCGTCGATTTCACCGGCGCCGAAGCGAGCATCCGGCTGCAGTCGCCGGATTTATGGACCGGCCTGCAGGGAAAGGGCTGGCGCATCGCCCGCGCTTCGCTGATCGCCGATGGCCTCAATTGGACCGACACGCTGACGGGCGAAAACCTCATCGCCTCTGCCATTCACCTCGAAGCTCACCTGCTCGACATGCCGGAGCGGCACGAGCCGGAAAAGGGTCTTTCCGCGCTGGCCGCCTATGCCCGGCTCGACCAGGTACAGGCGCCGGCGTTCGACGTCGCCGGCGGGGAAGTGAGCCTGGAAGCCGAATTGAGCGGCCTGCCGGACGATCTGCGCGCCCTGGACGCGCCGGCGCCGCTGCGGCGCTGGCGTGACGCAGGCGGACAACTCCGCATCGTCAGCCTCAAGGGCGAGGCTGGAGAGGATTTCGTGAATTCCACCGGAACGCTGGCCCTCGATTCGGCGGCGCGGCTCGAGGGCCAGTTGCAGCTCACCAGCAAGGGCCTGGTCGAGCGCACCGGCACGCTGGTGCCGGAGGACTGGAAGGGCCTGGTGCTCGGCGCACCGGCCGCCGATGGCAGTTACAGCCAGACGCTGAACCTGCGCGGGGGATTCATTTTTGCCGGGCTGATGCCGGTGGCGCAGCTCGAGCCGTTGTTTTAGGTGGCTCGGCGCCATGCCGTGGCAGCGCCCTCGTCCACAGCGGAACGAAGCGTCAGGCGTCGTCTCCGCCGCCGTGCTCACGAACCAGATCGGATAGTGGCGCCGGCTCCGCCTTGTCGCCGGGATGTGGGCGGCCGAAATCGGGCGCGGCGGTTTCCTGCCCGGCATCGATGATCGAGCGGCGAACGGTGCGGGTGCGAGTGAACATCGCCTCGAGCCCCGGCCCGTCGCCGACCCGCACTGCCCGTTGCAACTTGGCGAGGTCCTCCAGGAAGCGCCCGAGCATTTCGAGCACCGCGTCGCGATTGGTCAAGAACACGTCGCGCCACATCACCGGGTCGCTGGCCGCGATACGGGTGAAATCGCGAAACCCCGAGGCCGAGAACTTGATCACCTCTGACTGCGTATCCGCTTCCAGATCGGCGACCGTGCCGACAATGTTGTAGGCGACCAGGTGCGGCACGTGGCTGGTTATGGCGAGGACCAGATCATGGTGCTCCGCGCTCATGCATTCGACGTTGGAGCCCATGGCGCCCCAGAACGAGGTGAGGCGGTCGATGGCGACTGGATCGACGCCTTTTTCCGGCGTGAGCACGCACCAGCGGCCGACAAACAGCTCTGGAAAGCCGGACGCGGGCCCCGAATACTCGGTCCCCGCGATCGGGTGTCCGGGAACGAAATGCACGCCGGAGGGAACCAGCGGTCCGACGACCTTCAAGACGTGCTGCTTGACCGACCCGACATCGGAAAGGATGGCGCCGGGCTCCAGGGCGCCGGCAATCTGTTCCATCACCGCGCCGTAGGCGCCCACCGGAGTGCAGAGGATGACGAGGTCGGCGCCGCGCACCGCCTCGGCCGCATCCAGGCTGTAGAAATCGCCAAGCGCCAGCGCCCGCGCTTCGTCCAGCGTTTCGGGCTTGCGCGTGGAAATGGCGATGGTTTTGGCCAGACCTTTGAGCCGGGCCGCGCGGGCGATCGACGAGCCGATCAGCCCGATGCCGATGAGCGCCAGTTTCTGAAACATCAATCCCGCGCTCCCGCCGCACCGAAATCCTTGAGTACCTCGACGACGCCGCGCATCGCCGCTTCCGTGCCGATCGAGATGCGGAGCCCGTTGGGAATGCCGTAGCCGTGGATCTCCCGTACGATCAGCCCCCTCTCGAGCAGCGCCTGGAAGGCGTCCGCGGCCTGCCGCGCGTCGGGGAACAGCACCATGACAAAATTGGCCTGGCTTGGCACGACACGCAGCCGGTTGGAGGACAGGCTGCGCGTCAGCCAGTCCCGCCAGCATGCATTGTAGTTCTTGAGCTCGGCCGTGAACCCGGTGTCGCGCGCCGCCTCGGCGCCAGCGACCTGAGCCGGAACTCCGACATTGAACGGGCCACGGATGCGGTTGACCGTGTTGACCACGTGGGGCGGCCCGTACATCCAGCCGATGCGCAGCGCGGCAAGCCCCATCTTCGAAAAGGTGCGGACCATGACCACGTTCTCGGCCCGGTTCACCAACCCGATCCCCACTTCGTAGTCGGGGGCGGTGACATATTCGGCATAGGCGCTGTCGAGTACGAAGAGGATGTCGGGGCGCAGCCCCTTGTGCAGCCGGTCGAGTTCGCCGGCGCCGAGATAGGTGCCGGTCGGGTTGTTGGGATTGGCGAGAAAGACCATCCTGGTCTTTTCGGTCACCGCCGCCAGCAGCGCCTCGACATCGGCGCGGTAATCGGTTTCTGGCGCCATCACGATCTCGGCCGAAGCGCCGCGGGTGACGATCGGATAGACCGAGAAGCCGAACCGGCTCATCACTGCCTCGTCGCCTTCGCCGAGATAGGACTGCGCCAGAAGATGAAGGATGTCGTCCGAACCGGCGCCGCAGACGATCCGCTCCGGATCGAGCCCATGCACCTCGCCCAGCGCCTCGCGCAGGATTCTGGAGGAACCTTCCGGGTAGATCTCGAGCTTTTCCGCGACCGCCCTGTAGGCGGCGATGGCTCGCGGGCTGGCGCCCAGCGGGCTCTCATTGGCCGAGATCTTGACGGGCTCGACACCCGGCACGGCGTGCGCGCGGCCCTGCACATAGGGCGCGATCTTCAAAAGGCCGGGCTGCGGTTGCGGACGGTCGGGCGTCTGGGACATGTTCTTGCCAAGCGGGTTTCAAGGCCGCGCGGACCATAGTGAAACCCTTGCATCAACG
The DNA here is from genome assembly GCA_030680995.1 of Devosia sp. Taxonomy (GTDB): domain Bacteria; phylum Pseudomonadota; class Alphaproteobacteria; order Rhizobiales; family Devosiaceae; genus Devosia_A. The sequence goes on from JAUXUM010000257.1 coordinate 28,770, forward strand.
CAAAGAAATCCGACGTGCATGGCGCTGGGGCGGAAGCGCGGGTCCGATCTCCATCGCCGCCTGCGGCGCCATTGACGGCATCCGCACATAGCGTTCGCTCTTCTTGCGCCGCGGCACCGCGGGGAACAGCTCCTTGCGCGCCTTGACCACCAGCACCCCGGCGAACATCGGCCCGAACAGCCGGCCCGCCCGCTCGAAGAAGCGCGCCGACTTGAGCACCAGGGACTTCTGCACCGGCGGCAGATAGAGCGCGTCGCGCCACACCTCGGGCACGAAGGAATGGTCGCGCAGCAGCCGCTCGAGCTGGGGCTTGCTGAAGGGATAGCCGTCGCCGAAGGGGGTGGTGTCGACCTGAGCCCAGATGCCGCGCCGGCGCGGCACCACCACGATCAGCTTCGCATTGGGCGCCGCCACCCGCCAGAACTCGCGCATCAATTCCTCGGCGTCGGCGATGTGTTCGAAAGCATGCACGGCGATGATGAGATCGACCGCCGAATCGGTCAGCGGCATTTCCAGCGGATCGCAAAGGACGGTATGGGACGGTCCCTCGCGCGGCCATGCCGACGAGCCCTGACGCGCCGGCATGAAAGCAAGCACGCGTTCCGCCTTCTCCAGCGTGAAGCGCAAATAGGGGGTGGCGAAGCCAAGGCCGAGCACGCGCAACCCCTGCACGTTGCCCGCCAGCCTGAGGACTTCCTCGCGCACCAGCGCGCGCGAGATCTTGCCCAGCGGGGATTTGTAGAAATCGATGAGCCGCTTGACGTCCAGGGTCATGGCATTGCCTCGTGAACCTTTGTAGACTCTGCCGCAGCCGGCGCTGCTTGTCATCCCCGCTCGCGCCAGATCCCGCATCCAAGAGGAGCCGAACAATTGGCCTTGCTGATCGATATCTTCATGTGCCGCACCGACAACTACGGTTATCTGGTGCATGACGTCGAGACCGGCAAGACCGCGGCGATCGATGCGCCGGACGCCAAGGCCATCAAGTCGGCGCTGGAGATGCGCGACTGGACGCTGAGCGACATCCTCATCACCCACCACCACACCGATCATGTCGAAGGCGTGCCGGCACTGAAGCGGGAATACGGGGCGGTGGTGACCGGCCCCAAGGCGGAAGCGGAAAAGATCCTCGGACTCGATGTCCTGGTCGGCCCAGGCGAAAACGTCTCCCTCGGCGCGACCGATTTCTATGTCATCGGCACCCCCGGCCACACGCTCGGACACATCGTCTATTACGACCATGCCGGAGGACACCTGTTCACCGCCGATGCGCTGTTCTCGATGGGCGTGGGGCGGATGTTCGAAGGCAAGCCCGGCCCGATGTGGGAGGGGCTCGAGGAACTGCGCGAACTGCCGGACGGGACGCTGATCTATTGCGGGCACGAATATTCGCTCGACAATGCGCGCTTCGCCCGCAGCGTCGATCCGCGCAACGCGGCGCTCAACATCCGCGCCGCCGAGGTCAAGCGCATGCGGGACGCCGGCAAATATACCATTCCGGTGAGCCTGCGGATGGAAAAGGCCACCAACCCCTTCCTCCGTGCCGACCGGCCGGAGCTGGCCAGAGCCATGGGGCTGGCGCCGGACACCAAGCCGTCCGCCGTCTTCGCCGCATTGCGGGCGGCAAAGGACAACTTCAAATAGCATGGCGAGGGACGGGCCGGGCTTCAAACCGGTGAGCAAGGCCACCATGCCGATTTCGAAGCCCTGTTCGGCGAGCCGGTGGCCTGGGTGTCGATTGCGGGAACGCGCCGCCACCTCATGCGTTTAACCCTGATCCCGCATGCCGGGGCAAAAGCTTAACAAACCCTTGCAGCCTGGCATGGTACTTGCGACGTAAGGTGCAAGGGCCGGGACAGCTTGTTCCACAATGACACAGCCGGCCCGAAATGACACGAGGGACGGCGCCAATGACCGGAAATGGAACGAACGGAGCTTCAGGCGGATTGCCGATGGTGCTGGCGCCCTCGATACCGCGCTCGAACTACCGCCGCGCGGCGCCCAAGGCGGCGTTTCTGAGCCAGCTCATCGCCGAACGTCATCATCTCGCCCCGCAGCGCGCCAGGCGGCGCGCGCCCATCGCCGAAGCGGTGGACGCCTACTACAGCACCGGCAACGTCACGGCGGTGCGGATGCCGGCCGGATACCGGAAGACGGTGGTGGCTTGATCCTTCGAGGCTCGCGCCTCGGGACGAGGCGTTTCCAGGCTCCCCCAGCCGGGCCCGGGCGTCAGTTCATCGTCACGTCGCGGCCGGCGCTGGTGATCGACACCGAGAAACCGGCGACGACGTCGAAGATGCTCATCATCATCAAAAGGAAGAACACCGAACTCGCCGCGGCGCCGACCAGCAGGAACTCGACCAGGAAGACGACGAAAACCAGCGTCGAGACCATGTGTTCCACCACCGAGGAGCGGCCGGAATTGGTGGATTTCAGCATCTCGAAAAACAGGCAGGCGAGCCCCAGCACGAGGAGCAGATCGCCCGAGGTCAGCGACCAGGAAATGCCCGAGACCATGGGAACAGTGAAGAGCTGGCCGCTCCAGCCCGCCGGATCGCCGCCCATGAACGGGAACACCACGAAATTGTAGAGCGCCAGCGGCAGCATCAGCAGCGGCGGAATGAACACGCCCCGCGACGGACGGCGTTCGGGCGGAATGAAGATGGTCGATTCGCTCATGATGCGGTTCCCGGCTGGGTCAAGTGGCTGGGAGACAATGCCAAAGAAGCTGCGGCGGGGCTAGTGGGGGATCGCAACCGCTAAAGCTTCAGCGGGCCAACCATCTGCTCCGGCTTCACCTCGGCGTCGAACTCCTCGCCGGTGAGCAGGCCGAGTTCGATCGCTGATTGCCTGAGGGTCGTGCCCTTCCTGTGGGCGTTCTTGGCGATCTTGGCGGCGTTGTCGTAGCCGATCCTGCGGTTGAGCGCGGTGACCAGCATCAGGGAATTGTCGAGGTGCTGCTTGATCCGCGCCCGGTCCGGCTCGATGCCGGTGGCGCAATGATCGTTGAAGCTCTTCGCCGCATCGGCCAGCAGCCGCACCGACTGCAGGAAGTTGTAGGCGATCACCGGCTTGAACACGTTGAGCTCGAAATTGCCCTGGCTGGCGGCGAAGCCGATGGCGGCGTCGTTCCCCATCACCTGCACGGCGACCATGGTAGTGGCTTCCGCCTGCGTCGGGTTGACCTTGCCCGGCATGATCGATGAACCCGGCTCGTTTTCCGGAATGGTCAATTCGCCCAGCCCGGAACGGGGCCCCGACGCCAGCCAGCGCACATCGTTGGCGATTTTCATCAGCGCCGCGGCCAGCTGCTTGAGCGCCCCGGAGCTGCCGACAAAGGCGTCGTGCCCCGCCATCACCGCATACTTGTTTGGCGCGGTCACGAAAGGCCGCCCGGTGAGCGCCGCAATCTCGGCGGCGACGGTCTCGCCATATTTGGGGTGGGCGTTGAGCCCGGTACCGACGGCCGTGCCGCCCAGCGCCAGTTCGTAGAGCTGCGGCAGGGTGGCGCGGATGGCCTTGAGCGCGAGGTCCAGCTGCGCCACCCAGCCGCTCATTTCCTGCCCGAGCGTCAGCGGGGTGGCGTCCTGCAGGTGCGTGCGGCCGATCTTGACCACATCCATGAACTGCCTGGCTTTGCCGTCGAGCGTCTCGCGCAGGAGCGTCACCCTCTCGACCAGGTAGCCCTCGATCGCCTCCACCGCCGCGATGTGCATCGCCGTGGGATAGGTATCGTTGCTCGACTGGCTCATATTGACGTGGTCGTTGGGATGCACCGGCTTCTTGGACCCCATCGCCCCACCCGCGATCTCGATGGCGCGGTTGGAAATGACCTCGTTGACGTTCATGTTGGACTGGGTGCCCGAGCCGGTCTGCCAGACCACCAGCGGGAAATGCTCCCGCAGCTTGCCCTCGATCACTTCGTCGGCGGCGGTAACGATCAGATCGCGCGGCGCCTCGTCGAGCAGGCCCAGCTTGTGGTTGGCGAGCGCCGCGGCTTTCTTGAGGATGCCGAAAGCGCGAATGATCTCGGCCGGCATCTTCTCGCCGCCGATGTCGAAATTGGCCAGCGACCGCGCCGTCTGCGCGCCATAGTATTTGTCGTCGGGCACATTGATGGTCCCCATCGAGTCGCTTTCAACGCGCATGCCCATGACCAATTCTCCGGGATGAAAAAGCAAAACGGCCAGCCCCGCTTGGGACTGGCCGCAAGATTATCATTTCAAGAGCGCAAGGGCCCTGGCTCTTCGTCTCAGGACTTCCTGGGCTCAAGAATCTGCCGGCCGCGATACATGCCGGTCTTGAGATCCACGTGGTGCGGACGGCGCAGCTCGCCCGAGTCCTTGTCCTCGACATAGGCCGGGGCGGCAAGCGCATCGGCCGAACGGCGGAAGCCGCGCTTCATCGGCGAGGTCTTGCGTTTTGGCACTGCCATGGTCGTTACTCCGTCTTCAATAGCGTTCCGCCGCGACCGGTCGCCCGGTGGGCAACAGACAGGGGCTGCCTGGGAATTGGCGGGTTCTATAGAGACTTTTGCCTGCCTTGGCTAGAGCCTATTCGAGCGCCAGTTTCCCCGTAGCCGCCACACATCCGGCGCGCTCGCCATATCCCTTGGTCCGCTGTTCGACGATCCGCGCGATGCGTCGAAGCCCCCGCGTCGGATTGGCGGGTTTGCGCAGGAGCGGATTGGGCAGTGTCACCGCCAGCAGCGTTGCCCGTTCCCAGCTCAGCGCGCCCGCATCCACCCCGAAGGCCGCCCTGGTGCCCGCCTCGACGCCGAATTCGCCGTTCGGGCCCCATTCGGCGATGTTGAGGTAGATCTCCATGATCCGCCGCTTGGAGAGCACCAGATCGAGATAGAACGCCAGCGGCACTTCCAAAGCCTTGCGGATGGGAGATTGCCAGTTGGAAAGGAAGAGGTTGCGCGCCACCTGCATGGAAATGGTCGAGGCGCCGCGGAACGCCTTGCCGGCCAAAAGCCTTTCGATCTCATCCCTGAGTGCCGCCAGATCGACGCCCCAGTGACGACAGAATTGTCCATCCTCGCTGATCACCACCGCCGCCTTGAGCCGGTCGGAAATGGCCTCGATGGGCCGCCAATCGCGGACCACGCGTTTGCCGGTCAAATAGCGCTCCAACATTGGAACAGACACCGGATCGACCACGGCATAGATCGGGGTGAGGATGAGGGGGATGATGACGAGGATTGCGACGAGCCAGAGCGCGGCGCGGAGGACGCGGAGGAGCGGGCGGCGCTTTTTGGCTGACCCGCTGCTTGTGCTGCCTGCCACCCAAACGACCCCCACCCTTGGCGCTTCGCGCCGTCCCTCCCCGCAAGGGGGAGGGAGACGCAGGAACCGCACACGCAATGCCTCCGATGACTACCCCAAAGGCGCCACACCGCCTCCCTTCCCCCTTGAGGGAAGGGATCGAGGGTGGGGGTTAGCCATTTCCCGCGTAGCGCGCAAGTCATGAAGCCCGCCCACCTTGCCGCGCGAATCGAGAACGGCTAGCACTCCAGCATGACCTCCTTCGCCGACGAAATGGCCGTTTGCGCCGCCGATATCGAGCGGGCGCTCGACAGGCTGCTGACCGCCGAGCGCCTCGCGGGGCCCGGCGTGCCGCCCGATCGCCTGGTCGCCGCCATGCGCCACGGCAGCCTCAATGGCGGCAAACGGTTGCGGCCGCTGCTGGTACGGCAGGCCGCGAGCATCTTTGGGGTCCTGCCCCGGGAGAGCCTGGCCGCGGGCGTGGCTGTGGAACTGGTGCATTGCTATTCGCTGATCCATGACGACCTGCCGGCCATGGACGACGACGATGTGCGGCGCGGACAGCCCACCGTCCACCGCGCCTATGACGACGCCACGGCCATCCTCGCCGGAGACGCGCTGCCGACGCTGGCGTTCGGCATTTTGGCCGGCGAGGACTGCCACCCCGACCCGGCGGTGCGCGTTCGCCTCGTCGCCGAGCTCGCGGCTGGCGCCGGCGCCGGCGGCATGGTGGGCGGGCAGGTGCGCGATATCGAGGGCGAAACGACAGCCCTCCCCGATCGCCAGATCGCCGAAATGCAGGCGATGAAGACCGGCGCGCTGATCCGCGCCGCCGTCCGCATGGGCGCGATCCTCGGCGGCGCCGGGGACGAGGCTCTGGTCCATCTCACCCACTATGCGGAGGCCGCCGGCCGCGCCTTCCAGCTCGCCGATGATCTGCTGGACGTCACCGCTTCGGCCGAGGCCATGGGCAAGGCCACCGGCAAGGACGCCGCCAACGGCAAGCAGACATTGGTCGGCCGGCTCGGAGTCGAGGCGGCGCGGCGTCATCTGGCGGAAACGGTCCACGACGCGCTGACGGCGCTCACCGCATTCGGGCCGGAAGCCGATGGGCTGCGCGCGACCGCGATGTATTTCGCGGCAAGGGAGAGCTAACGACCCCTCACTCCGCCGCCGTGGTTTCGGGTGTCTTGGCCCCCTGCCCGAACCGCTTCTCGATATAGTCGGCGACCATCGCCTTGAACTGGTCCGCCACATCCGCCCCGCGCAATGTCGCGACCTTCTTGCCGTCGATGAAGACCGGGGCGGCCGGCTGCTCGCCGGTGCCGGGGAGCGAGATGCCGATATCGGCCTGCTTCGACTCCCCTGGGCCGTTGACGATGCAGCCCATCACCGCCACCGAGAGCGTCTCGACGCCGGGATAGCGCTCGCGCCATTCGGGCATGGAGGCGGAGAGATGCTGCTGGATGTCCTGGGCGAGGCTCTGGAACACCGTCGAGGTGGTGCGGCCGCAGCCCGGGCAGGCCGCGACCACCGGCAGGAACTGGCGGAAGCCCATGGTCTGCAGCAATTCCTGCGCCACCCGCACTTCCTGCGTGCGGTCCCCGCCCGGCTCGGGGGTGAGCGAGATGCGGATGGTATCGCCGATCCCCTGCTGCAGGAGGATGCCGAGCGCCGCCGAGGAGGCGACGATGCCTTTCGATCCCATGCCGGCTTCGGTCAGCCCGAGGTGCAGGGCGTAGTCGCAGCGCGACGCGAGGTCCTGGTAGACCGCGATCAGGTGCTGGACGTCGGAAACCTTGGTGGAAAGGATGATGCGGTCGCGGCCGAGCCCGATCTCCTCGGCGCGCCGGGCCGAGAGCAGCGCCGACTTGATGATCGCTTCGCGCTGCACCGCGGCGGCCGAGATCGGCGTCGGCGAGACGGCGTTCTCGTCCATCAGTTTGGTCAGCAATTCCTCGTCGAGCGAGCCCCAGTTGACCCCGATGCGCACCGGCTTGCCATATTTGAGCGCGAGCTCGATCAGCGTCGCGAATTGCGTGTCGCGCTTGGCCTTGAACCCCACATTGCCCGGATTGATGCGGTATTTGGCCAGCGCCTCCGCGCAGGCCGGGTGGTCGGTGAGCAGCTTGTGGCCGATATAGTGGAAATCCCCGATGATCGGGACGTTGACGCCGCGGGCCATCAGCCGGTCGCGGATATGCGGCACGGCGGCCGCCGCCTCGTCGCGATCGACGGTGATGCGCACCAGTTCCGAGCCCGCCCGGGCGAGCGCCGCCACCTGCCGCACCGTGGCCTCTATATCGGCGGTATCGGTATTGGTCATCGATTGGACGACGATCGGCGCGCCGCCACCGACCATGACGCCGCCGACATCCACACCCACCGATTGCCTGCGGATCGCTGCCGCCATGGATCACCTTTCGCTTGCTGGGCCACGAAATAAGCCTTCGAGCGTGGGAGCGCAATGTTACGAATGCGTGATGGCCCAGGACAAGTTGTCCCTCTGGATTCCCAAAAATAGCGACAAGAGAGCGCTTTGAATAAACATATATCTTGCGGGCAGTGTCGAAATGTGAGTTATGTGCCGTATGACAGCGACACGAGTTAAAGCGGCGATAGGCCAGCCCACTCACGAAGGTGGTGGGGAGGCGCGAATTCGCGAGAAATGGGGAGAGGCGATAGTCCCTGGGTTCCAAGCGGTGCCGGACACCCTACTCAAGAACCAAGATCGGCTGGGACTGAACCCCACTGAGCTTGTGGTGCTTTTGAACGTGCTAATGCACTGGTGGTACGCGGGAAAGAAACCATTTCCTCGGCCGACGACAATCGCGAAACGCATGGGTTCGACGGTGAGGACAGTACAAAGGGCAATCAACCAAGTGGTCGCCTTGGGTCTGCTCATTCCCGAACAAGGGCCCGACCAAGAGGACTTCCTGAATCCCGAGCCTTTGGTTCAGAAACTTGGCGAACTAGCGAGAAGCGACCCTGAATATGCTTCCCGGAGGAACAGGAGAGATACGGCGTAGCTCAACTGGATAGAGCCCCCGTTTTCGACGACGCTTGCGAAGTAGCATCGCGCTATTTTACGAGCGTCGGGCGGGGAGATGTGGGTTCGATTCCCACCGACCGTCCCAAAAATCTACTCAAACCGCGAGCCGGGAGACCCGCATGAGCCTTGAACGAGCCGCGGCGACGACCATATCTCAGGCATGAGAAACTTTGGCCCCATCGCCCGCCTCCTCGCCTTCCGCCGCGAACTCGTTGCCCTGTGGCAAGCTTTCTTCGCGCCGGAGACGCCGATGCGTCTCAAGGTGCTGATGCTCTTGGTGCCGCTCTACTTGGTAAGCCCCATCGATCTCATTCCCGACGTGGTGCCGCTGCTCGGTTGGCTGGACGACATGATTGTCATCCCCATGCTGGTGAGCTGGATCTTCCGCATGCTGCCGCAGCGGGCGCCGGTGCGTACGCGCACTGAGGCCAGCAAGCAGATCGACGGCACTTACCGGCGGCTCTAGGCCTACTCGAACCGCACCAGCAGGTCCTTGGCGTCGATCTGGTCGCCCGGTTTGACCAGCACTTCGGCGACGACGCCGCCGGCTTCGGCGTGGATGGCCGTTTCCATCTTCATGGCT
>JAUXUM010000005.1 GCA_030680995.1 Devosia sp.
GCTCGAACGAGGCGGGGGTGGCGCCGCCGGTGATGTCGTTTTCGAGTTCGTCGAGCGTGTAGCCGACGGCGAGGCGGGCCGCGACCTTGGCGATGGGGAAGCCGGTGGCTTTGCTCGCCAGCGCCGAGGAGCGCGAGACGCGCGGGTTCATCTCGATGACGATCATGCGGCCGTCGGCAGGATTGATGGCGAACTGGACGTTGGAGCCGCCCGTCTCCACCCCGATCTCGCGCAGCACCGCGATCGAGGCGTCGCGCATGATCTGGTATTCCTTGTCGGTCAGCGTCAGCGCCGGGGCCACGGTGATCGAATCGCCGGTGTGGACGCCCATCGGATCGAGGTTCTCGATCGAGCAGATGATGATGCAGTTGTCGTTCCTGTCGCGAACGACCTCCATCTCGTATTCTTTCCAGCCCAGCACGCTCTCCTCGACCAGCACCTCGTTGGTGGGCGAGGCGTCGATGCCGGTCTCGATGATGTCGAGATATTCCTGCCGGTTATAGGCGATGCCGCCGCCGGTGCCGCCGAGGGTAAACGAGGGGCGGATGATGGCGGGCAGGCCGATCACCTCGAGCGCCTGCAGCGCCTCGATGGTGTTGTGCGCCAGCATCGAGCGCGGGGTGGAGAGCCCGATCTTCTTCATCGCATCACGGAACAGCTCGCGGTCCTCGGCCTTGTCGATGGCCTCGGCGGTGGCGCCGATCATCTCGACGCCAAATTTCTCCAGCACGCCCATCTTGCGCAGGCTCAGCGCGCAATTGAGCGCGGTCTGCCCCCCCATGGTGGGAAGCAGCGCATCGGGCCGCTCCTTCTCGATGATTTTCGCCACGATCTCGGGGGTGATCGGCTCCATATAGGTGGCGTCGGCGAGATCGGGATCGGTCATGATCGTCGCCGGATTGGAGTTGACGAGGATAATCCGGTAGCCCTCGTCCTTGAGCGCCTTGCAGGCCTGGGTGCCGGAATAATCGAACTCGCAGGCCTGGCCGATGATGATCGGCCCGGCACCGATGATGAGGATCGATTCGATGTCGGTGCGTTTGGGCATTTATCGCTCGTTCTTTTCTTGCCGCATCGGCTTGTCCGGTCCGCTGATCCCCGGATCAAGTCCGGGCACTTCGCTTTTCGGGCCTCCGCGGCGGTCGGGGCGCGCGGAAAGACGGCGCGGCGGCGCTGGTCGACACGGAGTCTGCAGGTTAAGGCGGCTGTCTAGCGGAAGAGCGCGGGGAAGGGAAGGGGCGGACCTCGTCCTTCGACAGGCTCAGGATGAGGTCCTCCGGGAAGCCACGGACTCTCCGGCCCTCATGGTGAGCCTGTCGAACCACGAGGGCGCCGTGCAGATTCCGACGTTCGCGGGAATGAGCGGTGACACCGCACGAGACAAGCGAAGCTCTACTCCTCCGGCTCGGTCGTGAACTGCAGCGGGTAGCCCTTGGCGCGTCCGGCCTCGGTGGCTCGGGTGGCCTTGGTCTCGGCGATCTCCTGGATGAAGACGGCGACGACGCAGACGCCCTTGGTATGGGCGGCGATCATCACCCGGTGCGCCTGGTCCTCGCTCATGCGGAACTCGGCCTTGAGCACGCGAACGACGAAGTCGCGCGGGGTGTAGTCGTCGTTGAGCAGGATGACCTTGTGCAGCGGCGGCCGCGCCAGCCTGGGTACGGTCTTGGCACGGGGCTTGGTGGTGGTGTTCGCGTTCATCGGAGGGAACCTCCGAATGAAATAGCATTCTACGATAGCACGGAGACAGGCGTCCCGCACGATCACGCCCAGAGGACGTCCCGCCGCGGGGACCCTACTGCTTGGCCGCCTCGTCACCGGCGGGCCGCTGCTCGGCGTCCGCGGTTTCCGGTTTGGCCTTGGCCTTGGCACGGGCGGCGTTCTTCTCGGCCTTCAGCCGCTCGCGCTCCTTGCGCTCGAAATCGTAGTTGGGCTTTCGTGCCATTGGTGCGGCCTTTCATTTGTGGATCGAAGTATCTGGTCCTTTGGGCGCAAGAGTGCAAGCGGGCCTCCGTACCGACGCAACATGCCCGCCGAGGGTCGGCTCAGCGCTTGCGGGCCTTCCTGGCAGCGTAACGCCGGTCGCGCTCGGCTTTGCGCTCGGCCTCGCCGGCAGCCTCGCGCTCCATCCTGTTCTTCCGGTCGGCTTCTTGCGCCTCTGCCTGGGCCTTGGCGTCGGCTGCCGCCGTTGCCGCACGTTCAGCGGCCTCGGCGCTCACCCGGGCCGATTCTTCCTGCTTCAGGCGCTCGCGCTCGGCGCGCCTGACCTCGCGGGCCGCCGTAATCGCTTCGCGCGCGGCGCGCTTGGCAAGCGTTTCAGGGGCGTCGGGATTCGATGCGGCCGCAAGTTTCTCGAGCAGCTGCTTCCTGGCTTCAGCCGATGTCTTGCGGCGCTCGGCAAAGCCGCTGTCCCTTGGGTTCCTCATGGATGCCCGTCCTTATCCGTTCATTCGTCGTTTGCAGTTGCGCGGCCAGCGGTGCGGGACCGTCAATTGTTCCGTGCAGCAAGAAAGGTGCCGCTTTAGCTCATCGGCAATCCTGAAACAATCGCATGGCTCGCATCCGAACAGTTTCGTGCGGCGCAGGCGCTGTCGCGTCACCCAAATGGTACGACTGCGGCCAATGGCGCGGCCGGCCGCAGGGCGTTCACATCGGCCGGCGGTCGACGCGACCGTCGCCGTGCCGCGTTTCCATCGGCGGAGGCGGGCCCTGGATTCCTTCGGGCCAGAGCCGGCGGATCTCCTCCGGCAGTGCATGCCGGGTCTTGTCCAACTGGCCCTTCTGGATGTGGCGCGAAAGGGTGGCAAAGACGGCTCTGACCGCTTCCTCCGGACCGACCGGCCGCACATCGCGGATGCCGTCGGAAATGCGCTCGAGGAATTCGTCACGCGAGCGGATCACCTCGGGCTGGATCGACGGGCGATACTGTTCGTAATAGGCGCCGCGGATGATGAGCGGCAATTGCGCCGCCAGATGCGCCGAATCGTCGGTCGGCAACCGATCCCGCAGCATTCGCAGCACCACGCCCAGCACGTGCCAGGCAAGCTGGCGGTCGGGGCCGATGGCGTCGGTGATCTCGTTGAGCCAGATGTTGGTGGTCTGGACCGATTTGTCCATGATTTCGAGGCCGGTCGCACTCATCGCATGTCCTCCAAGTTTTCCGGGTATCTCCTGGATAATTCCACCGCTCGGCGATGGTTCCGGGAGGCGGTCAGGAAAGGCAGGCGCCTCCAAGGTTTGCCTTTCCAGGATATTTATGCGGATTCCAAAGAGCCTGCCGCGGTAGAGGGCGCAGGCTCCCGGTGCGAATATTTGTCTGCTAATTGGAGTGCGCCCTTTGAAGTGGACAGATTGGGATTGAGGAATTGATCATGCCTGCCGGGTTTTCGGAGAATGAACCCCATGGCCAAGCATCGCAGTCACAGCATCGATTTCAAACGCCAGGTCGCTCAGGAGTTCATCAGCGGCGAGACCGGAGTGACGCCCGCGGTCAACCAGATCGAGCTGCATCCGAGCTTCCAGCAGCGCGACAAGCGCGAGTTCCACGAGGCGCATAACATCAAGATCGAGAGCTGGAGCCTGCTGGGCGGCGGCAGGGCCCTGGACAACCCGACCATCGGCAAGATCGCGCACAAACACGGCAAAAGCCCGGCGCAGACGATCATCCGCTGGCATTTGCAGGAGGGGCTGATCGTGATCCCGAAGTCGACGCACAAGGAGCGGATCGAAGCGAATTTCGCCGTGTTCGATTTCGAGCTGGACGCGGGCGATGTCGCTGCAATCGCCGGACCAGACAATTCTCGCGCGGGAAGGATCGGCTCGGATCCGGCGACGGCGGCGTTCTTGTTCTAGCCGAGAACAGACCGGAGGGCGTGCCGCACTGCCGCACGGTCGGTGCGGCCGAGTTTGCCGACGGTCCGTTCGATGAGTTCGTTCGTCAGGGTGAATATCTTCCATCGGACCATCGACGCGCGATGCAGCCCGGCCTTGGCGCCGTCCGCGATGAGGAGATCGCTCGGCCATGTCGACTCCCTGGCCGACGTGATCATGGCCAGCATCGTGTTGCCGTTCGTTTCGTTGAAAGCTAGCTTCGACAGAACAAGTGCCGGACGATATTTGGTTACCGGGAGGTCTGTGAATGGGAACGGCACGACTGCGACGTCCCCGAAGTCACAGATCACGATAGGCTTCCTCATCCTCGGGCGAATCCCACTCGCTCAGCAATGGGGTCAGAGCGGCCAGATAGCTGTCTGCGGTGCGGACGGCGCGGAGATCGACGACGCGTCCGCGCTGGCTCTGCATACGCTTCCACACATCGCGCATCGCCTCGATCGGCTTAATGCCAGGTGTCGGGCGCCCGTCTCGGCCGTTTTTCATGCGCTCCCACCGCCCAACGATGCCATCGACCTCCAGATCCACGATTTGCCCGGGCTTCATCGACTGAAGGCGCTCGCGAAGCGGACGATCTCCCTCGATATGGTTAAGCCATATTGAATTGTCACGAATCTTCACCTTGGCCATATCCTACTCCCTATTGTCCCACCATATGGGTGGGGTGGGGGTGGGGTCAAGGTCTCGTCCGAACAGCAGATCGCGGGCGGCGAGGACGGCGCCGGCGGTGATCAGGAGGCAGGCGACGAGCACGGCGTGGCTGTAGGTGGCGTAGCCGGTCACGATCAGGATGCTGGTGGAAAGGAGCGGCGCGGCGTAGGAGGCGGCGCCCAGCACCTGGATGTCGCCCTTCTTGACGCCGATGTCCCAGACGTAGAACGCCAGCCCGACCGGGCCGAGACCGAGGGCGGCGATGGCGGTCCATTGCCAGAGATTGTCGGGCCATACCGTCTGCTCGAGCAGCAGGTGGCAAATGCCGGACAGCAATGCGGTGATCAGACAGAAGCCGGTGATGGCGTCGCTCGGCACCGCGGCGAAGCGGCGGGACAGCACCGAGTAGGTCGCCCAGGTAAGCGCCCCGACCAGGGCGGCGCCATAGCCCAGGGCGTATTCGGCCTTGAAGGAGAAGCCTTCGCCGCCAGTGACGATCAGTGCGGCGCCGGCCAGCGCCAGCAATGCGCCGCCGATATGGTGGAGCCGCAATCTTTCGCCGGGCAGGAGGGCCGAGAAGAGAACGATCAGCAGGGGCCAGAAATAGTTGATGAGGCCAGCCTCGACCGGCGGTGCGTTGCGCAGCGAGGTGAAGTAGAAGAAATGATAGCCGAAAAGCCCGCCCACGCCAAGCAGCCAGACCTGCCAGGGCTGGCGCAGGGCCCCGATGGCGTGCGGACGCACCGTCCAGAGGGCGGTGCCTGCCAACCCGCCTATGCCGAAGGTGACGGCAGTGAGCTGGAGCGGCGGCATGGTGCCGCTGGCGGCGGTGAAGAAGGCGAGGAGCGACCACAGAAGGACGGCTGAGAAGCCGATGAGGGTGGCGGCGCGCTGGGAAAGGGGGCGGGACATGGAACGCTCGACAAGGTGAGCGGCGCTTGTAGCCCGAGCCGGGGCCGAGGCAAAGAGGCGGGTTGAACGCGCGTGGAGGCTTTTCTAGCCTGGCGTCAGCAAGAAATGCGAGCGCCTCATGTCTCTTCGTCCGCCCGACCTATTGGCCGCAAGGCTCCGCTCCGATGAGGGCATCAACCTGCTCGAAAGCGAGATGCTGGCCGAGAAGGCTTCCTCGCTTGGGCTTCACGGGCGGCTGGTGGAGCAGGCGCTGGCGGCTTTGCGGGCGTTCGAAGGCGACCCGGAGGAGCGGCTGAGGCTGGTGAAGAAGGCGGCGCGCGAGGTGTGGGCATTCTTCGTGCAGCGCGAGCTGCGCGGGCTGAGGGACCAGAAAGAAGTGATCCGGTTCCACGACATCCCGCCGGAGGTGCCGGCGCGGCTCGGGGCGATGGAGAAGTAGGGGCGGACGAGGGGGAACCCTCACAGCATCAGCTTGAAGCCCTCATGGCTCTGCTCGAAGCCGAGGCGGCGATAGAAGCGGTGGGCGTCGAGGCGCTTCTTGTTCGACGTGAGTTGCACCATGCCGCAGCCGCGCGCGCGGCAGCGCTCGACCGCCCAATTCATCATCTCACCGCCAAAGCCTCTGTTGCGATATGCCGGAGCGACGTTGACCATCTCGATCAGGCCGCGCCACATGCCCCGGCGCATCAGGCCCGGAATGTAGGTGAGCTGGAAGCAGCCGACTCTCTCGCCGCCGATCTCGGCCACCAGCATTTCCTGATTGGGATCGGCGTTTATGGCGGCGAGGGCGGCCATGTAGTCAGGGCCTGCCGCCTCTTCAGGATCGTCAATGGTGGGAACGATGCTGCTCTCGACGCTGAGGCCGATGATGAAGGGCAGGTCGGAAGGGGCGGCGGGGCGGTAGGTCAGGCTGGACATGGTTCGGAGTGATGCCAGAGTCGGCGGGTCCAGGAAAGCCGGATCAGGCTGCCTTGCCCTTCGGACCGAGGCCCCAGGCGAGGCCGAGAACGCCGAGCGCGACCGCAGCCGGCACGATGGCGGCGATCGCGATCCATGAACCGGCGACCAGCAGCGCCGCCGTGCCGGCCCACATGATCGAGGCGAAGGCCTCCGAGACGGTCGCCATGCGGGAGGCGACCTGGCGGCGGCGGAACATCGAGCGCCGCATGGGGGTGCGGAACCAGAGCTGGATGGCCGTTGCCGAACCGGCCGAGAGCGCGATGCAGATTGCGGTGATGAGAGCCACCTCGACAGAGGATGACGCGATCAGAAGCAGAATCGGCAAAAGGATAATTCCAAGCACGGACAGAACGGCCTCGATCTTGGCAGTCAGGACCGCGGGTGGCGTGACCGGGGCGGTGACCACCAGATCGTGGGCATCTTCGCCGGAGATGGCGAGCCAGGCGAGGCCACCGGCGAGTTGACCGGAAGCCATGACCAGCACCGGGACGACCACAACGAATATGCCCGCACTGTCGCGATAGTTGATCCACAGCAGCAGCGCCGGCGGCAGCAGGTAGAGAATCTGCATCAGCGTCTGCGACAGGAGCCAGGGGTCGCGGGCCAAAAGCTTCCATTCCTTGAGCCGCAGCGCGTGCTTCTGCGACGCCCGGCGGAAGCTGGTCTCGCGCTGCCGCCTGCTGCTCGAGCGGGAGACGCCGGCAGCGGCGATGGCATGGCGGCCGAAGCTCGACGAGGCGAAGACAACCACCGCCCCGAGCGAACCGAGGCCGATGAGGAGGACAACCGCGAGCGCCGGCAGGTCGCCCATGGCGGCGCGTGCGGGCAGCCAGAGCGGGTTCGCAAGGTCCGGCGCGGCGGCGACGAGACCGGCCGATTGCAGGATGGAAAAGCGGGACATGTTGCCGTAGGCGACGATCGCCACCGCCTGGATGCCGATGACGAAGCCGGCGCCGACGATACCGGCGACGATCTGGGCGATGAGGCGCGTGCGTTTGGGGCCGAAAAGCCTGAAGAGCCCGATGGTGATCAGCACCGCAATGGCGGTGGCGAGCGCGCTCATCGCAGCCATGACGCCATAGGCAGAGAGCCATTGCGGCCCATCGTTGAGCGCCAGCATATCGACCAGCGGGCTGGCGAGCAGGCAGGCGAGCGCCATGGTGGTGAATGCGATCGCCCCGGTGCGCACCGCGAACAGGCGCCGCGAGGAGACCGGAGAGGAGAGCAGGAGGTCCAGGTCGGAGCGTCCGTAATAGGCGCGGGTCACCGATTCCAGCGCCTGGCTGAGCATCACCGTCCAGAACAGGAACCCGCCGCCGGTGATGAAGACGAGTGTCGGTTTGCCGGGGGCGATGCCGCGCGTAACCCACGGTTCGATGAGCACATTGGCCAGCCAATGCAGGCCCAGGGCGAAAAATCCGAGCGCGGCGGCAAGGACGATGCCGCGGGTTCGCTTGCCGCCGGTCGCCATGGCAAGCCAGTCGCGCCAGGCGAGCCGCAGCTCGTGGCGCGCAAACCAGGCAATGGACGCCGGCCGCGCCATCAGGCGGCTTCGCTCGCTTCGGCGATGAGATCGAGGAAGATTTCCTCGAGCGTGGTGTTGCCGCGGCCGATGCGGGTGCGCAACTCGTTGAGCGTACCCTCAGCTACCAGCCTGCCGCCGGCGAGGACCCCGATGCGTTCGGCCATGCGTTCGGCGACTTCGAGGATGTGGGTGGTCATGATGACGGTCACCCCCTCGGCGACCTTCTGTCTGAGAACGTCCTTGACCTGACGAGCGGAACCCGCGTCGAGCCCGGTAAGCGGCTCGTCCAGGACGATGAGGCGGGGATCGTGCACCAGAGCACCAGCCAGCGCCACCTTCTGCAGCATGCCCTTGGAGAAGCCGCCGCAGCGTTCGCGGGCATGCGGGGCGAGGCCGAGCCAGTCGAGCAACTCGCGGGAGCGTGCTTCGGCTTCGGCGGCGTCGATCTGCCAGAGACCGGCGACGAATTCGAGGTATTCGAACGGGGTGAGCCGGTCGTAGACCATGGGCTCGTCGCTGACCCAGGCGATGATCTGCTTGGCGGCGACCGGAGCATGCCGGGTATCGATGCCGTAGACCGAAATGGTCCCGGCATCGGGCTGCAGCAGCCCCGCCACCATGCGCAGGATCGTGGTCTTGCCAGCCCCATTGGGGCCGAGCAGGGCATAGAACTCCCCGGCCCCGACCTTGAGGTCGAGCGCATTCACCACCGGCCGGCCGAAGCTCTTGGAAAGGCCGGAAATGTCGAGGGCGAAAGAAGGCGAAGCCATGCCGAAGCGCTCCCGGGCGCGGAATTGCCGGCTCAGAATAATGCGCAGCAATTGCGGCAAGAT
Source organism: Devosia sp. (assembly GCA_030680995.1). Lineage (GTDB taxonomy): Bacteria > Pseudomonadota > Alphaproteobacteria > Rhizobiales > Devosiaceae > Devosia_A. The sequence goes on from JAUXUM010000005.1 coordinate 8,773, forward strand.
GAATCGGGAGGGCCAATAATGCCGGAACCCATGCCGGATCAGGCCGTTTACCTCAAACAACGAACCAGCAATGGAGTCGGGAAATGGCTATCCAGGAGCATGAGACCCACATTGTCGATGGTGGCGGCCCATCGGGCGTCATCGCGGGTATCATTATCGTCGCCCTGCTGGTCCTCGCCTTCTTCCTGTTCTTCAATTGGAATGGCGGCAGCGGCGCCGTCGATGTCGACGTCCCGCCAGTTGCCGTGGATGTAAATCCCGACGGACAGTAGGCGGCGAGCCAACAAGCGTCCGTCCGCGATTGAAAGAGCGGTCCCCGGGCCGCTCTTTCGTTGCGTCAGCCCATCTTGACTCACTTTCGCCGGCGTGCACAGTTGAAGCTATCTGATATGATGGACATATGTCCAGTATAGTGAACATACGAAACAGGGGATGGAAATGGGCACCAAATCAATTCTGGCGGGGTTGGCGTTAGCGCTGTTGTTCAGCGCTACGTCGGCATCGGCGCAAACGAGCAAGCTCGACGAGGTTCTGGCGCGCGGTCACCTGGTCGTGGGCACCGGCTCGACCAACGCGCCGTGGCACTTCAAGAGCGAGACCGACCAACTGCAGGGTTTCGACATCGACATTGCCAAGATCGTGGCGAAGGGCCTGTTCGACGACCCGGAAAAGGTGGAGTTCGTGTTGCAGGCTTCCGACGCCCGCATTCCGAACGTGGTGACGGGCAAGGTCGACATCACCTGCCAATTCATGACGGTGACGGCGGCCCGCGCGCAGCAGATCGCGGTGACGATTCCATATTACCGCGAGGGCGCCGGGTTGATGCTCAAGGCGGATTCGAGCTATGCCGACTACGATGCGTTGAAGGCGGCCGGATCGGGCGTGACCATCGCCGTGCTGCAGAATGTGTATGCCGAGGAACTGGTGCGTCAGGCGTTGCCGGAGGCCAATGTCGATCAGTACGACGCGCAGGACCTGATTTACCAGGCGCTCAACGCCGGCCGCGCCGACGCCGTGGCCACCGATCAGTCATCGATCGCATGGTTCCTGGTGCAACAGCCGGGGCAGTACAAGGACGGTGGCTATGGCTGGAGCCCGCAAACCTATTCCTGCGCGGTCGCCCGCGGCGATCAGGAATGGCTCAACTTCGTCAACACCGCGCTGCACGAGGCGATGACCGGGGTCGAGTTCAACACCTATGCCGCCTCGTTCAAGAAGTGGTTCGGCGTCGACCTTGCGCCGCCCAAGATCGGCTTCCCGGTAGAGTTCCAATAGTCTTTTCTCTGCCGAGGGACCATGATGGGGAAGCGTGATCCTGACCACGCTTCCCCATCCTGACGCGGCTGGTACCGGTTCATGGGCTATACCCTCAATTTCGCTGCGGTCTGGCGCGACATCGACCTCTTGTTCATGGGGCTTGGGCTGAGTCTCGTACTGGCGGCAGCGTCGATCGCCATCGGCTGCCTGATCGGGCTGGCGACCGCTTTTGTCCTGATCTCGAAACAGCGGGCAGGACGCTCGCTCGCGGCCGGCTATGTCACGGCAATCCGCAACACTCCCATTCTGGTGCTCATCCTCTTCACTTACTTCGCGCTGCCGCAGTTGGGGCTGCGGCTGGGCAAGATAGAAAGTTTCGTGTTCACGCTTTCGATCTATGCCGGCGCCTATCTCGCCGAAGTATTCCGCGGCGCGCTGCTGTCGGTGCCCAAGGGGTTGCGCGAGGCGGGGCTCGCCATCGGGCTCAGCGAATGGCAGATCAAATCGTCAATCATCATTCCGGTGATGCTGCGCAATGTGCTGCCGTCGCTCTCCAGCACCTTCATTTCGCTGTTCAAGGATACCTCGCTCGCCGCCGCGATCGCGGTGCCGGAACTGACGTTTTACGCCCGCAAGATCAACAATGAGAGTTTCCGGGTCATCGAGACCTGGCTGATCGCAAGCCTCTTTTACGTCGTTACCTGCACCATCCTGGCCATGTTGTTGCGCGTGGTCGAGAAGCGCATGGCGATCCCGAGGTGAGCGGCATGGATCTCGCGCAGTTCTTCGATATCTTGTGGTCGGTGCGCTGGCCGATCCTGTCGGGGATCGGCGTAACCGCGCTCGTCTCGGCGCTGGCGATCATCGCCGGCTCTTTCGTCGGCGTATTTGTCGGACTGGCCCTGACCTATGGTGTCCTGCCGTTGCGCTGGCTGGCCCGGGTCTACACCGATTTCATCCGCGGCACCCCAGTGCTGGTGCTGGTGCTGGCGAGCTTTTACATCCTCGGGACGATCGGGCTGCAACTCAGCGCCTTCCAGGCAGGGGTGCTGGCGCTCGCGGTGTTCTGCTCCTCGCATGTGGGCGAAATTGTGCGTGGGGCACTGCAGGCCATTCCGCGCGGCCAAACCGAAGCGGCCAAGGCCATCGGGCTCACCTTTTCGCAGACCTTCTCGTATGTGCTGATGCCACAGGCCGGGCGGCAGATCGCCCCGGCCTGGGTCAACACCGCGGCCGAGATCGTCAAGGCCTCGACGCTGCTCTCGATCATCGGGGTTGCCGAACTGCTGCTGGCCACGCAGGAGGTGATCGCCCGCACCTTCATGAGCCTGCCGTTCTATTTCCACGCGGGGTTTCTCTATTTCTGCATAAATTTTTCAATAGAACGACTTGGGAAATATGTAGAAAAGAAGCTCGCCATACCTCAATCGTGAAAGCCGCCATGCCACATCTGCTGGAGATCAGGGACCTGCACAAGAGCTTTGGACAAACCGAAGTGCTCAAGGGCGTCGACTGCGCCATGGAACAGGGCGACGTCGTCTGCGTCATCGGCTCGAGCGGTTCGGGCAAAACGACCATGCTGCGCTGCATCAACATGCTGGAGGATTTTGAAGGCGGTACGATCGCCATCGACGGCCAGCAGATCGGCTACGAAACGCAGCGCAGTCAGCGCAAGCGGCGCCGCGAGCGGGAGATCGCGCGGCAGCGGGCGCTGACCGGCATGGTATTCCAGCAGTTCAACCTCTTTCCGCACATGACGGCGCTGGCGAACATCACGCTGGGCCTCATAAAGGTCAAGAAGATGAGGCGCGAGGAGGCGAACGCGACCGCAGAGCGCTGGCTCGACCGTGTGGGGCTGCTCGAGCGCAAGGGTCGCTTTCCGGGGCAGCTTTCGGGCGGCCAGCAGCAGCGCGTCGCCATCGCCCGCGCCATCGCCATGAATCCGAAATTGATGCTGTTCGACGAGGTGACCTCGGCGCTCGATCCGGAACTGGTCAACGAGGTGCTGCAGGTGATCAAGGATCTGGCGCGGGACGGTATGACCATGCTGCTGGTGACGCACGAAATGCGGTTCGCCTACGAGGTTTCCAAGCGCGTGATCTTCATGAACGAGGGCCGGATCGGCGAGGAGGGCGACCCTAAGCAGATGTTCCTCAAGCCCAAGACGGAGCGCCTGGCGGAGTTTCTGAAATCGTCCAGTTTTCATTGATTTGTATGGAGAGTTTCCGATGAGCATCAAACGTTACGGCACCAGCGGGCGCGGCGCCGTCGGACAGCCGCTGCCTTTTGCGCGCGCCGTCGAAGCCGATGGCTGGCTCTATGTTTCGGGCCAGGTGGGAATGGAAAATGGCGAGATCATTGCTGGCGGGCTGATCGCGGAAGTGCATCAGACGATGAAGAACCTCGTCGCCATTCTGACCGAGGCCGGATACGGGCTCGAGGACGTGGTCAAGGTCGGGGTCTGGCTCGACGATCCGCGTGATTTCTGGACCTTCAACAAGATCTATGCCGAGTATTTTGGCAGTAACCCGCCGGCCCGCTCGACAGTGCAGTCGCACATGATGGTGGATTGCAAGGTGGAGATGGATTGCGTGGCCTGGAAACCGACGCCAAAGCCGTGATCCTGGGCTCCGGCCCGAATTTCTGCGCTTCCGGTACCGGCGTACTCGTCCGCACGCCGCGCTCCGGTTCTCGAAATCCACGCCAGCGGCCTCAGGCTGGCGGCTTTTCGACGATTTCCATGCTGCGAACTGTGCTAGGGTCGAAACTCGATCAGGGTC
>JAUXUM010000019.1 GCA_030680995.1 Devosia sp.
CGAACCGGGAACCGTGTGCCGACGTCGAGGGAGCGTTCCTTGGCCAAGCTCGGAACCTATTTGCCGCCGGCCAGAAGCGCGTCTATCTGCTTGGCGGCGTTGCTGAGCGCATCCTGCACCGAGACCTTGCCTTCGAACGCGGGCGCAAGTTCGATGTTGAGGATGCCGTCGACCTTTGACGAAGCGGGGATCGCAAGGCGCGACTTGGCGGTCTTCAATTGGCTTGAGAAGGTCGCGTAATAGGGCGCGACGGCCTTCTCGGCTTCGGCGAAGGCCGGGATCACGGTCATGTTGCCCGACTTGGTCATTTCCATCTGGAACTGTTCGGTCTGGGTGAAGCGGATGAATTCCAGCGCCGCCTCTTGGTTCTGCGACGATGCGGTCAATACGATGTCCTGCCCGCCGACAACGCTGATCGAGCCGCCCTTGCCGGCAGGCACCGGCGCGTAGACCGGAGTGAAATCGGGATACTGCTCGCCCCAGATGCCGACCATCCACGGGCCGTCAAGGATGGTCGCATATTTTCCCGAGGGCAAGCCGTCGGAGGTGCCGATTGCGCCCTGGTTGCCGATAATGAGATTGGGGATCTGTCCGGCCTGGTAGAGATCGACCAGCATCTGTATGGCGGCGACGCTGTCGGGACCATCGAGATAGCCCGAGGCTACCTTTAGCTCCGGATCGGTGATGTTGCCACCGCCCGACCAGATCCAGGGGAGGACGTTCCAGCTGCCTAGCCCGCCGTCAGCGAAGACGGAAGTCTCGGTGCCCTTCAGCTTTTCGGCCATGGCCTTCAATTCGGCGAAGGTCGCCGGCGGCGCGCTCATGCCGGCAGCATCGAGTGCCGCCTGGCTGGTCACCAATACGCGGGTATTGGTGTCGAGCGGCAGGCCGTAATATTTCCCCAGGTAGAGGTTGGTGGAGAGCGAGCCGGGGTAGGTCGCGCCGGCGAGCGCCTGGAAATCCGGCATCGCGTCCGAGAGCGGCACCAGGACGCCGAGTTCGGCAAACTGCGGCACCCAGCCAAGATCTGCGCGCACCAGGTCGGGCAGTTCGCCACCTGCGGCGCTGGTGGTCAGCTTTTGCAACAGCGAGTCATAGGGGACGTCGACGTACTTTACCTTTATGCCCGGGTGCGCCGCCTCGAAGGCGGGGATCAGCACATTGTTCAGTGCATCCTGCTGCCTTGAGTTGCCGCCATTGCCGTAGGACCCGAAGAAGGTGATGGTGGCATCCTGGGCCAGAGCCGGCAGCGCCGCCAGCAGGGCTGCACCGGCGACCATCGAGAGTAACGCGCCGCGGCGCGTCGGATAGTGTGACATTTCGTTTCCCTCCTCAATTGCGGGCATTGAAAGGCTCTCGGCCATGCCCTGCCGAAATTGTGTTACGACGAAAATAATTCACTGTCAATTTTGGGCAAAAATGGATCACTCTGCCCGTAGTTTATTTCTTGGCAAAAATATTAGGATGGGATAAGCGAGGATCGAGAGAAGGGGTAAGGTAGCATTCATGCGCATAACGACGCCAAGGTGGACGCCGGGCAACGGCGCCTCGCGGGCGGTGGCCCTCGAGGTGCTGATTCACGGCCCGATGTCCCGCAGCGAGGTGGCGCGGCGGCTAGACCTGTCCCCTGGCTCGCTCACGCGGCTCAGCACGCCGCTGCTCGAATCCGGGCTCCTGGTCAATGTCGGCGAGCATGTCGACGGAAAGGTCGGAAGGCCCTCGCAACTCATCGACGTGGTGCCCTCCTCGAAGCGGTTCATCGGAATGAAGCTGACGGCCGAAGAGGTGCTAGGGGTAACCACCGACCTGCGGGCCAACGTATTGGCGGCAGCAGCTGAGCGCCTGATGTCGCGCGAGCCGGCCAAGGTTGTCGACACCATCGCGGAACTGACCGCACGGCTTGTCGAGGGAACGCCGCAGGTAACGGCCCTCGGTATCGGCGTCGGCGGCCTGCTGGGCGAACATGGCCAGGTGCGAAGCGCTCCCTTTCTCGGCTGGACCGACGTGCCGCTCGGCGCAATGGTCGAGAAGCGCACCGGCATCCCCACCATCATAGAAAACGACCTCATCGCCTTCACCGAATACGAGCACTGGTTCGGCGCCGGGCGCGGGCTCGACCGCTTCGCCGTGCTGACGCTGGGGGCCGGCATCGGCTACGGCCTCGTCATCCATGACAAAATCGTCGCCAGCGAGGATTTTGGCATTGGGCTCGTGGGCCATTGGCCGCTCGACCCGTTCGGCCCAGTCTGCTCGGAGGGCCATCGCGGCTGCGCCAAGGCCGTGTTGACCGACACCGCGATCACCCAAGCCGTCTCGCATGCACTGGGCCGAACGGTCACCTATCAGGCGGCGCTCGATCTGGCATCTTCCGGGGAGGCGGCGGCGCGCCGCGTGGTCGACGATGCGGGCCGCGGGCTCGGCCGGATGCTCGCGGCAGTCGCCAATCTCACTATGCCGCAAACGGTGGTGCTGGGGGGCGAAGGCGTGCGTCTCGCCGCAGTCGCCGCCGAGGCGGTGCAGGAGGGGTTGCGGCAGGACCGCGACCCGCGCACCGAGCCGCTTCCGCTCACCGTCCGCTCCGGCGACAATACCGAATGGTGCCGCGGCGCCGCCGTGGTCGCCATCCAAACCTTCGTTCTCGGCCGCCGCAGCGGCGAGCCCGGCGAATAGATCCCGAAAGCCAGGCCAATGCTCGACAGAACCGGAAGTCACGCCAAGTGGTGGCAGAACACCACCGTCTATCAGATCTATCCACGCAGCTTCGCGGACAGCGATGGCGACGGGATCGGCGACCTCAGGGGGATCATCTCCAGACTTGACTACCTCGAAGCTCTCGGCATCGGCGTGGTCTGGCTCTCGCCGATCTTCCGCTCGCCGATGGACGACAACGGCTACGACATCTCGGACTACCAGGTGATCGCGCCGGAGTTCGGCACACTCGAGGATTTCGACACGCTGGTCCGCGAGGCGAAGGCGCGCGGCATCGGCATCATCCTCGACCTCGTGGTCAACCACACCTCCGACGCGCATCCCTGGTTTCTCGACGCGCGGAGTTCGAGGACGAGCCGTTACCGCGATTTCTACGTCTGGCGTCCGCCGGCACCCGACGGTGGCTGCCCGACCCAGCTGCAATCGGTATTTGGAGGATCGGCCTGGACCTTGGACGAGGCCGGCGAGGAATATTATCTGCACCAGTTCTCCAAGCGGCAACCCGACCTAAACTGGGAGAACCCTGCGCTGCGCGCCGAGATCTACCGGATGATGAACTGGTGGCTCGACCGCGGCATCGCCGGCTTTCGCATGGACGTCATCGATCTCATCGGCAAGCAGGTCGACCGGGGAATTACCGCAGACGGCCCTCAGCTGCACCGGCTAATCCAGGAAATGAACCGAGAGACCTTCGGCCGCCGCGACGTGCTGACCGTCGGCGAGGCGTGGAGCGCGACGCCCTCGTCCGCGCTGCTCTATTCCGGCCGCGACCGGAACGAGCTCTCGATGGTATTCCAGTTTGAGCACGTCTCGCAGCAGTGGGACGAGATGCGAGGTAAGTGGAAGCCGAAGCCGTTCGACCTTGTGGCACTGAAGCGCGTGCTCAATAGGTGGCAGACTGCACTGGCCGATGACGGCTGGAACTCACTCTTCTGGGGCAACCACGACCTTCCGCGGGCCGTGTCCCAGTATGGCGACGACAAGGGTTTCCGCGTCGAATCCGCCAAGATGCTGGCCACGGTCCTGCATCTGATGAAGGGCACACCCTTCGTCTACCAGGGCGAGGAAATCGGGATGACCAATGTCCCGTTCACCTCGATCGAGCAGTTCCGGGACATCGAGACGCTCAACATGCACCGGCTGCACCTCGAGGCCGGTCTCGCCTCGGCGGACTTCATCCGTGGTGCCAACGCCAATGGTCGCGACAATGCGCGCACCCCGATGCAATGGAGCGCGGCACCGCATGGCGGCTTCACCACGGGCACGCCCTGGATCGAAGCCAACGCCAACCACGCCACCATCAATGTTGAGGCAAGCCTTGCGGACGAAACATCGATCTGGTCGCATTACCGCAAGCTAGTCGCCCTCCGGAAAAGCTCGCCGGTCGTGGTGCTTGGCCGCTACCGGTCCTATCTGGCGGAGCACAAAAGCTGCCTGGTCTATTCCCGCACCCTTGGCGCGCAACGCATCATCGTTGTGGCCAACTTCTCCCCAATGCTTACGACGGTCGATCTACCGGAAGAAATTCGCACAGAGGGCGAGAGCCTGATCAGCAACTATGATCCCGTCCTTCGGCTGGGCAAGGCGATTAGCCTGAAGCCCTTCGAGGCATTCGCAGTTCTGGAGAACAAGGGTCGTACGGTCTGAACGGCAGGCGCCATCAGGCGCACGTTTCCCTCTGGCGGGGCTGGCGACGACCCGGGCTCGATCCCGCAGGCGCCGCGGCTCATCAATTTGACGGCACTCGATCCCCGATCGAGTACGGCAGGCCAAGCGGGATGTTCGAAGGCCCAAGCAGATAGCCACCGCCGGTAAGCCATTCGCCATGCCGTCCCACGCCCGTGCCGGCGAGCGTGACGCAGCAGAAAATCTTGAAGATGTTGACGCGCTCGCGTCACGATTTATCGGACAACGCCGCGCAACCGGATCAGGTCGCGCATGGCTTCGTGATCGGAGTCCGGCACCCAGACGAGCGTCAACTCTCCGGCTCGATGGAGACGGGCAAGCATGGTGGCGTCGCGACGATCTGTCTTCAACCGATCGCCAGGCTTCCTCGGACTCAGCGACGGCGCCACCACGTCGCACCGATGGCCCAAGCTTGTGAGTTGGCGATGAACGCCATAATCGCACGGCCCCGCCTCACAGTAAAACTAGTAACGTGCCGGGACGCCCTAGACGGTCGCTTGGCTTGCTGATCGCACCAGGATCATTGGCGATTTCGCCGAAGTATTCCTCCATCCCGGAGCGTCTGCTCTCCGCCACCGCAACCGTGATCCGTTCTTGGTGAATATCCAAGCCAACAAATCGGGTATGTTCCATGAGGCCCGTCTCCTATGCATGAGGCTCTGCCCCGGCGAGCCGGCTTAACCCTCGTACCGTTGCATGTCGGATAATGGGTCGCCCTCGGGCCCTGCAATCACAGGGACGAGGTGATACCGGGTGCCCGCCTCTGCCGCATACGCGACGGGGACGCTATGGTTGCCGGACCCCGGCGGCGCTCAGGGCGCTGCTGAGTGCCTCCGGCGGTGACCTGTCGGTTACCAGCGAGTTGATGGTGTTAAGGGGGCAAATCCTTTCGAACGCTGCCTTTTCGAGCTTCTCATGATCAAGTACCAGGATCGACTGATCCGCATTCTCGACCATCATGCGCTTGACCGAGATTGCTCCGGCATCGAAGTCGCCGGGACCGTGCGTGTCCAGCCGGCTCGCGCCGATGATGCAGTGCCGAACATTGAACTGGCCAGGTATTGCACCGTATCCGGTCCGCTCACTCCCCCGTCGTTGCGGTCATAGTCACCCGGGCAGAGCCGGACGCGAATGGTGGGGTTCGACGCAAGCGCCGCGGTCACACCGATGCTGTTGGTGACGACCGACAGGTCGTTTCGTTCGGCAGCCAGCCCTCGCGCGAGGCTTGGCAGGTCAATCGTTGGCCGCCGATCGAGCCCTCTCGATCCGCCATCATCATGGGACAACTCGCGTCATCGGCCAATGACCGGATCGCGCGAGAAGCGGCCGCCGGCCCTGGCTAAACGAATAGTTATTTGCTTCGGTCCGGTAGCCACTAGGGGAACGGCTACCTTCGCCGGAAAACGGCAGGGCGCTTTTCCTTGAAGGCCGTGCGGCCCTCGAGGGCATCCGCCGTCGCAAAGCAGATGGATTGCAAGTCGCGCTCATAGGCAATGGCGCCGGCGATGCTCATCTCCCAGGCGGCGCGCAGATTGAGCTTGGCGGTTTCCGCGGCGATGGGCGCGCGCGAGGCGATAGTCGCGGCCAGCCTTCCGGCTTCCGTCAGCAGGTCGGCACGCGGAACCACGCGCGAGACGAGGCCCCACCGCTCAGCCGTCGCCGCATCGATGGGATCGCCAGTCATGATCATCAGCGCCGCGTTGGATGGGCCAACCGCATGCGCGAGGTTGACGGCCATGCCGCCGCCGCCGATCCAACCGAGCTTGATCTCGGGGGCGGCAAAGCTGGCATTCTCCGAGGCGATTCGGATGTCGCAGGTCATCGCCGTCTCCAGGCCACCGCCGAAGGCATAGCCGTTCACCGCCGCAATCGACGGTTTGAGCAGCGCGCGGATGGCGTCGCAATAGTCCGGTCGGTTGCGGAAGTCCCAGGCCGTGTCGTAGTCGTCCAGCGTTCGGATGTCGGAGCCGGCGCAGAAGGACCTGTCGCCGGCGCCGGTCAGGACGACGCAGCGGATGCCGTCGTCGCTGTTGAACGCGTCGACCGCCTCGACCAGCGCACCGGCCATGTCCGGGGTCATGGCGTTGAGCTTTTCCGGCCGGTTGATGGTGATGATGCCGGTGAACCCGTCGCGTTCCACCAGGATATTCTCACTCATGATGCAGTCCCCCGGGTCAGCGGCTGACAGTGCGGACCGCTCATAATTGCCCGCTCGCCACCGCGCCGGCGCTCAGCAGCGCCTCGATTCTCGTTTCGTCATAGCCAGCCTCGCGCAGCACCTCGCGCGTGTGTTGACCGGCGAGCGGCGCCCCGCGCTCGACCCGCGACGGCGTGCGCGAAAAGCGGATGGGGAATCCCGGCGTCTTCACGTGACCTTCGGTCGGGTGGTCATATTCCACGAAGGTGCCGTTATGCGCGATCTGCGGATCGGCGACCAGATCAGCATAGCCATAGACCGGGCCGCACCAGATATCGGCGGCGCGCAGCAGTTCGAGCCATTCAGCCGAGGTCCTGGTGACCAGGCGCGCGCGCGTCTGCGCGAAGATCTCGTCGCGGCGGGTCCAGGTGTCCGTCTCGTCGTCCATGGTGAGAAAGTTCGGCTCGCCGATCACCTCGCCGAGCGCGGCCAGCTTGGGAAAGGCAATGATGATGAAGCCGTCGCTGGTGGCGAAGGCGCCGTAAGGCGCCCGGATATAGACATGGGCGTGCGGTTCGGCCGAACGCGTCTGCGGCTTGCCGGCGACGGTGAAGACAGAAAGCTCCTGCATCTGGAGCGTGGTGATCGCGTCGAGCATGTTGACCTGCACCAGTTGGCCCTCGCCGGTGCGCTCGCGATGCAGCAGTGCCGCCAGCGCACCCTCGAAGGCGGTATAGGCAGTGATCGCATCCACCAGATACTGCCCGGCCGGCGTCGGCGCTTCGCCGTCACGTCCGGCTGACAGCATGGCACCCGACATACCCTGGAGCACAAGATCCTGGCCCGGCCGGTCCACATAGGGGCCGTCCTCGCCATAGCCGGAGATGGAAACATAGACGAGCCGGGGATTGATCGCCGCGAGGCTCTCGTAGTCGACGCCGAGGCGCTTGGCGACGCCGGGCCGGTAGTTCTGCAGGAACACGTCAGCCGACGTCACCAGATCAAGCATCACCTGCTTGCCGTCGGGCGATTTGAGATCGACGGCCAGAGAGCGCTTGTTGCGGTTGAGCGACAGGAACGAGACGTTGATCTTGTTGCCGCGCGCGCCGCCGGCCGAAACGTGCCGCTGCCATTCGCCGGTCACCGGCTCGATCTTCACCACGTCGGCGCCGAGATCGCCGAGCCGCTGGGCCGCGAAGGGGCCAGCCATGGCGATGGAACAATCAAGGATGCGGTAGCCGCTGAGGATGCCCATGGGAGGACTTTCTGTGATCAGTGCATGACCCAGCCGCCATCGACATTGATGGTCTGGCCGGTGATGAAGGAGGAAGCGTCGGAAGCAAGGAACATCAGGATGTTAGCAATGTCGGCTGGCGCGCCGCGGCGCTGGATGGCCTGCTGGTCGAAGATACGCCGCTCGTAGCCCGGCAGGTCGGGATGGATCTTTTCGGCGTCGGTTGGGAAGGCGCCGGGCGAGACGGCGTTGACGGTTATCCCGTACTTGCCGAACTCGCGGGCCCAGGCGCGGGCGAGGCCGATGAGGGCGCCCTTGGACTGGATGTAGGGGGTGAGGTCGGACCAGCCGCCAGAGAACGTGATGGAGGCGATGTTGATGATGCGGCCACGGCCGGCCTGCTTCATATGGGGCAGCGCGACTTGTACGCAGACGATCGCGGCATCGACGTTTACGCGTTGAACCAACTGCATTTCTTCGATCGTGAAAGCTTCGAAGGGCTTGCTCGGGTAGATGGCGGCGTTATTGATGACGACATCGAATCCGCCGACCGCGGCGGAGAGGCGTTCGAGCCCGGCGCGGAGCCCGGCAAGGTCGGAAAGGTCAAGCATTTCAACGGTCAGGCCGGCGAGGCCTTGCCCGGCAACGGCATCCTGCAGCGCCGCGACCTTGACCGGGTCGTTGTCGATGGCGATGACTCTGGCGCCGGTGCGGAGCAGGTGCAGGGTGGTTTCGAGCCCGAGGCCGCCCGCTGCGCCGGTGTAGAGGATGGTCTTGCCGGCCAGCGATCCGAAGTGGTCTTTCCGGGTCATGCACGTCCTCCGATTGGCAGATGTCTGTTCGAGGGCTGCGGAAATTCGTCGCTGGGCTGCTGGGCGATCGTTGCGATCCGCCGTTCGGCGGTGGCGATGGCCTGCGCCCCGTCGAGCACGCGGAAGACGGTGTCGTAGCGTTTCTCGCCGCCATGCTGGAGCCAGATCATCTCGCCCCGCTCGCGCGCCGCATTGTTGCCGGTCACGTGGTTGGTGGAGGGCTCGATGCCGAGCGCATATTGCCCCGACTGCAGGTTCTGCCATTCAAACTGGCAGGGGAACTGGTCCTTGCGGGTGGTGACCTCGAAACCGAGACCGATGCGGTCATTGACCAGCGCCACAGGAACCTCGCCCTGCGCGTCGGCGGCGAGTTCATGCTGCCAGACCTGCTCGTGGAAATCGAGTTGCGGGGCCGGCAGGGTACGATAGCCGGTGCCCTGCCGGCGGTAGCTCTCGCCCGCATGGGCGGCCCAGACCACGTCGCGGATGGGAGCCAGGTAGCGCGAGCCCTCGGCCAGCACCGGGTGGCCGACATTGATGTGGTAGCAGAACATGTGCGGGGTCTTGTAGAAGCCGTGATTGACGACGCGGTCGGTGAGCCGGATGTCGCTGGTGCCCACCTCGGCCTCGATGCGGCGGATGAGATGCAGGTCCTCGCCGAATACCGTCGATTGCTGCACCACGCCTTCGGCCCAGAGGACGCAGCGATCGCCCTCCCAGCGCTCACCATAGCCGGTGAGGCGCGCCGGGACGGTGCCGACCCTTCCGTGCAGGGAATGCTTCACCGTCGGCTTGGGGCCATAGAAATAGCTGTCGGCCGGCACCTCGTTCATGAACAGGATATGGTCGAGGCCGCAGGTGACCATCAGACCCGAGAAGGAGCGGGCCCAGGCCAGCCCGCCCTCGCCCTCATATTCGTGCAGGCCGGGGTGCCTGAAACCGGCCGGCGAATGCCAGCCGATGGCCCGGCCGCGATAGTCGCAATCGGCGATGTCCAGGGCACGGTCGACCAGGGCGGTGAAGCGGAGTCCGGTGCCGGTGCGAAACTCCAGCATGCGGATGCCGCGCTCGACGCCGTCGCCCAGCGTCATCAGCCGCACGCCGGCGAACTGCGACAGCGAGCCGGCACGGGCCGCCACGTCGCGGCGAGACAGGGTCTCGCCGAAAAGCTCAACCATTTTCGCGTTCCCTGTTCATTTGTGTCTGGCGCCACCCATCAGCTCGGACATGTCGGCGCCGGTGATGATGCTTTCGACGGTCAGCAGGTCGGTTTCGGCGACGACCAGTTCGGCCGTCACCTCGCCGCGCCGCATGACGAAGATGCGGTCGGCGACCTGGAAGACGTGGTGGATGTTGTGGGTGATGAACAGCACGGAATGCCCGGCATCGCGCACCTCCTTCACGAAGCGCAGGACGCCGTGGGTTTCCTCCACCCCAAGATTGTTGGTCGGCTCATCGAGGATGATGACCTTGGCGGAGAACTGCATGGCCCGCGAGATGGCGATCGACTGTCGCTCGCCGCCCGACAACGTTCGCACCGGCGCGTCGGCATCGAGCTTTTTCGAAATGCCCACCCGCTTGAGCAGGGCCGAGGCGGAGCGCTTCAACTCGCCCAGATCAAGCGGCGCGAAAACGCCGAGGAAGCCAAACAGTACCGGCTCGCGCCCGAGGAAGAGGTTGCGGGCAATGCTGAGATCGGGGGCCAGCGAGGTATCCTGATGGATGGTCTCGATGCCCAGTTCAATGGCGTCGCGGGGCGATCTGATGGTGACGGGCCGGCCGCGGACTGAAATCTGGCCGGAGTCGATCCGGTGCACTCCCGAGATGGTTTTGATCAGCGTCGATTTGCCGGCGCCGTTGTCGCCGAGCAGCGCCACCACCTCGCCCTCGCGCAGGGTGAGCGAAGCATTGACCAGCGCATGCACATTGCCGAACGACTTGGTGAGATTATCGAGCCGCAGCACGTCCTCGGCCATGGTCAGGTCCTCCGCGTATTCTTCTGGAGCAGCGCGTGCAGCACCAGCATGGCGAGGATGATGGCGCCCACGAAGATGTTGTAGGCGAGGCCAGGCACGCCGACGAGGACGATGCCGTTGCGGATGACGCGCAGCAGGAAGATGCCGACCAGCGTGCCGAGAACGGTGCCGCGGCCGCCATTGAGCGCGGTGCCGCCCACCACCACCATGGCGATGACCTCGAGCTCGTAACCGGTGCCGGCGACGGGGGAGGCGGCAGAGATGCGCAGGGCGCTGATCGTACCGGCCAAACCCGCCAGCACCGAAGTGGCGATGAACAGCCCGATCTTGACCGCATCGGCGGGCACGCCGCGAGCCACGGCGGCGCTGCGGTTGGAGCCGATGGCGCTGATCCAGTTGCCGAGCTTGGAATAGTCCAGAACGTAAATGGCGAGCAGCGTCAGGCCGATGAACCACCAGAAGGACGCGTAGAACCGGAACGGCCCGGCGCGGAAATCCCCCGACAGGAGCGTCACGAGGACGTGCTCGATCTCGAGCGATTTCAGCGGAAAGCCCTGGGTGATGTAGAGCGCCGCGCCGCGCACGATCAGCAGCATCGAAAGCGTGACGAGGAAGGACGAGATGCCCACCTTGGTCACGAGGATACCGTTGAGGAAGCCGATAGCGACGCAGGCGGCGAAGCCGAGCAGCAGCGCGAGGGCGAAATCCATGCCGGTATTCTGCACCAGCAGCGCCACCATCACCGGGCAGAGGGCGAAGACCGCCCCGACGGAAAGATCGAACTCGCCGGCGGTGAGCAGCAGCGTCATGGCCAGCGCGATGATGCCGAGTTCGGGCAGGAAGGCGAGGAGGTTGGAGATGTTCAGCGGCGACAGGAACTCGCCATTGCCGATGACGAACAGCACGGTGATGACGCCGAGGATGACCAGCGATGACAGCTCGGGCGATTTCAGTGCGTTCTGCCAATGTATGGATTTCATTACGAACTTCCCGGAATCGGAGACGGCAGGCAATGGCGGCCGCCGGCGAACCGGCGGCCGAAGGCGCGCTATTTGTTGTAGAGCGCGAGGATGGGCTCGACGCTCGTCGCATCGTAAAGGCTGAGTGTCAGCACGTCATAGCCGATGGGTTCGCCATCGGAGGCAAGCTTGAGCAAGGCGACGGGAATGAAGCCCTGGGCCGAGGGGAACTGCCAGGAGGCGGCGTTGACATAGCCGGCCTTGACCGCTTCGGCGGTCTCCCTGGAATTGCCCCAGCCGACCACCGCGACCGAGCCCGGCGCCACGCCGGCCCCGTCGAAGACACGCTGCACGCTGGCTGCCACGAGATCGCCGAGCGCGATCACCGCGGTCGGCTTGTTGGCCACCATGTAGTCGGTCATCTTGGCGATGACGCCAGCCGGATCGGTGCCCGCATCGACCACGTCATAGGTGATGCCGAGCGGATCGAAGACGCTGGCGATGCCCTCGGTTTCGAGCTGCTGGTAGCTGGCGCCGGGGACTTCGACCGGCAGGAACACCTTGTCACCGGCCTTCACCATTTGATGGTCGACGAGATACCGCGCCCAGCTGACGCCCGCCTGCCCGAGGTCGGCGCCGACATAGGCCTGGCGGCCGGTCGCCGGATCGTCGGTGTTGAAAAAGATGATGGGGATGCCGGCGGCCTTGGTGGCGGCGACTTCCTCGGTCCATAGGCCCGGCTGCGCCGAGGTGGTGGCGATGCCGTCGGGCTTGGCGGCGATGGCCGAGTTGAAGGCTTCCTTCTGGCTGGCCATGTCGCCGCCGCTGAAGGAAATCCTGCAAGCGACATCGAGCTGTTCGCAGGCAGCGGTTGCGCCGGCGTTCCAGTCGATCCAGAACGGATCGGAGGCGCCGCCATGGGAGAGCAGGTAGAAGGTCTTCTGGTTCTGGGCAATGGCCGGTGCGGCAACCATGCCGCCGAGCAGCGCGGCCGCGGCGATGGACAATCCGAGTTTATGCATTTCATCCTCCTCAGTCGTTTGTGGAGCCTCTGGGGCCCGTGGGTGGCTTGCGCATCAGCTGGCGCAAGTGCGACAGATTTCTTGAACTGGAGCCACCGTGGTGGCCCCATCCGGGGTTTGCCTAGAGGCCCTGCGCCTTAAGCTTGCCGTCGAGGAATTTCTTGGCCCGCGGCACGTCGCTTTCTTCCAGATGCTCGATGATCATCGGGATGTTCGGGTGTTTCTCGCTCAGGCGCTTGAGATAGAGGTCGTAGTTCAGCGACCCCGTGCCCGGAGCCGGCAGCACGATCTCGCCGACTCCACGGAAGGTGTGCGAGGCGAGCGCGTCGTCGTCACCGATATCGGCATGTTTCTCGGACTTGTCGTCGCCGGATTTGGCGACGTCCTTGGCGTGGGCGATCTTGATCTTGTCCCCGAGAGTGTCGAACACCTGGTTCAGTACCCTGTCCATCGCATCGATATTGTGCAGCTCGAAGTAATTGGTCGGGTCCATCAGCAGGCCCAGGCCCGGATGATCGACCTGGGCGAACATCCGCACCGTCTCCTCCACCGAGCCGACGACATTGTTCACATAGGTTTCGAGGCAGAAGACGGCACCATGGTCATAGGCTTCCTGCGCCAGTTCTGAGATGACCTTGCGGCAGGTTTCGAATCCTTCCTCGGTCTTGTTCTTGGGGTCATGCATCCACTCGCTCTCGGTGTTGTAGGTCCCGGTCTCGGAGATGACGTAGGGTGAACCGAGCGCCCGTGCGTTACGGATGATCTCCTTCAGCCGATCGATGTTGGCCTTGCGGTGGCCGAGGTTGGGATGGATGATGTTGGTGTAGCCCGAGACGCAGCACGCCGGCAGATCGTGGTCGCGGAACACGTCGCGGACCTTCTTTGCCTTGTCCTTGGTGATCTGCCCGGCGCTCAGATCGACATCCTTGAAATGCAGATCGAGCTGCACGGTATTGAAGCCGAGCGACTTGATCTTCCTTGCCGTCTCTTCGAGCCCATAGGGGAAATAGCCGGTAAAAATGCCAACTTGCATCATGATGGAAGTCCTCCCTTATTTCGTTGATATTTCAGATAGTTTTACGGTGCGACCTTCGGCCATCGACTTGTAGCCAGCCTCCACCAGCGCCATGGTCTTGACGTTGTCGGCGACGTTGAGCTCGGGCCTGGTCTTGCTTCGGAGCGCATACTGCAGTTGCTCCATCACGCCGATGAAGGCGTGCGGAAACCAGTGGGTCTCCCATTTCGGGGTGACCCATTTGCCACTGGTGGTCTGCTTCGAATTGTAGGTGAGCATCGACGGTTTACCGTTGGGCCAGCCGATGGTGCCCTTGGCCACGCCCTCGGTGCCTTCCACGCGCCAGGCGATGAAGATGTCGTTGTCGTATCCCTCTTCGCGCGGACCGCTCCACACGTCCTCGAGCGACAGTGCCATCACGCCACTGCCGAACTTCAGCGTCGAAACGCAGATGCCGTCCTTGTGCTTGAAGCTCGTGCGCGGATCCTTGCGCGACAGCGAGGTGATCTCCTTGGGCTCGCCGAACAGGAAGCGCAGCACGTCGAGGTGGTGCACGCTCATATTGGCGAGGGTCAGGCGGTCATATTTCTCGAGGAAGGTCTGCCAGTGCGGAATCGCATGCATGTCGATCTGGGCAAAGACGATGTCGCCCAGTTCGCCGCCATCGATGATCTGCTTGAGCACCCGCATCGACTGGTCGAAGCGCATGTTCTGGTTGACCGAAAGCACCTTGCCGGCCGCCTTGGCTTCATCGCGGAGCTTGATCGCCTCGCGCAACGACAGCGCCAGCGGCTTCTGCGCCAGGATCGCCTTGATATGCGGCTGCTTGAGCGCAGCGCGGATCAGCGCCGGCTGCTGGTCGGGCGGATAGGCGATGTCGAGGATCTCGATGCTCGGATCCGCGATCAGCGCCTTGGGGGTCCCGTGTACTTTCGGGATGCCATAGCGCTCGGCGATCTTGCGCGTCTTGTCGAGCGTCCGCGACGCGATGGCGCCAACCTTGAATCCGGCCTCCTTATAGGCCGCCAGGTGCACCTCCGACACGATCATGCCGCCGCCGATGACGCCGATGGTGTAGCCGCGCTCGCGGACCTCGACATCGGGCTTGAACTTTGTGGCCATATTCCCCTCCCCTAGCTGCCCACACGGGCCAGCGATCGCCCGTCTTGTGCAAAGAAATGCGCTGCGGCCGGATTCATTGTTAGACCGACCGCGCTGTCCGTCTGGATTGCCGGCTGCCCGCGCAACAGGGCCCGCAGCCGGTTCCCGCCGGCCGAGAGGGTCACCACGGTGAAACCGCCGAGCGGCTCGACCTCGAAGACCGTCGCCTTGCCGGCATCGCCAGCCTTGGTGATGCCGAGGTCCTCGGGCCGCACGCCGACGCGGCTCGTGCCCTGCGGCACCGCCGAAAGCGGCAGCGTGATCGCCCCGCCTCCGAGGCGGAGCACGCCGGCGCCCGCATCCGCCTCGACGGACAGGATGTTGATCATCGGCGCCCCGAGGAGCCTGGCCACGTAGTCGTTGGCCGGCTGGTCGTAGGCCTGGGTCGGGGAGCCGATTTGCCTGATCTGTCCGTGCTCGAGAATGGCCATGCGGTCGGCGATCGACATCGCCTCTTCCTGGTCATGGGTCACATAGACCAGCGTCCGCCCGAGTTCGGTCTGGATCCGCTTCAGCTCAACGCGAGTTTCCTCGCGCAGCCGCGCGTCCAGGGCCGAGATCGGATCGTCCATGAGATAGGCAACGGGATCGCGGACCAGGGCGCGGGCGATCGCCACGCGCTGACGTTCGCCGCCCGAGAGATGCGCGGGGAGCTTGTGAAGGATATGGGCGATATGCAGCTTGCCGCTGACCTCGGCCACGCGCCGCGCGATCATCTCGGGATCGGTCTTGCGCTCCACCAGCGGGAAGCGGACGTTCTGTTCGGCGGTCAGATGCGGGAACAGGGCCAGGTTCTGGAACACCATGGCGACGTTGCGTGCCGCGGGACCGACGCCGTTAACGGGGCGGCCGCCGATCAGGACTTCCCCCTCGTCGGGCTTTTCGAGCCCCAGGATGAGCCGCAGGATGGTCGACTTGCCGGAGAGCGGCGGCCCGAAGAAGCAGAAGAACTCGCCGTCCTCGATGCGGAAGCTGGCCTGGTCGACGGCGACGGTCTGGCCGAAGCGCTTGGTCACGGAGCGGAACTCGATCGCGGCCATCTCTCAATCCCCCACGATCGCCTGGCCGGTCGCCCTGTCGAACAGCCGCACCGACTGCTCCTGGGCGACGACATGGGCGGTACTGCCCGCCTGCAGCGCCACATCGTTCTCGAACACGCCCTTGACGGCGACCCCGCCGGCATCGAAGTGGGCGATGGTGCGCGAGCCGATGCGCTCGATGAAGGTGACGGCAAGGGTCAATCCAGCCGTGTCCGCAGCAACGCTCAGTTCCTCGGGCCGGAAGCCGAACCAGACGTCCCGCGACTTCTGTCCGCGCGCCGCGGCGGCAAGCGGAGCCGTCAGCGCGCGCGAGAGACCCGCTTTCCCCAGATCCGCATGCAGCCGGCCGCCCAGCTCGACCAGGGTTGCCGGCAGCAGGTTCATGCCCGGAGAGCCGATAAAGCGGGCGACGAAGATATTGACCGGATTGTTGTAGACCTCGAGCGGCGTGCCGACTTGTTGCAGTACGCCGTGGTCCATCACCGCGATGCGGTCGGCCATGGTCATGGCTTCGAGCTGGTCATGCGTGACATAGACCATGGTCTGACGGAACTGCCGCTGCAGATGCTTGAGCTCGGTGCGCATCACGGCGCGGAAGGCGGCATCGACATTGGACAGCGGTTCATCGAGCAGGAAAATCGACGGCTCGACGATGGCGGAGCGGCCGATGGCGATGCGCTGCAGGATATTGACCGAGAGCTTTGCCGAGGGCTGGTCGAGGAACGGCGTCAACTGCAGGAAGTCGGCGATGGCGCCGACCCGGCGGTCTGTTTCCGCCCCCGCCGTGCCGCGCGCCTTGAGTCCGTAGGCAAGGTTCTGGCGCACGGTCATATGCGTGAATATGGCGTAGTTCTGGAACACGAAGCCGACACCGCGCCGGGTCATCGGCACGTTGGAGATGTCGCGGTCCCCGAACAACACCCGGCCGGACGTCGGGCGTTCCATGCCGGCGATGATGTTCATGGTAGTGGACTTGCCGCAGCCCGAAGGGCCGAGAAGCGCCATGAACTCGCCGTCGTGGACCTCGAGGTCCATGGTCCTGATGGCCGAGAAGGCCCCGAACTTCTTAGTCAGGGTGTCAAGGCGGATGGAGGTCATTTCGTCACCTCCGTACTGGCCTTGCCCATGCGCGAAATGGCGATGCCCAGCGCCACCGACAGCGTGAGCAGGATGACCAGCGCGATGGCAGCGACGTATCCCCAATTGAGATCGTTGGTGATCAGCTTGTAGATGTAGACGGAGATGGTTTCCGTCGCCACGCCGGGGCCGCCGCCCGTCATGATGTAGAGCGTGTCGAAGATCTTGAAGTTCTCGATCGTGCGGATGGCGAGCGCGATGATGATGATCGTTTTCATCCGCGGCAGCATGATGGTGACGAAGCGCTGCCGCCAGTTGGCGCCCAGCAGCGTCGCCGCCTTGAGCTGATCCTCCTGCACGCCGACCAGGCCGGCGAGCAGGATCAGGAACATCAGCGGCGTCCACTGCCAGATGTCGGCGACCATCACCGCCACCATGGCGAGGGAGGGGTTGCTGAGCCAGGCGATGGCGATGTTCTGGCCCGACAGGGTGGAAAGCAGGTCGTTCACCGGTCCGCCGGACTGGAACAGCATGAAGAACATGTAGCCGGCGACGGCGGGCACCACCATCATCGGCATCAGCAGGATGGAATAGAACGCCCGCTTGCCGTAGAAATTGTCCATGAACAGGGTGGCGAGCCCCAGCCCGAGCAGGAACTCGGCCGGCACGCAGACCACCATGACCAGCAGCGTGCGCAGCAGCGCGCTCCACCAGCGATTGTCGACGGCGAGCTCGACATAGTTCTGGAAGCTGTTCCAGAGGCTCCAGGCATTCCACCAGCCCATGCCGGTGAGCGGCGACCAGCCGGTGAGGCTGATATAGAGCTGCATCAGCAGCGGGAATACGGCAATGAACAACACCAGCAACTGCGCCGGTAGCGTCAGGTAGAGTCCGAGTTTCCGGCTTGCCCTGGCATCGTCTCCGGCCTCGGCGGCGCCTGGTGCTTCCGTGACGCCGCTCATTGCTTCAGCGCTCCGAAGGTCAGGCCGCGGACGAGATGTTTCTGGATGGCGATGCCGGCGATGATCGGCGGCACGGCGGCGATCAGTCCGAGCGCCGCCTTGGCGCCATAGAGCTGTCCGGTCATCGAGGACGAGAGCGAGGCCATATAGACCGGGATCGTCACCCACTCGCGCGTGGTCAGCAGCAGCGCGATCAGATAGTCCGACCAGTTGAGGATGAAGACGAAGAGCGCGGAGCTGGCGAGCGGTGCCGCCATCATCGGCAGCGTCACCTTGAGGAAGACGCGGAAGCGCGAGCAGCCCTCGACCAGCGCCGCTTCCTCGATCTCGCGCGGCATTTCGTCGAAAAAGGTCTTCATCAGCCAGAAGGCAAAGGGCAGGGTGACGATGCCATAGACTAGCGCCAGGCCCCACCAGGTGTCGTTGAGCTTGAGGAAAGCCCACATGATCATCACCGGGATCATCACCGCCATGGGCGGGAACAGCCGCAGCTGGATCAGCGCCAGCGGCAGGTTGCCGCCGGCCTTGAAGCGCGACAGGCCATAGGCCGCCGCCGAGCCCGCGGCCATGGCGATCAGCGTGCCGAACACCGAGGCCAGCAGCGAAGCGAGGATCGGCTTGGCGGCCGTGCGCTCCAGCGCCACGATCAGCTCGGTCGAACTCTCCCCGAAGATAAAGCGGAAATTGTCGAGGGTGGGGTTCTTCGGCCACCAGGTGAGATTGTTGCCCGTTGCCTGCCATTCGGCGATCGGCTTGAAGGCCATCGACGCCATCCAGGCGATCGGCACCAGCGTGATGGCGATCGCCAGCACGATAACGGCATAGCGGAAGAGTTCGAAGGCGGGCGATCGGCGCATCGGATCAGTTCAATCGAGAGGAAAATGGCGGCAGGCCGGAGCCCGCCGCCCAGGGGGGAGCTCAGGAAAGCCGGTCGACCACGGTCGGCCAGGCGGCCTTGTTGGTCTTGATCGCCTCGAGCAGTTTTTCCTCGCCGACCCGGCCGGCTATCTTCAGCCATTCGGACTCGGTGTCGGCCATCGCCTGCGCCGCCGACTTGGCGCCGGTCAGCGAGGCGACGAGGTTCTCGTCGAGGGCGTTGTGGAAGGCGGTGGCGCCCGGATAGTTGATCGAGGGCACGGTGCGGGCCACCGACTCGCGCACCACGTCCATGTGGTAGTCGTGATAGGTCTGGCGGACCAGTGGATCGGAGAAGTTGGCCAGCTGGAAGGGGTCGAAATAGCCGCCCGGATTGGCCGTCATCCAGGAATAGATGCGCGACGAGCCGAGCCACTGCAGCAGCAGATAGGCGGCTTCCGGATGCTTGGACTGGCTCGAGATCGAGGCGGAGAGATTGAGCCAGAGCACCGTGCGGCGGACGAGGTCGCCGCCGATCTCGCGGCCCGGCGGCAGCATCGAGCCGACCTTGCCGCTGACCATCGAGCCCGAATTGCCCGGATTGTCGAGGAATTTCGGCAGGTTGGAGAAGGCGCAGGTCATCGCCGCCCCGCCTGAGCCGAAATTGCCGTATTGCTCCGGCCAGCTCCAGGAGATGGCGTCGGGCGACTTGTAGGCCAGCGACTTGATGTACTCCTCGGTGGCGGCGAGGCCCTGCTCCGAATTGATCAGCGGCTTGCCGTCATCGGCGAACAGGAACTGGTTCGGCGAGGCCATCGAGGTGTAGCGCTGGTACCAGTTGGTGTAGCCCCAGCCCTGGTTGCGCAGATCGGTGGACCCGAACAGGCCCTGGTCGGGACGGAAGAAGAAACTGGAGATCTCATCGAGCTCTTTCCAGGTGCGCGGCGGCTTGAGCTCATAGCCGTACTTGTCGGCAAAGGCCTTTTGTTCCGCCGCGGCGCCGAATAGGTCGGTGCGGTAGTTCCAGGTCTGGAAATCGCCGTCGAGCGACACGCCATAGGTCGAGCCGCGATACTGGTTGAGCAGCGAGACGCCCTGGGCGCCGTTGACATAGCCGCGCTCCGGATCGTCCCATTCGGGACGGTGCGCGGCGACGAAATCGTCCATCTTGATGATGCCGCCGGTCTCGGCGAGATCGCCCAGCCGGTTCCATTCCACCGCATAGATGTCGAACTGGCCGCCATTGGTTGAGATGTCCTGCATGGTCTTGGTGAATTCCTGGCCATTGGGAACGCCGACGATGTCGAGGGTGATGCCGGTTTCCTGCTCGAACAGCTCCTTGATCGACGGCGCGCCGGCCGGGAAGGGCTGGGTAAGCTGGCCGATGGAGCCATCGGAAAGACCGAGCACGATCCGCTCCGGCGCCTTGCCCGCACCCTTCAATGACCGCAGCGCCTCGATGGCGCGGCCTTCCGGCGTATCCGGGCCGTACTGGTAGCGCTCGGCGCCATCGAAGCCGGCGGGACCGCCGATCATGCCAGCGGCAAGGGCGTCCTGCGCGAAGGCGCGGCCGGGACGGATGAACTGGGGTGCGATGCCGACGGCCGCGGCGACCAGGGCGCCCTTGCTGCCGGTCGCCAATAACTGACGCCGCGAAATGCGGTTCTGTGTGGTCATCGATGAGTCCTCCCTTGGGGACGGCTGCCTTTGGCATGCCATCCTGCATGCGGAATATTGATTGACCATGATTGATGAGTCAATACTAAATTCATCATAATGCATCATCACGGCGCGCCGCGTGGGGAACTCCGAGGATCCTGAGCGGTGACACCTTCAGGCTAGTTCTCAGCAACTCATTGATATTATGCGATAAGTCTTCGGATTCAACCGCTACTCGAACGCCAGACCAGCCAATGGCACTTTACAATCACATCAAAACGCATCATTCTTTCTATTGCGATGCGGCGGTGATCGGCGATGAGCTAAGCTGTGGCAGAATTGCCTACCGTGACGTTGCGAAGTTCATGTTGAAGGAGTCCCGGCGTCATGCGTTCGACGCTCATCGATATCGCCAAGGAAGCCGGGGTCTCCAGCGCCACAGTCGACAGGGTGCTCAACAATCGGCCCGGGGTCCGGGCGCGGACGCGCGAAATGGTGCTCGAGACGGCCCAGCGCCTGGGCTATATCGCGGAGACGACAGCGCAACCGCAGCGCCATGGTTCCAGTCTGAGCTTCGACTTCGTGCTGCCGGCCGGCACCAACAGCTTCATGGACGAACTGCGCCAGCACCTGCAGCGGCAGGGCAACGGCCATGCCGGGACCGTCGGCACGGTGCACTCGATCGAGGGGTTCAACCCGCTCACGCTGGCGGCCAAGCTCAAGGAACTGGAGGGCCGGTCCGATGGTGTCGGCGTGGTGGGGCTCGATCATCCCGCGGTGCGCGAGGCCATCCGCTCCCTCACCCGTTCGGGCGTGCCGGTAATCACGCTGCTCTCCGACATCCACCACGTGCCGCGCGCCGGCTATGTCGGCATCGACAACCGCAGTGCCGGACGCCTTGCCGGCTACCTCATGGGCCGGCTGCTCGGTCCGGGCAAGCACAAGGTGGCGCTGTTTGCCGGATCGCTGTCCTATCGCGGCCACGAAGAACGCGAGATGGGATTCAGGCATATCCTGCTCGAGGAATTCCCGAACCTCGAGGTCGTCGACCTCACGGAGGTGCGGGACGACAATGAACGCGCCTATCGCGCTGCCCGGACGCATTTCGAGGAGCATCCCGAGATCGGCGCGATCTACAATATTGGTGCCGGCAACCGCGGCATCGAGCGGGCCCTGGAGGAAATGGGGCTGGCGCGCTCGGTGATTTTCGTGGGGCATGAACTGACCCCGTACACCAAGCGCATGCTGCTGAACGGCACCATGGATGTAGCGATCGACCAGAATGCCCGCGTGGAAGCCCGTGAGGCGCTGGCCCAGCTGACCCGCATCGCGCGGGGCGAGTCCTGGAGCATGCACCCGTTGCGCATCGCTGTGCTGTTCAAGGAGAACATTCCGGAGGAGTGAGGGGCCATGTCCCGGGCGAACTGCCTTCGGACGGCACGGAGGGCGACGAGGACGATGCGTAGCAAGAGCACCGCCGCAAAACGGAATGTCTCGCAAATTCAGGGGCATCGCTAGTGGTTTTGGTTGGTGCCCGATGGGCGGAATCGACCGCTGTTCTATCGTCTTGACCGGCGCGAACCGCATGGTCGGCCGCGTCACCGCTTCGCAGATGGCTTCAGCGTCCGCCGCATCGTTCTTGTTGCGCTTCACATGGGGCTTCACATAGCGCGGCGGCATCAGCCGGACCTCATGGCCCAGCTTGATCAACTCCCTCGCCCAGCGATGCGCGGTCGCGCACGCTTCCATGCCAACGACACAAGGCGACAGGCCTCCGAAAAAGCTCGGGACCTAGCGACGCTTCAACTGCCGGCGAACAACGACCTCACCTGTATCGTCGATGCCATTGACCTGGAACGCAGACTTCGCGATGCCGGTGGAGGAGCCGTCCGCAGCATCAAGAGCGGACGTTCGCAGATGAGGCAGTCTTGCAAGACATCAATTCGAATCGACAGGCAGGTGACGTAAGCTCGCGGCGGCGCTGTCGGCGATAGCTGCCGCATCACTCCCCGCCAGGCAATGCGGGGCGTAGCAAAGCGAAAACTCCAACTCACCAAGCCTTTCGAAAGCCATTCCGAAGACACCGGCGCCGATCGTTTCCTGTGACACCATGCCGGACATTTCCTCCAGGACGAATGGCCCGGACTGTCTCCCGAGATTGGTTTCGCCGGCGGTCGTCAATATCAGCCCATCGCCGCGATAGCGGTTCTTCAGCATGGGCAGGGTTTCGGTCCAGATCATTTTCAATGACGGACGCTTGAGCACCGACGCACCGGCGTGATCCCGCGCCAGGGCGGTGATAAGCTTGAAGGCGACATCCCGGGAGAGTGCCCATATCGGCTGATCGATGCGGTGGCGGGTGCGCAGCAGATCGATGTAACAGCCGAAGGTTTCGATCGGCACGGGTGGCTTGCATTGCCGCCGGAGGTCCACGCTCGAGAGGCACGTCATGTCGGTCAGTCCGAACCGCTGGTGGATGGCCTTGAGGATCGCCGCCGCGACGATGCCATGCAACGTGGTCTGATGTGATTTTACCTGCGACTTGATGAATTCCGTTTCCGTCTTGTCGAAGCTGCGCCGCTCGACGGCGGTTCTAACATCGGCCTTGGGAAGCCGCGCGACCGGCAGGCGGATGATAGGTTCGTAGGGTCTGCCGCCGTTACTCCTCTTCGGCAGTACGGTGTCGAGTGCCGGCGCCAGGCGCAACTGGCGTCCCCGGGGCGGCGGGACGCCTTCGGGATCGGCGAAGAATTCGAGAAGCTGGCGCATGGACAGCATTGCCGAGCTCGCGTCGGCGACGGTGTGGTCGACGCAGATGATCAGCTGGGCGGTACCGGCGTTCTCGCTGGGACGCACCAGAACCGCTCGCATGCGCGGCAGGAGGCCCGCGGGGATGGGTTTGCGCAGTTCCTCCTGCAACAGCCGCGCTCCCGCGGCCGGATTGGGGTCGATGAGGGACCGCAACGGAATGGGTTCGGTACCCCGCGTCTCGAAGTAGACACGACGATAAACATACGGCGGCGAACTGGTGAACCCCAGCCCCCGCTTGACCGCGTGCGCCCGCAGGATCGGGTGCTCGTCCTGCAGCCAGTCTAGGCCCCGTCGGACCAGTTCCGGGGTTAACGGCCCGGAGATCCGCATCAGCCCGCCCGCCAGGAGCGCCCCGAATTGATGCGCCTGGAAAGTCAGCGTCTCGGCGGCGCCAAGCTCCCTCGCGTCTTCGAGCCGGCCGTCGCTTGCACCCACTCGAGCCGACAGCTCAGCGGTTACGGGACGGACTTTGTCCGAACCAAGTTCGACTGGCGCCAGATTCACGGCAGCGTTCCTTCTCGACCGGCGGATGTCAAAGCTGTTTCGCTTTGGCCCGGCCCCGGATATGTTTGACCGCAAGAGTGGAGGATTGCGCAATGTCAGACGCCCGGCAAGCGGTTATGAGATTTCTTCATGAATTGTGCCCGAACGACCAGGCTCGCGCCGGTCTCACCGCGGACACCGAGTTGATGGCAGCCGGCATTCTCGACTCGTTCGGGGTGGTGCAACTGATCCAGTTCGTGGAACAGGAGTTCAATATCCGCATTCCCGACAGCGATATCGGGCCGGACCTATTCGCGTCGGCCGCCGCCATCAGCAACTATGTCGAACAAAGACGGGTCGCGTAGGTACGATTTGGAAGAAAGGTCTTGTGCGGTCGCGTCCGCATCCTTCATCGCGGTCGAACCAGCCGCCAGGACAATCGACAACTATTCAAGGAGCTTTCCCCGCAGCACTTTGCCGGTGACGCTTCGCGGCAGGGCCTCGATGAACTCCACGAGATAGGGGACCTTGTGCGCCGAGAGGTGGCTGCGCGCATAGTTCACCAGGGCCTCGGCCGTTTCCTCGGATTTCTTGACCACCACCGCCTTCAGCCGCTGCTCACCGGTCCGTGGATCGGGAATGCCGATGACTACCGCCTCAGCCACGGCCGGGTGGCTCATCAGAACATCTTCCACTTCGATGGGATCGACCTTCTGGCCGGCGACGGCCACGATCAGCTTCTTGCGTCCGGTGATGTAGATGTTGCCGTCGGCATCGATGCGGCCAAGGTCGCCGCTCAGCCACCCGCCGTCCTTGAATGAGGTCCGGTTCGCTTCCGGGTTGTTCAGGTACCCCTTGGTGACGGCGGAAGAGGTGATCAGCAGCTCGCCGATCTCGGGATCGGAACTCTCTTCAGCGGGAAGCACTTCGATCCGCGTGTCGCCCACCGCTTGCCCGACGGAATTCCAGGTCGCCACCGGGTCGGGACTGCTGTTGTAGGACGCGAGCGAGGTTTCGGTCGTGCCAAGGGCCTGACGGATGGCAATGCCGAAGCGTTCGCGGAAACTGTCGAAAGTGGCACGTTTCAGCGCCGCGGCCCCCGAAAAGGCGTGGCGCACCTTTGAGAGGTCCGCCGGGTCGGTAACCCCGGCAAGCAGATCGAACAGGAACGGTACGCCCGGCAGCAGCGTTACCCCTTCGGCCGCGATCGTCTGGAGCAGGCTGCCACGAGCCAGCATCAGGGGCTGGTTGGGGGTCCAAAGCAGCGTCGAGGTGCCGCTCAGCGGTGCGTGCGTGAACATCATCACAAAGCCGAAGGCGTGATGCGCCGGCAGGATGTTAAGCAGCACATCGTCGGGCGTGAAGTCGAGCGCAGGCCTCGACGCTTCCGCGTCGGCAAGCAACTGGCCGTGGGTGCGCGGCACCACTTTTGGCCTGCCGGTCGAGCCCGAAGAGAACAGGTAAGCGGCCACCGCATCGGCACCGATGGATGGCAGCGGTCCGACTGCCGTATCTCCGAGCCCGCCGAACTTGCCAGCCGGCTCGGAAACGAGGACGGGCAGGTCGACGCCGGCGCCGAGGGCCAGTTGTTCGGCGAGGCTCCGGAGATCGGCACTGGCGACTACAGCACGAATCTTGAACTGGCCGACGGTGCGCAAAATTTCGGAGGGATTGGCCTGCACATCCAGCGGCACGGCAATCGCCCCGACGGCGAAGAGGGCCTGAGTGAGAACAAACAGGTCGGGCGAGCTCCGCATCAGGATGGCAACTGCGTCGCCGACGCCGATGCCGAAATTCAGCAATCCCGACGCCAGTCGTTCGGAGCGCTCAGCCAGCTCATGATATGGATGGGTCTTCCCGTCGAGCCGTATGCCCCTCGAACTGGGCATCGTCCCGACCGTGTTCGTGAAGGCCTCGAACAGCATTGGTTGGCTCCTTGGTGGCGCGAAGGTCGCCAATTCGCCGCCACGAGGCATCCTAGGTGAGAATAGGAGCGGAACACAATGGCGGCAGGAAAAGGCCAACGACGGCGCCGATCATGGATTGTACTATGCGTTCAATCCATGAAACTGGCTTTTTGCACTTGGGTAGTCACCGACCGAACGGATAGATGCCGCAGTTCCTGACCGACGACGACGTGACGCTGGTCTATGACGATCTGGGGCCGCGCGACGGCGCCCCGGTGGTGCTCTGCCACGGACTCGCGGCCGCGGGGGAGCAACTCGCGGCGGATGCGGCGTTCTTCGCCCGGCGCGGCTATCGCGTGCTGGTCCCCGACGTGCGCGGCCATGGCCGCTCGGGCAAGCCAAACCCGATGACCGCGGAGGGATTCGGCATCCCGCGCATGGCGAACGACCTCGTCGCGATGCTGGACCATGCGGAAGCGGGCCCCGTCCACTGGGTCGGTAACTCGCTGGGCGGCATCCTGGCGCTCGAGCTGCTGGCGAGGCATGAGGCGCGCTTGCAGACTCTCGCAACGTTCGGCACCGCCTATGCGCTCAGCCTGCCGCGCTGGGGCGCGCAGGTGATCCCGTGGACCTATGCCGTGTTCGGGCGGAAGCTCTACGCCTGGATGGCAGCGCGGGGGATGACTCGGCATGCCGCGGCCCGGCTGCTGATCGCCGGCATGGTCGAGCGGTTCGACCCGCAAGTCGGCCTGCTGGCCGCCCACAACCTCACCCGTTACGACCTGATCGCCAATGCGCTCGCCGCGCGGCTGCCGATCCTGATACTGCGCGGCGGCCGCGATCCCCAGGTCAATGTGGTGCTGGGGCCGACGCTGCGGGCGATGCGGGGGCGCCCCAACTTCACGCTGGTCGAGGTGCCGGAGGGCGGGCACTGCGCCAATCTCGATGCGACCGAGCAGGTGCGGATGGAACTGTTGCGGTTCTGGCAGCGAGCCGCGCGTAGCTAGAGCGCTGCCCGGTCGCCGAACCTCCGTAACAGCGCCGGAGCGCCATCATGGCGCCCGGTTTGCGCCATCTGCCCGGGCGCGCCTGCCGGATCGGCCGGCGACGAGAACGGCTCGCCGATGCGACGTTGCGAACTTACGCCGCACGCCTCGAGAGCCGCCTCGACGACATCATGCGCCGCACGCCAACGCATGCGGCCGGTATCAAACCGCAGCGCGTGATCAAGAAAATCCGCCGGCATCTGTTCGTCTTCGTCACCAGCCGGGCCATCCCGCCGGCGACTAATGGTTCCGAACGGGCGCTGCGCCCCTGCGTCACATTCCGCAGGATCACCAACGGCTTCCGCATCGAGTGGGGCGCCCGTCTCTGTGCCGATATCCGCAGCGTCATCGAAACCGCGCGCCGCCGCGCCATCGGTACACTGGAGGCCATCCGCCTCACCCTTGCAAGCGCCCCGCTGCCGGAGCCAGCGTCGCAGGGGTGAGCAATTGACGGCGGACGTTCCACCTATCAGCCCGGGAAACCTGTTCGGACAAACCGGCTTGCAAACGTTTGAAAGCCACCGTATCGTTATTGGATGGTCAGCGAAATGGCTATGCTAGGTCTCTGAGCAACAATAATAAATGGGAGGGAATTACTATGCGCATGGGGTCGTCCTTTATTGCAGCCATGGCTGCAACTGCACTAATTTCGGGTGCCCAGGTGGCAAAGGCCGCCGACATAAAGATCGGATTTCTGCCTGGCGTCGTCGATCCGTTCTATCAAGTGATGCAGCTCGGAGTTGAAGCCGCTGCCAAGGACCTCGGAATTGACGTCGTGACGCAGATTCCGCCGACCTGGGGGGTGGAAGCGGAGACACCGATTCTCGATGCGATGGTCGCGCGTGGTGACCTCGACTACATCATCACCGCGCCTGTCGATAAGACCCAGATGGTCGCTCCGCTCCAAGCGGCGCTTGATGCCGGCATCAAGATCATCACGGTCGACACGTTTCTTGGCGATGGTGACTACGTAAACGGCCCGGTTTCGTTCCCGATCAGCTATATCGGTTCCGACAATGTCGAGGGTGGGCGCATCTCGGCGCGTGGTCTCGCCAAGGCGATCGGAGGTAAGGGAACCGTCTATATCAACTCGACCAACCCGAACGTCAGTTCCGTCGAGGGTCGCGAGCAGGGCTTCATGGAAGTGATGGCCAAGGAATTCCCCGACATCAAGGTCCTGGGACCCGACTACAACCTCGACGACCTGAACAAGGCGCAGCAGCAGACCGCTGCCGTGATCGAGCAGAATCCCGACTTGGTCGGCGTGTTCGGTACCAACGTGTTCAGCGCACAGGGCGCCGGCACTGCGGTCGTGAATGCCGGGCTGGGCGGACACGTCCAGGTGGTGGCCTATGACGCGACCAAGGACGCCGTCGAGTTGATGGGCAAGGGCGTCGTCTCGCTCATCCTGGCGCAGAAGCCCTACGATATGGGCTACATGGCGGTACAGTTCGCCGCGGCTGACGCCGCCGGCGTCACCAGCTTGCCGCGGCGCGTCGAGACCGGCTTTGCCATCATCGACAAGGACAATATCAGCGATCCGGCGGTCGCTCGCTTCATCTACCAGGTTCCGGGCAAGTAAGGCTGCCTGAGGAAAAGTGAGTATGGCCGGGAGCATGCGCCAGAGTGCTCCCGGTTTCCTGTTGACCGTTTGACCGGGGCGAAACCCAGTGACTTCATCTGACGCCAAAGCCGCGGCGCGCGCCTCTGTGTCGCGCCTGCCGGCAAGCAAGCAATTCATCATCGTAGCCAGCCGATTGTGGGCCTGGGCGTTCCTGGGACTGATGATCGTCTTCTTCGTGGTTGCGGTTCCGGCCGTCGGCGGCGCTACCTTCTTCACGGTTCGCAACTCACAGAACATCCTGGTGGCGATCACACCCGTGCTGCTGCTCGGGCTTGGCCAGACTCTCGTCATCATCAGTGCCGGGATCGACCTTTCGGTCGGCTGGGTGATGAGCCTGGCCTCAGTACTGTCGGCCCTCGCCATCCGCTCGGCTTTCAATGCCGGCATCCCCCTCTTTCCCTCCGTCGTCATTGGCTTCCTTGCGGCCGTGGCCGGCGCCGGACTGGTCGGGCTAATCAACGGCACGATCATCGCCAAGCTCAAGGTACCCGCCTTCATCGTGACGCTGGGCAGCTCCTTCATCGTGCGCGGCGTGGCGCTGCTGATGTCGGAGAACACCACGGTCATCGGCCTGCCGGACGGCATCCGCGACTATGGAAACGAGTCGCTCTTTTATCTGGTCCGCGGCGAGGGCGGCGGCTTCTACTTCTTCGAGCGGCCTGAACTTTCCGGCGAGATGCTGCGCCAGCTCGACCGCATCCTGCCCTATCCGGTGCTCGTCACCGCGGTGGTGGTTGCCATCGCCATCTTCATCCTGCGCAAGACCCAGTTCGGCCGCCACACCTATGCCATCGGCGGTAATCTGCAGGCGGCGCTGCGCACCGGCATTCCGGTCGATAGCCATATCATCAAGCTCTACATGCTGTCCTCGATCACTGCCGGCATTGCCGGTTTCCTGTCGACGCTGCGCTTCACCGCCGGCTCGGCGGTCATCGGCGACGCGCTGCTGCTCTCATCGATCGCCGCAGTCATCATCGGCGGCGTCAGCCTGTTCGGCGGCGCCGGAACAATCATGGGCACGGTCATCGGCTCGCTGATCATCGCGGTGCTCACCACCGGCCTGGTGATGCTCAACGTGCAGGCCTTCTGGCAATTCATCGTCGTGGGCGTGGTGGTCATTGTCGCGGTGCTGATCGACCAGTCGCGCGACCTGATCGTCGGACGCCACGGACCGGGGCAAGGCTCATGACCGACCCAGTGCTGTCGATTAGAGGCTTGACCAAGCGTTTCGGCGGCCTCACCGCGGTCAACAATGTGAGCTGGGACGTATATCCCGGCGAGGTGGTGGCCCTGCTGGGCGACAATGGCGCCGGCAAGTCGACGCTGATCAAGTGCGTCTCCGGCGTCTATACGGCCGATGAGGGGGAGATCTATTTCCAGGGCCGGCGGAGCCATTTCGCCCGCCCCATCGACGCGCGGCGCGTTGGCATCGAAACCATCTACCAGGATCTGGCGCTGGCCAACAATCTCGACGTGCCGGCCAATATCTTCCTCGGACGCGAGGCCAAGAAATCGTATTTCGGCGGGCTGATCAAAACCCTCGACGAAAAATTCATGCTGCGCGAGGCGCATGCGGGGCTCGATGCGCTGGATATCCGGTTCCCCTCCCTGTCGCAGCCGATCGACAGCCTCTCCGGTGGCCAGCGCCAGGCCGTCGCCATCGCCCGCGCGGTCTATTGGGACGCCCGCCTGATGATCATGGACGAGCCGACCAATAATTTGGGCGTGCCGGAGCAGCGCAAGGTGCAGGAGCTCATCCGCAAGCTGCGCGACCAGGGCGTGCCGGTGATCCTCATCACCCACACGCTGCCCGACGTCTTCGCGGTGTCCGACCGGATCCTGGTCATGCATCGCGGCCGCAAGGTCACCGAGAAGAAGACCGCCGACACAAATTCCGAGGAACTGGTGCGCTACATGGTCGGCGCACTGGACGACACCGTGAACCCGGTCGACGTTTGAGCGCCAAGCGTTCTTGGCGTTCTCCGTGCCAGGCGCAATCAAATGCTCTGGTTGGGGCAGGGTGGGTACCGATGGCCGATCCTCACGGGGCACTCGCCGAATTTGGGCGCTCTGGGACCAATCGGCGAGACCAGGACGATCGAGGCCGGGGCCGTGAAGCAGACGTTGCGAGACCGGTCATCAATCGACCCCACTCCGGAATCGGCTGGATGACGCCAGAGCCAGATCCGCCCCGATTGAACCGGTGCGGGGCCCTAAGTTGTTGTTGGGTCGCGTGATCGAACCGCAGAAGTCTTCAACTTCTGCTGATCACGCTCTAAGCGAATGCGCCGAAACCTTCGATCCGCGACGGGATCTGACGCTGCGCTCATTGGAAAGCTGTGCGCCAGCCGCGAGCTGTGCGGAAATTTGGGTGACGAGGTTGATCGAGCGGCGCTTTGCGGCTTCATTTCGATGACCTCGATTCCATCCTGGAACGTGGCGCCTGCGTTGAGCTTCGGCAACTGGTTTTGTCCCTTCAATCGTCGCCACGTCCTGGCGGCGGCCATGACCAGTTTGTAGACCATCAGCCTGGCGGTCGACGACGACAGGGAGCCCTTCGTGCGCACGGTCCGGTGGCGAACGGTGGCAAAGACGCTCTCGATCGGATTTGACGTTCGCAGATGATCCCAGTGCTCGGCGGGAAAGTCGCAGAACGCCAGCAAGGCGGGCTGATCCTTGGTCAGGCAGTCGACAGCCTTGTCGTATTTCGCGCCGTATTTCTCCACGAAGACGGCAATCACCGCTTCGGCCGAGGCCCGGTCCACCTCGCCATTCGCGCCCCGGTCCCGGATCTTCACCCGGCTGACGGGCACCGGCCCGATCCCCGTCTGGAAGATCCGATCGGGGCCGCGACATCGCTAATTGAGCCGCCGGCTGCGCATATACTTGTAGACCGTATTGCGAGATATGCTCAATGCCTTGGCGGTCTCGCTGATATTGTTCCCGTTGGACCGCAGGAGTTCGTTGATCTGGCGCGTGATGAGGCCGCGCAGGCCGATTTGCGGGCG
The DNA here is from genome assembly GCA_030680995.1 of Devosia sp. Lineage (GTDB taxonomy): Bacteria > Pseudomonadota > Alphaproteobacteria > Rhizobiales > Devosiaceae > Devosia_A. Next base: position 31,184 of record JAUXUM010000019.1, read on the forward strand.
TCCCGCGGCATCGGGGTCCGTTCCTCCGAGAACCTGCTGGACATGGTAGCCCTCAATGCCGCCATCGGTGACCAAGAGCGACAGCTGGAACAGTACCGACCGCAATTCGCGCAGATTCCCAGCCCAGTGGTGTTGCGACAGGAGCGCAAGGGCCTCTTCCGTGATCCTGATCTCGGCGGTGATCGCGGCGAGCAGATGTTGCGCAAGGGCATGAAAATCCCGCCGCTTCCGCAGCGGCGGCAAGGTGAGCTGAACGACGCTGAGCCGGTAGAAGAGGTCGGCGCGGAACCGCTTGTCCGCGATCGCTTGTTCAAGGTCGATATTGGTGGCGGCGACAACCTGCACGTCGAGCTTTTGGGCCTGCGTTGCGCCTATGGCCCGCACTTCGGAAAGGTCGAGGAAGCGCAGCAGAGCCACTTGGCTCGACATGGGTAGATCGCCGATTTCGTCCAGAAACAGGGTGCCGCCGTCGGCTGCGTTCGCAAGGCCTGCGGCGCCCTCCTTGCGGGCGCCGGTGAATGCGCCTTGCACATAACCGAACAGTTCGGCTTCGAACAAATGCTCAGGCATGGCGCCGCAATTGAATGGAACAAAGGCGCCGCGGCGACCACTGGCAACGTGGATGTGACGCGCCATGATTTCCTTGCCGGTGCCGCTCTCCCCGAGAATCAGGAAGGGCGGCTTCAGCCGCACCGCCCGCTCCACCTTGATGAGTTCGGTCTGCAACGCGGGATCATCCGCCACGAAGCCCGCCATCCCGATGCGCGGCCGCGCAGTCAATCCCGGCTTCAGCGCAAGCGGCAGGTGGCGCGCGTCGATCTTGTGCGGATTCGCCCACTGCACTGCATACTGGCTCCCCAGAAGGTCGCGCAGCGTCGGGTGCGGATGATCCGCCAGCTGGGTGAACGCTGCGCCGAAGCTTGTGTCGAATATGGCCTCGAACGCGGCGCCTGGGCGAACCGGCAAGCCCGAAAGGATTTCGCGACCGCGCTGATTGACCGCGGTAAGGCGCCCCGACGCGTCGAAGGAAATCAAGCCGCCACTCACAGAGTTCAGCAACTCCCCGCGGGAATGGAACAAGAGCATGCAGTGCCGCTCCTGCTGCTTGAGGAACAGGCTGTTCTCGATATGGGTTGCCGCCATCTGCATCAGAACCAGCGTGTGGGCGTGGCGTGCCCTGCAGTCGGAAGATGCATCCAGAACCCCCGCCAGTTCGCCGTTGGAGTGAAAGATCGGCGCGGCAAAGCAACTGACGTCGGCATGGCTAAGGAAGAAATGCTCTTCGCCATGCACGATCAGCGGTTGGCCGATGGCGGCCGACGTGCCCATTGCATTGGTCCCGCGCAGGGATTCAATCCAAACGGAGCCCGGCACAATCGACTTGCCCGGCTTGCTGTCGCGGAACTGCCCGTCGGAAACGGTTTCGAGCACAGTCCCTTGCGTATTGCCAAAGGCGATCATGAAATTGCTGCCCGCGATCTGCTGATAGAGCGCCTGCATTTGCGCCACTGCGAAGCGGTGCACCAACTCATCCCGCTGGCGTTGTTCGCGCAACTCCTTCGCGGTCACCTGAACCACGGGCGGCAGTCCGCCGGGATCCAGACCGAACTCGATGCATCGGTTCCAGCTCTCGGAGATCTGCGGCGCGATAAGATTGCGGTCGAGCTGACCGCCGTGCATCAGCGTGATGCGGGCGCGCTTTATGCGCTCCGAACGAGACAGCATGTTTTCCTCCAGTGTCGCTCCGGCCGTCTTGGCGCGACCGTGAGCAAAGGCACGCTACACGAGCTACAGTCTCCTGTAAAACAACGAGGACTGGGTCTTTACGACTGTTCAGTATTTGAACAGTCTTTCCCACGCAGATCGATCTCTGAACATTTGGCGCGCCGCACTATCGACGCGCCCAGAAGACCAACTCGTTGTTTCGTTTCAACTATTCCTCAATGAGCGCGACTTGGCACGCCGCTTGCGATGCATCATATGCCAATGCAACCCATATTAAAGAAAAAGGGAGGTCCGCGATGAAGGCGGCGGTGCTTCATGAATTTGACGAGAAGCTCGAGAGGGCCCAGTTCGTGGTCTATGAGGACGTGCCCGATCCGCGCATCGAGGGGCCCAATGATGTGATCGTTCGCATCGGTGGCGCGGGTGTATGCCGCACCGATCTGCACATCATCGAAGGCCTCTGGCGCAACAATTCGGACGTCCAGCTGCCCTACATCATGGGGCACGAGAATGCCGGCTGGATCGAAGAACTCGGGCCCGCGGTGACGGGCTTCAAGATTGGCGACGCGGTCATCTGCCACCCTCTGGTAACCAGCGGGCATTGCCTTGCGTGCCGGCGCGGCAACGATATGCATGCCGAGGAAAGCTCGTTCCCCGGCGTCAACGTCAATGGCGGTTACGCCGAATATCTCAAGACGGGCGCTCGCTCGCTGATCAAGCTGCCAAAAACGCTCGCCCCGAAGGATGTCGCGCCCTATACGGATGCCGGCCTCACGGCCTATCGCGCCTGCAAGAAGGCAGCGGCCCATCTCTTGCCGGGCCAGCATGTGGTTGTGATCGGTGTAGGCGGTCTGGGTCATATCGGCGTGCAGGTCCTTCGCGCCATGTGCGCGGCACGCGTCATCGCCGTCGATCGTTCGGACGAGGCACTGGAGCTGGCCGAGAAATACGGCGCCGACTTCATGGTCAAGGCCAGCGGCGATCAGGTCGAGCGCATCCTCGCCATCACCGGAGGCCATGGAGCGGAAGCGGTAGTCGATTTCGTCGGCGAGGGCAGCGCCATCGCGGAGGGCCTGGCCATGACCCGCAACGATGGAGCCTACTACATCGTGGGCTATGGCGGGAAACTGGAGATCCCGACCATCGATATGATCACCTCCGAAAAGCGCATCATTGGCAATTTGGTCGGAACCTACCCCGAACTGGTCGAACTGATGGCCCTGGCCGACCAGGGCAGGGTTCATCTCTCGACCGCCGAATACCGGCTGGCCGATGCCAACCAGGCATTGCTCGACCTCCACCACGGCAAGATCCACGGCCGCGCCGTGCTCATTCCATAGTCGAAATCGACAACTGCCGGTCCACCGGCTCAGACTGAATCAAAGGGAGAAGGAAAATGAAGTTTGGAAGACTCGCTTGCCTGGCAAGCTTACTGGCGATGACGACCTCGTCGTCCGCGCTCGCTCAGGGCGCCGACTATTCCCGTTTCGGCATCGATCAGGATGTGCCGGGCGCCTGCTCGTACGAAGCGATCGATGCCAAGGACTACTCCGGCAGGCAGCTCAATATCATCACCCATGCCGTTCCGGTGATCGGCGAGCCGACGGATCTGCACGCCACGCAATTCGCGGAACTGACAGGCGCCAAGGTCAATGTCGTGCATGTGCCTTTCGGCGATCTGTTCCAGCGCATCCTCATCCCGTTCCAGACTGGGCAGAACGCCTATGATGTGCTGTTCTATGGTTCGCTGTGGATCGGGGACCTCAACCCCTTCCTGGCGCCCGTCCCCGAGGCCTACCAAAATGTGTCCGGCATGCAGGACGTAACCCGCAACTATATCGACGTGGCCAAGTGGGGCGACACCATGGTGCAATACCCCGTCGACGGCGACCGCCACTATCTCAAGTACCGCTCCGACATCTTCAGCAATGCCGAAGCTCAGGCCAGGTACAAGGACGCCACAGGCAAGGATTTGAGCGTGCCAGAGACTTGGGAGGACTACAACGAGATCGCCCGCGTCTTTTCCGGTTGGGACTGGGATGGCGACGGCAATGCCAACTACGGCTCGGCCGAAGTCACCAAGCGCGACGACCTGATGTTCTCCGCGTTCATCAGCCGGGCCGCGCCCTATGCGCGCAATCCCAATGTCAAGGGCGGGTTCTTCTTCGATCTCGAAACCATGGAGCCGCAAGTCAACAACCCGGGCTTCGTCAAAGGGCTGGAACTCTTCGTCGACGCCTCCAAGGATTGGGCGCCTGGTGGAGCCAGCTGGGGCCTCGGCGACGAAATTTTCGCCTTCGGCGGCGGGCAGACGCTGATGAGCTATTCCTGGGACGACGCCTTCGTGCAGGCGCAGCAGGAGGATAGCGCCATTCGAAATCACGTTGCCGCGGCTCCACTTCCGGGGGCGCGTGACGTCTGGAATCGCAAGACCGGGAAATGGGACCATTTCGACGAGCCCAGTCGCGCGCCCTACATCACCTGGGGCTGGACTTCGGCGGTCTCCAACCGCTCGACCAGCCAGGATATGGCCTTCGACTATCTGTGCTTCTTCTCCAACGAAGCCAACACACAGCACGATCTTCAGGTTGGCCGGTTCGGCGTGAATCCGTATCGCAAGGCCCATTTCGATCCGTCTCTGTGGACCGACAAGATGGGTTGGGACGCCGCGCTCACCGACACCTATGTGAAGACGCTGGCCGGCATGGATGAAAGCCAGAATCGCGTCTTCGACCTTCGTGTGCCGGGCGTCAGCCAGTTCATGACCTCGCTCGCCACCGGCGTCGCCGCGGCGCTGGCCGGTCAGCAGACTCCCCAGGATGCGCTGGACGGCGTGGCCGCGGAGTGGAAGTCGATCGTCGAACGTATCGGGGTGGATAATGTTCGCGATGCCTATGCTCGTGTCGTGGCACTCGAGGACAACCTCTAGGCAACCCGCCCACCGAACCGGGCCGGGGGGTGACCCCCGGCCCGGATTTCTACGGACTTGACGCGCAAGGACCAGCAGCGATGTACGGATTGACGCGCTACAAGCTATTCTTCCTTTTGCCTGGCCTGATCGTGCTGTTGGCCATCATCCTTTTTCCGCTGGTGTTCACCATTCGGGTGAGTTTCTCCGGCTGGGACGCAATGACCCCCGGCCTGGGCTGGATCGGCGGAAACAACTACGGCCGGCTGCTTGCCGATGGACGCTTCTGGCAGTCGCTGGGGCGGCTTGGCATGATCGCGTCCACGGCCGTGGCGCTCGAATATGCGCTGGGGTTTGCTTTAGCACTCCTGGTCTGGCGGCAGATCCGCTTCCGCCGCGTGGTGCGGGTGTTGTTTCTGATACCGATGATGACGACGCCGGTGGTTATGGCGGTCATCTGGCGCACGATCTTTCACGAGTCGCTCGGGCCGGTGAACGATTTCGTGGCGCTGTTCGGAATCCCGCCGGTGCAGTGGCTGACCAGTCCCGAGTGGGCGACATTCGTCGTCATCCTCGTCGATGTCTGGCAATGGACGCCCTTCATGTTCCTGTTGCTGCTCGCGGGGCTTCTTTCGCTACCGCGCGAGCCTTTGCTGGCGGCTGCCATCGACGGGGCGGGACCGATCCGGGCGTTCCTCAACGTCACCTTTCCGGCAATGGCGCCGATCTCGGTGGGCGCCATCATCATCCGGCTTATCGAGGCATCCAAGATCATGGAGACCGTCTACGTCGTCACCTCGGGCGGACCCGGCACGTCGACCGAAACATCGAGCTACTACATTTTCATCCGCGGTCTGCGCGATTTCCAGATCGGCTACGCGGCGGCGCTTTCCATAACCTATCTGGTGATCATGATCGTCCTGCTCACGATCATTGCCAAGGTGCTCACCAAAACCCTGGTCAAGGCGGAGGGCTGAGCCGTGCGCGCATTCTATCTCCTGTTGAAGGTTGCCGCGATCCTCGTCTGGAGCGCTTTCGTCATCGCTCCGTTCCTCTGGGCCCTGACGACCTCGTTCAAGACCGCCAATGGCGTTACCGGCGGGCCGACCTACATTCCGTGGGTGGATTACCAGCCCTCGCTGGCCGCCTGGCAAGGCCTGTTCGGCAGCGGCGCCGGCAGCATCGACATTGTGGGGCCTTTCATCTCCAGCGTCATGGTGACCCTTTCGGCGAGCCTGGTCAGCCTGGTGCTGGGCACGCTCGCCGCCTACGGGCTCTCGCGTTTCTCCTATAAGGCCGGACCGGTCGGCAATTCCGACCTCACATTCTTCTTCGTTTCCCAGCGCATCATGCCGCCTGTGGTTCTCGCCATCCCCTTTTTCCTGATGCTCGGCTGGCTTGGTCTGCTCGACACGGTCCTGGGTCTCATCATCGTTTACGTGGCCCTCCTGCTGCCCATCGCCGTCTGGGTCATGGTCGACTTTTTCAACACCATCCCGAAGGAGCTCGACGAAACCGCCATGATCGACGGGTGCACGCCCATAGAGGCGTTCTGGCGGGTGATCCTGCCCAATGCCGTGCCGGGGCTCGTCGTGGCCGGCATCTTCTGCATCATCTTCGGCTGGAACGACTTCTTCTTCGCCTTCACCCTCACCTTCACGCAGACACAACTGCTACCGGTCGCCATCGTGTCGCTGAATTCCTCGGTCACGCCGTGGTGGAGCCTTTCGGCTTCGGCGCTGATCTCGGTGACTCCCCTCATCGTCGTCGCCTTCCTGGTCGAGCGCTATCTCGACAAGGGCAGCATCGGCGGGCGGAAATGAGGGCGGCCCGATGACCTATCGCATCAACAATCTATGCGTGCGCCAGGGAACTGAGACCCACCTCGACGGCATTACTCTCGATTTGCCGTTGTCAGGCGTTGTCACCGTCATGGGGCGCACCCTGGCGGGCAAGACCACCTTGCTCAAGGTTCTTGCCGGACTGCAGGCGCCCGACTCAGGCACGCTCGAGCGCGACGGGCGAAATCTCCTCGCAATTCCGGCGTGGCGGCGCCGCGTCGGCATGGTCTACCAGCAATTCGTCAACTATCCGCATCTGTCGGTGCGCGAGAACATCGTCTTCCCGTTGAAGCGCGCGGGCCTGTCTGCCGATGCCATCGCGCGCAAGCTCGGCTATGTCACCGAACTTCTGGGTCTTGGGGAGTTGTTGCGGCGCCGGCCGGCAGAACTGTCCGGCGGCCAGCAGCAGCGCGTTGCGCTCGCCCGTTCGCTGGTCAAGGACACCGAGTTCCTGCTTCTGGACGAGCCGCTCGTCAGCCTTGATTACAAGCTCCGCGAGCAATTGCGCGACGAACTCCGGCGCATCTTCCGCGACGGCGGCGATCGTCTGGTCGTTTATGCGACGACCGATCCTTTGGAGGCCATGATCATGCAGGGACAGGTGATCCTGCTGCACGAGGGGAAGGTGGTGCAGGCCGGCGACTGCCGAGATGTTTACCGCCGCCCTGCCAATACCACGGCCGCGACCATCTTTAGCGATCCTCCCATGAACCTTGTGAAGGGCGAGATCGCCGATGGCCACCTTCGGATCGGGGTTGGAGTCGGTTCGGACGTCCCGCTTCATTTTCGGGACCTGCCGCGCGGGGCCTATCTCTTTGGTATCCGGGCGTCCGATGTCGAGTTGGGCGGCAGCGGCATCGGCGCCCGCGTCGCGCTCGCCGAAATCAACGGCTCGACCACTGTGCTGCATCTCGAGCTGCCGTTCGGCGACATGGTGCTGCTAATGGAGGGTGTGCATCCGCACGCCATCGGCGATCAGGTCGCCCTGAACTTGCCGCCGAGCCGTTTCTTCGCATTCGACGCCGACAGCCAGAATTTGGTTGCCGCCCCGCCGGTCGACTGAACAGGGAGCGCCGGCATGGCACGAATTGAACTCAAGCATGTCGGGCATGCCTACAATCGTATCGATGGCACGCCCAGATATGCGCTCTATCCACTTGACCTCGCGTGGGAGGACGGCGGCACCTATGCGTTGCTGGGTCCTTCCGGTTGCGGCAAGACCACCATGCTCAACATCGTCTCGGGGCTTTTGACTCCAAGCCAGGGACAGGTGCTGATCGATGGGCGCGACGTCACCGGCATTCCGGCCGCGAGGCGCAATATCGCCCAGGTCTTTCAGTTCCCGGTGGTCTACCCCTCCAAGTCGGTCTACGAGAACCTGGCCTTTCCCCTGCGCTGCCGGAATATGCCGGGCCGGGAGATCGACCGCCGCGTCAACGAGATCGCCGAACTGCTCAACCTCGATGCGATCCTGCAGCGTCCCGCGCGCAAGCTGACTCCCGATGCCAAGCAATTGATCTCACTCGGGCGCGGTCTGGTGCGGGACGACGTCGCCGTGATTCTGATGGACGAACCCCTCACCGTCATCGATCCGCAGCTCAAGTTTCACCTTCGGCGCAAACTCAAGGACATCAGCGCGCGCCATGGTCACACGCTGGTCTACGTCACGCATGACCAGAACGAAGCCATGACACTTGCCGAGCAAGTGATCGTCATGGACAACGGGCACGTCGTGCAGGTCGGAACGCCACAGGATCTATTCGAGAATCCCGCCCACACCCATGTCGGATATTTCATCGGCTCGCCCTCGATGAACTTCCTGCCCTGCGTGGTGGTGGACGGAGAGATCCGCTGTTTCGATCAGCCCGTTGCGCGGACAAAGGTCCGGACGGATGCGCTTGGTGCGAACCTGACGCTCGGCATACGGCCCGAGTTTGTCGATATCGTTGCGCCTGACGGCGCCGGCTCCTTGGCCGGGCGCGTCGCCGACACCCAGGACCTCGGCGCCTTCTCAATCGTCACCGTGATGGTGGCGGAAGGGTGGCCCGTACGCGCCAAGGTCAGGCACGCTCCCGTCGCTCCGAATGCCGAGGTCGGCCTTCGCCTTTCTCCAGACTGGATTCGGCTGTTTGCCGACGGCGCGTTGGTCTCCGGCGGGGCGATTTCCGCCATGTAGTTGAGGCTCTTCCATAGCGGTATCGCCTTCGTCATTCTCGCTGGCCTTGCAAGACACGGGAGGCGCGCAAATGAGGAATGCCAGGTCCCATTGATCAGGACCGATGCGCCCAGTCGCGGAGACCAATGGCTATGTTTTCCAGGGTTGGCTGACGCCTGTGTTCCATGCGTAGCAGTATTGATCGAGAATATCTTCTGGGAGATGAAGACGCGGTTGGGGCGCCAGTTGTCGCGCATGAACAGCCGGACGTTCTTGACCGGGTCGAGTTCGGGGCGTTTTTGGCTGCAGCGGCAAGAGAGCGATGTTGAAGGCACGAAGCTCGCCCTGGTCTCTTCGGCCCAGGTCAATGGCGACGCCGCCGTGCCGCCGCCGGAAACCGGCGCGTCGCCGTAGCGGTCATTTTTCGTAACTGCTCAGAGACCGTTTGAGAACCCCATTGAACGGAGTTGAGTGGCGTGATTCAAGCTTGGGATGTGGACCCCAGCGACGCGTGGCCGGATGGCCGAGATTGCGAAGAAGACCAAGCGCTACCCGACGGATCTGACCGAGGAGGAGT
>JAUXUM010000097.1 GCA_030680995.1 Devosia sp.
CGGCAGGTGGGCCGCGGCCGCGCGCAGGCGATCGCGATCGTTGGAAAGCGTGCGGCGCACGCAGTTGCGGGTGCGCTGCCCGAGATCGTCGACATAGGCGATGAGTTCGGAGCGGACCGGCACCGCGGCCTCGGCCGCCGCAGTCGGCGTGGGCGCCCGCATGTCGGCGGCGTAGTCGACCAGCGTCGTGTCGGTCTCGTGCCCAACAGCCGAGATCACCGGAATCTGGCTCATGGCGACAGCGCGAACCACCATCTCCTCGTTGAAACTCCAGAGGTCCTCGATCGAGCCGCCGCCCCGGGCGACGATCAAGAGGTCCGGGCGCGGAATCGGGCCGTCGGCGCGGAAGGTGTTGAACCCCTCGATGGCGGCGGCGACCTCGGGCGCGCAGGTCTCGCCCTGCACGCGGACGGGCCAGAGCAGGACGTGGCTGGGGAAGCGGTCGCCGAGGCGGTGCAGGATGTCGCGGATCACCGCCCCGGTCGGCGAGGTGATGATGCCGATAACGCGCGGCAGATAGGGCAGAGCGCGCTTGCGGGCCTTGTCGAACAGGCCTTCGGCGAGCAGCTTCTTGCGCCGTTCCTCGAGCAGCGCCATCAGCGCCCCCGCCCCCGCCGGTTCGATCTGCTCGATGACGATCTGGTATTTGGAGGATTTCGGGAAGGTGGTGAGCCGTCCGGTGGCGATCACCTCCAGCCCCTCCTCGGGCTTGAACAGCAGCCGCGCCCAATTGCCCTTCCAGACCACCGCGTCGATCGAGGCGTTCTCGTCCTTGAGGGTGAAATAGGCATGGCCCGATGAATGCTGGCCACGGAAACCGGAGATTTCGCCGCGCACGCGCACGTGTCCGAATTCGCCCTCGACCGTGCGTTTGACTGCCTGGGCGATTTCGGAAACGGTGTATTCGGCGGCATTGGTGAGCAATTCTGCCATCGCGCACAGGTGCGGCATGGGGACGAATCCGTCAAGGGTGGCGACCATCGGGCACCCATGCTAGACGATCCCACCCTTTCCCTTCTCCCCTTGCGGGAGAAGGTTCCCGAAGGGCGGATGAGGGGTGCTTGCACGATTTCAGCCCCCTCGCCCGGCGCATTCGCGCCACCCTCTCCCGCGACGGGAGAGGGGGAGTCCGTGCACTGGGGGGAGCTTAATTCATGCGCGTCTTGGTGATCGGGTCGGGTGGCAGGGAACACGCGTTGGCCTGGGCAATCGCCAAATCGCCGCGACTCGAAAAACTCATCGTCGCGCCCGGCAACGGCGGCACCCAGACCCTGGCGACGAACGCTTCGATCGACATCACCGACCATGACGCCGTGGTCGGCCTCGCCAAAGCCGAAAAGATCGATCTGGTTGTAATCGGGCCGGACGCGCCCGCGGTGGCGGGGCTGGCCGACGACGTGCGGGCGGCGGGTCTGCTCTGCTTCGGGCCGAGCAAGGCCGCGGCGCAGCTCGAGGGCAGCAAGGCCTTCACCAAAATGCTCTGCGACGAAGCCGGCGTCCCCACCGCCGCCTATGGCAAATTCGACAATGAACGCGACGCGCTGGCCTATCTGCGCAGCAGGGGCGCGCCGATCGTGGTCAAGGCGGACGGGCTGGCGGCCGGCAAGGGCGTGCGGGTCGCCGAGACGCTGGAAGAGGCCGAGGACGCGGTGCGCGACTGCTTCTCCGGCGCGTTCGGGGAGTCGGGGTCGACGGTGGTGATCGAGGAGGTCCTCGAAGGCGAGGAGGCCAGCGTCTTCGCGCTCTGCGACGGTCACAACATCGTCATGCTGGCCAGCGCGCAGGATCACAAGCGCGCCTGGGACGGCGATCGCGGCCCAAACACGGGCGGGATGGGCGCCTACTCGCCAGCCCCGGTGATGACGCCACAGATGCTGGAGCGGACGCGGCGCGAGATCATCGAACCCTCGATCCGCCGCATGGCGGAGCGCGGAACGCCGTTCACCGGAGTGCTGTTCGCCGGCCTGATGATCGGCAAGTCGGGGCCCAGGCTGATCGAGTACAATGTCCGCTTCGGCGATCCGGAGTGCCAGGTACTGATGATGCGGTTGAAATCGGACGTGCTCGACCTGATCGAGGCGACCGCGGCCGGCGATCTGCGTGGCGTCGTTCCGGAGTGGCGCGATGAGGTCGCGCTCACAGTAGTCATGGCCGCCCGCGGCTACCCGGGGAGCGTCGAAAAAGGCAGCGAGATCAAGGGCACCGACACGCTGAACAGCGAGACGGTGCAAGTCTTCCACGCCGGGACAGCGCGCGACGGCCAGCGGCTGATCGCTAATGGCGGCCGCGTGCTCAATGTGACGGCGCTGGGCGCGACGGTGGCCGAGGCGCGAGCCCGGGCCTATGCGGCGGTGGACCAGATCGACTGGCGGGACGGCTTCTGCCGGCGCGATATCGGCTGGCGGGCATTGCAACGCGAAGCGGGTTGAACACTTATAAACCTAGCGAGCCTAACCTGTGTGCTGAAAAATGAAGCACGACCCTAGAGCGGCGGGCCAGATGATCCCCATCAAAGAGCGGGGACGGCAGATCGTGCGGCGTTTGCGGGGCGAGGGCCAGGGAGCCCGGGCGAAGGTGTACACTTACGGCGGGCCAAGGATCGGTGTGGCGCTCGGCGGCGGCTCGGCCCGCGGGCTGACCCATATCCCCTACATCGAAGCGATGGACGAAATGGGCGTCACGCCCTCGGTCATCGCCGGCACCTCCATCGGCGCCTTGATCGGCGCCGGCTGGGCCAATGGCATGACCGGCAAGGAACTGCGCGAACACTCCTACGACGTGCTCGGCACCATGCGCATCATCGCCGCGCGGCTCTGGGGCGCGCAAATCCGCAATATTGGCGGACTCTTCCAGAATGGGTTCACCGTCCAGCTCGATGCGACAAGGATAGTGGAAGCCTTCCTTCCGGACGGCTTTCCCGACGAGTTCAGCAAGCTCAAGACCCCGCTTTATGTGGTGGCGACCGATTATCAATCCTGGCATCAGGCGGTTTTCAGTGCCGGACCGCTGAAGCAGGCCATCGCCGGATCGATCGCCATCCCGAGCTTCTTCAAGCCGGTGCCTTTCGCCAACCATCTGCTGGTCGATGGCGGCGTGGTGAACCCGCTGCCGCTGGATCAGGCAGCGGCCGGCACCGATATCCTTGTCGGAGTCGACGTCAATGGCGATCCGTCCGAGTTGCTCAACAAGACCGACCACAAGGCTCTCGACATGTGGTTCGGTGCCGCTCAAATCATGATGCATTCGCTGACGGCGCACATGATGGCGGCCTATCCGCCCGACATCTATGTGCGGCCACACCTGCAGTCCTTCGGCGCGCTGGAGTTCTGGCGCGTGCGCGAGATCGTCGCCCACGTCGAAAAGGACAAGGACAACTTCAAGCGCCAACTGGCCAAAAAGATCGATGCCTTCATCGCGCATAGCGGTGAAATCGCCCGCGCGGGCGAATAGCCCCGCGTCCTAGCGACGGACGGCGAAGAATGCCCTGAGCAGTGCGGACGCGCGCGCTTCCCCCAGGCCGGCGATCACCTCGGGACGATGATGGCAGTTGGGGCTCGCGAAAAGCCGCACCCCGTGATCGACAGCGCCCGCCTTGGGATCTTCCGCGCCGTAATAGACACGCCGCAAGCGGACATGGGCGATCGCGCCCGCGCACATGGCGCACGGCTCCAGCGTGACATAGAGATCGCAGCCGTCCAGACGGCCGCTGCCGCGGACGGCGAGGGCGCGGCGAATGGCGAGCATCTCGGCATGCGCGGTCGGATCGCCGAGTTCGCGCATGCGGTTGCGCTCCGCCGCCAGCACCTTGCCGCCCTCGACGATGACCGCGCCCACCGGCGCCTCCTCATTGGCGGCGGCTTCCTCGGCAAGCACGAGGGCAAGGTCCATGGGGGATTGGGGCGCGGCGGTCATTTGGGGGTCGTAGCAGGTTTGTGCTCGAGGTAAAAACCCCCACCCGCCCTCCCGCCGCGCCGGATGAGGGGGACAAGGCCATCCACGAACGCTACATTTCCGCCAGGGAGAATCGCTTCATGCCCATCCGGCAGCTACCCGAGAACCTGATCAACCGCATCGCCGCCGGCGAGGTGGTGGAGCGGCCTGCCAGCGTCGTCAAGGAGCTGGTGGAGAACGCTGTTGATGCCGGCGCCTCCCGTGTCGCGATCACCACGGCCGGCGGCGGCAAGAGCCTGATCCGGATCGAGGATGACGGCATCGGCATGGACGCCGACGATCTCTTGCTGTCGGTCGAACGCCATGCCACCAGCAAGCTCAGCGACGACGGCCTCGACGACATCCGCACCCTGGGATTCCGCGGCGAGGCCCTGGCCTCGATCGGCGCGGTATCCGAGCTTGCCATCGCCTCGCGGCCCGCGGATGCGCCGAGCGGCCTGCGGCTCGAAGTGAGCCGCAGCAGCAAGCGCCCGCTCGTCCCGCAGGCGATGAACCAAGGCACCATCGTGGAGATGCGCGACCTTTTCGCCGCCGTGCCGGCGCGGCTCAAATTCCTGAAGTCCGACCGGGCGGAGGCAGCCGCGATCACGGACGCCGTCAGGCGCCTCGCCATGGCCAATCCGGAGGTGCATTTCCTGCTGGAGGGCAGCGACCGCAGCCCGCTCAACTGGCCGGCGCAACATGGCGAGGGGGCGCTTGCGGCGCGCCTTGGCCAGGCGATGAGTGGGGATTTCGCGGAAAATGCCGTGCCGCTGGCGATGGCGCGGCACGGCGTCGTCGTCGCCGGGCTTGCGGGCCTGCCCACCTATTCGAAGGCCAACAGCCTCAGCCAGTTCTATTTCGTCAATGGCCGCCCGGTCCGCGACAAGGTGCTCCTGGGCGCGGCGCGGGCGGCTTATGCCGACTATTTGTTCCGCGACAGGTTTCCGGCCATCGCCCTCTTTCTCGCGGTCGATCCGGCCGAAGTCGACGTCAACGTGCACCCGGCCAAGGCGGAGTTGCGCTTCCGCGATGCGGGCGCGGTGCGCTCGGCGGTGATCCGGGCGATCGCCGAGGCGCTGGGGGCAGCCGGATACAAAGCCTCCACCACGGTGGCCGACGCGGTGATGGGAGCGTTCCGCGCGCCGGAAACGGCGGCCGCGGCGGAGCCCGGATATGCGAGCCGGGCGGGCGGGCGCTGCGATGCGTCCTCGCCGGGCCTTTCCGGGTTCGCCGAGCCCAGCGCCCGCTTCGAGACCGCCGCACCGGAGCCCGTTGCAGAGGATCAGTATCCGCTGGGCACGGCGCGGGCGCAGATGTTCGAGAATTTCATCGTCGCCCAGAACGGCGACAGCCTCGTCCTCGTCGATCAGCACGCGGCCCATGAGCGTCTGGTCTATGAGCGGTTCAAGGCGCAGCTGGCGACCGGGCCGGTGGCAAGCCAGCTGCAGCTGATCCCGGTCGTCGTCGAGCTGCCGGACGAGGATTGCGGCCGGCTGGAGGAGGCGGCGCCGGTGCTGGAGCGGCTGGGCCTATACCTCGAACGCTTCGGGCCGCGAGCGATGGCGGTGCGCGAAACGCCCGCCTTGCTCGGTCAGGCCGATGTCGGGGGGCTGATCAGGGACCTTGCGGACGGCCTTGCGGAGTGGGATTCTTCGGCAGCTCTGAACGACCGGATGGAGGCGATCATCGGCCGCATGGCCAGCCACGGCTCGGTGCGTTCGGGCCGGCGGCTGCGCTTGGACGAGATGAACGCGCTGTTGCGCGAGATGGAGGCAACTGCCCATTCCGGCCAGTGCATCCACGGCCGCCCCACCTATGTGGAGCTCAGCAAACGCGACATCGAGCGGCTGTTCGGGCGGACGCGGTAGGGCTTATTGCTCGAAGCTCAATAGTCGTACCGCCGCGGCGCCGTATTCACGCCGGAGCTGGATCGTGAAACCGGCCGGCAAGTTGAGGACCGCGTCCTTGCTCTCTTCGAAGACAATGGCCGCATCCGGCGCCAGCCATTTTCCCGCAACCAGCGACGCCAGCGCCTTTTCCCCCAGGCCCTTGCCGTAGGGCGGATCGAGGAAAACCAGGTTGAACGGCCCCATGGTCCCGGCGGGCCCGAGATCGGTGGCGTCGCGGCGCAGGAGCTTGGCGACGCCCCCTGCCCCGAACGCCTCGATATGATCGCGGATCAGGCCCCGCGCCTCCGCGCTCGTATCCACGAACACGACGCCCGCCGCGCCGCGTGACAGGGCCTCGAGGCCGAGCGCACCGGTGCCGGCAAACAGGTCGAACACCCGCAAGCCGGAGAAGTTCGGGCCGATGCGGCTCGAGAGAATGTCGAAGATCGATTCGCGGGCCCGGTCGGACGTGGGGCGAATGGTGTCGTCGCCGGGCGACCGCAGCGCCTTGCCGCGAAATTTCCCCGCAATGATGCGCACCGGCTAGGACCGGGTGCGCGGCGGGCGCGGCTTGCCCGAGGGACCCGATTTTCCGCCCGGACGGGCCGGTCCACCGGGGCGCGGGCCACGGCCGGGAGCCGCGCCATCGCGTTTGGGGTAAGGCTTGCGCTCGGGACGCGGACCGTCGCCGGCGGCGCGCGGCGGACGGGGCTTGGCGGTGGAGGACCGGGGCGGCCGATCGGCAGCGCCGGCAGTTCGAGGCGACCTTGGCTTGTCGCCGAAATCGCGTTTGGAACGATCGCCGAAATCGCGCTGGGGCCGATCGCCGCCGGTCCTCGGCGCGCGGGGGCGGTCTCCATGCTCCCGCCTGGCCTTGCCCTCGAACGGGCCAACCGACCGCGGCTTGTCACCGAAGGAGCGCGCCGGACGGGCACCATCGCCGGACGGCCGCGGCGAACGGGGACGGTCGCCGGCCGGCCTGGGGGGGCGAGGCCGGTCGCCAAAATCGCGTCTTGGGCGGTCGCCGGTGTCGCGTTTCGGTTTGTCGCCAAAGGAGCGGGCGAAGCGTTCGCCATCCTCCCGGCGCGGTCCCGCGCGGTCAGCGCCCTTGGCGCCGGGCTTGTCCTCCCGGGCCTTCTTGCCGTAGGTCTTTTCCTTGAATTCGGCGGGTTCGCGCCCGTCGTCGAAATGGATTTTGCGCGCCGGACCTTCCTCGGCATCGTCGCGACGGAACGCTTTGGCGAAGGCGGGCTTGGTGTCGAAGCGGCCCGGCCGGTCCTTGCGCGGGCGCTCCTCGTCGCGCATCTCGCGCGGGGATTTCTCGGCGCGATCGGTGAAGCGGAAGCGTGCGGTGGTGGCGGCGATGGCGGGGCGCTGCTTTGGCGCTTCCTTGCCCGGAGCGGCGACGCGCACCTTCGGGTTGGAGACACGCGGCCTGGGCTCGATGCCGGATTCGGGGAGATCGCTCTCGAAATCGGCGCCAGCCTCCTCGGCGAGCCGCTTGCCGAGCTGATCGCGCAAAACCCGCGCTTTCACCGTCTCGACGGCGCCGATCGGGATGTCGCCGAGCTGGAAAGGACCGAAGCTCACGCGGATCAGGCGATTGACCTGCAGGCCGAGCGAGGCGAGCACGTTCTTGACCTCGCGGTTCTTGCCTTCGCGCAGGGCTACCAGCAGCCAGACGTTCGAGCCCTGGTCGCGCTCGAGCGTGGCGTCGATCGGGCCATATTTGACGCCATCGATCTCCATGCCATCTTTCAGCCGGTCGAGCTGGGCCTGGGTGACCGAGCCGTAGGCGCGGACCCGGTATTTGCGCAGCCAGCCGGTGGCCGGCAGCTCGAGGACGCGCTTCAGCCCGCCGTCATTGGTGAGCAGCAGCAGGCCCTCGGTATTGATATCGAGCCGGCCGATGGTGACCACCCGCGGCAGGCCATGCTCTTCGAGCTTCTCGAAAATGGTCTCGCGGCCTTCCGGGTCCTTCTCGGTCACCACGAGGCCCGCCGGCTTGTGGTAGAGCCAGACGCGCGTACCCTGGCGGGCGGCAAGCGGCTCGCCATCGACCTTGATCTGGTCGCGCTCGGTGACATTGAAGGCAGGGGTCTTGACGGTCTTGCCGTTGACGGCGACGCGTCCATCCTTGATCCAGGCTTCGGCATCGCGGCGGGAGCAAAGGCCGGAACGGGCGATAACCTTGGCAAGCCGGTCGCCGGCTGCCGGTACAGAGTCCTGAGACATTTTGTTGCTCCTGCGGGGCCCTTACGGGCGGCGCATCCTAAGGGGTCAGTTCTTCTTGGGCGTGTACATGTCGCCCAGGATGCCCCCACCGCTAACCGTTGGACGAGCGGCCTGCAGTGCCTTGCGGATCTCGGCCGGGCAGGCCTTGTCGGTGAGCGGCACGAGGTCGCCGTTCTTGGCCAGGCACACCATGTTCTTGCCATCCACCACGGTGAAATACTCTTCCGGCGGCAGATAGAGCGGCCGTGGACCGCTCTTGAGCTGGGCGGCGGTCATGCGGGCGGTGAGTTGCTTGGCCTCGACGTCGGTGAGCGGCCGGCCGGACAGCGTCCGCAGATCGACGACGCGGGCGTTGCGCAGCCGCTTGATATCCTCTTCCGAGAGTCCGGTGGTATCGATCCGCACGTTGGACGAATCGACTGGCAACACGCCGGACTTTTCCTCGGTGGGCGGCGGCAGGCTGGCGGTCTGCTTGGGCAGCACCAGCGGCGCGCGGCGCTGGTTGGTTTCTTCCTTTTCCTGCCGGTCGACCATGCCGAGCCCCTGCAGGGTCGAGGTCATCACCTCGCGCTCGAAGGTGCCGAAATCGGTCATGGCATTGGTGCCTTCGGTGGTCGTGCAGGCACTGACCGCCAAGGCCAGCAGGAGCGCTACGGGCGCAAATACGGTCCGGGCTACGGCCAAAACGGCGGGCCGCCGCCCGGTCGAGTCATTACGCATGAAACTTCCCTTATTCCCCGCTTGCCGTGGCATCAACGTCCGCGGAAAGCTATGCCCATTGTCCGCGATCATGCCCTGCGCGCGCCTTATAAACCATCAACGCCCGTAAGACCAGATTCAGGCAGCAATGCGTTCACCCCGGCGTGGCCGGCTGCCTGACCCTGCCGATCCCCAACAGATCGAGGATTAGCAGCAACACCCCCAGGGTGATCGCGCTGTCGGCGATGTTGAAAATGTAGAATGAATAGTCCTGCCAGTGGAAGTGGAAGAAATCGGCGACCGCCCCGTAAAGGGCGCGATCCACGGCATTCGAAACCGCCCCGCCGATGCAGAACGCCAGCCCGGCCCGCACCAGTTGCTGGGTCGAGCGCCACCACCAGACGCCCAGCAGGATGGTGGCCGCGGCGATAACGATGCTGAGCGCCCAGAGCGGTGCGTCGCCCAAAAGGCCGTAGGAGACCCCGGTATTCCATACCAGCACATAGTCGAAGAAATCGGTCACGCGGACGGTCTCCCCGCCGCGCCAGCCTTCGACCTCGATCTGGAAATATTTGTGGCCGCGGTCGAGACCGAAGGCGAGGAGCGCGAAAGTGAGGCTGGGGACGAGGCCCTTGAGAGCTGGCTTCACGATGCACGCCCCCATGAAGAAATGGCCACACTCCGGACTGACGGCCAGGCGGCTGTAGCTACCCCCACCCGTCTCGGCTGCGCCGATCCACCCTCCCCCCAAGGGGGAGGGAGGGGGCGATGGTGAGATCGCTGGATTGGGTAGCCCGGGGCTGCGGGTCCGCGGCTCTTGCCTCTCCCTCCCCCTTGTGGGGAGGGTGGTTCCCCACGGGGGAACCGGGTGGGGGTGGCCCCACGCACCGAGCCGGAGGGCTGCGTGCGCACGAGGCTCAGAGCCCAGCCGCCTGGCGTTCGCGCATGGCCTCTGCGTCGCGGGGGGAGAGGTCCGGATACCCGGAGTCGGATCCGACCTCGGGCAGGATTTTCCACGAGCGGGCGCAGCGGGTGCCCCGCGCCAGCGCCGGCACTACGGCAACGCCGGGAACTTCCTCCAGACGGAAGGCATCGGCGGGCCCCTCGCCCTCGATCACGGTGATCGCCGAGGTGATGGCGATCTCGGCGAAGTCCTGCCCGGCAAGCGCATCGAGCAGGGCTTTGTCCGAGATGAACACGTGCGGAGCGGCCTCGAGCGAAGAGCCGATACGCTTGTCCTTGCGCTCGATCTCGAGCGCGCCGGTAATGACACGGCGGACGGTACGGATCTTCTGCCACTTCCGCGCCAGCCCCGCGTCGGCCCATTGCTTGGGCACTTCCGGGAAGATCCGCAGGTGCACCGAGGAATCGTGCCCCGGATGCCGTTCCAGCCAGCACTCCTCCATGGTGAAGACCAGGATCGGGGCCAGCCAGGCGGTGAGGCAGTCGAACAGATGCTCCAGTACGGTGAGGCTAGCGCGGCGCTTGATCGAGGAAATCGGGTCGCAGTAGAGCGCGTCCTTGCGGATATCGAAATAGAAGGCGCTCAGCTCGATGTTCATGAAGTTGGAGAGCGCCGCGACGACGCGCTTGTAGTCGTAGGCGGCGTAAGCCTCGCGCACGAGCGCATCGAGCTCGCTGAGCCGGTTGAGGATCAGCCGCTCGAGCTCGGGCATCTCGGAGAACGCGACGCGCTCCTCGGGCTTGTAGTGCGCGAGGTTGCCGAGCAGCCAGCGCAGCGTGTTGCGCAACTTGCGGTAGGAGTCGACCGTGGTGTTGATGATCTCCTTGCCCATGCGCAGGTCTTCGGAATAGTCGGCCGAAGCCACCCAGAGGCGCAGGATATCGGCGCCGTACTGGCGGATGACGTCCTGCGGGGCGACGACATTGCCCAGCGATTTGCTCATCTTGCGGCCTTCGCCATCCATGGTGAAGCCATGGGTCAAGACCGACTGGTAGGGCGCAAAGCCGTTGGTGGCGCAGCTTTCGAGCAGCGAGGAATGGAACCAGCCGCGATGCTGGTCCGACCCCTCGAGGTACATCGAGGCGGGGAAAGCGAGATCCGGCCACTTCTGGCGATTGCGCAGCACCCAGGAATGGGTGGTGCCGCTCTCGAACCAGACGTCAAGGATGTCGTCGACCTTCTCCCAATCGTCGGGGTTGTAGGTCGTGCCGAGGAAGCGTTCCTTGGCGCCGGGCTTGAACCAGGCGTCGGCGCCCTCTTGCTCGAAGGCGTCGGCGATGCGGTGGTTGACCACCTCGTCGACCAGGGTCTCGCCGGTCTCCCTGTTGACAAAGACCGCGATCGGCACGCCCCAGGCGCGCTGGCGGGAAAGCACCCAGTCGGGGCGTTCGGCGATCATCGAACGCAGCCGGTTCTGGCCGGCGGGCGGATAGAACTTGGTGGCATCGATGGCGGCGAGCGCCCGATTGCGCAGGGTGTCGCCGGGCCGTTCGATATCGCGGTCCATATAGACGAACCACTGCGGGGTGTTGCGGAAGATGATCGGCTTCTTGGAGCGCCAGGAATGCGGGTACTGGTGCTTCACCCGGCCGCGGGCGACCATCATGCCGCGCTCGGCCAGCGCCGTGATCACGCGCTGGTTGGCGTCGCCCTTCTTGCCGCTGTCATCGAGCACCCGCGCGCCGTCGAAGCCCGGCGCATCCTTGGTGTAGAAGCCGGCGTCGTCGACCGTGTAGGGGATGGTGGTATCGACGTTATGCTCGTTGAGGAAGCGTGATGATGCCATCCATATCTCGAAGTCATCCAAACCATGACCGGGTGCCGTGTGGACGAACCCGGTGCCCGTATCCTCGGTGACATGTTCGCCGTCGAGCAGCGGCACCGAAAACTCGTAGCCGCCCGCGAGGCCGCGGAGGGGGTGGGACGCAACCAAACCAGCCAGCATGTAGGGCTGCACATCGAACTTGCGCTCGTAGTTCTCGACCTTGGCCTTGTGGAAGACGTCGGCGGCGAGGTTGTCGGCGACTACGTATTTCTCACCGGTCTTGGCCCAGTTGCCTTCCGGGGCACTGACGACCTCGTAGAGACCATAGGCGATCCTGGACGAGAAGCTGATGGCGCGGTTGCCTGGGATGGTCCAGGGCGTCGTGGTCCAGATGACCACCGACGCGCCCGCAAGTTCCGCGGCGTGCTCGGGCTCGACACCAGCCGTCGACCGCACCGGGAACTTCACCCAGATGGTGTCGCTCTCGTAGTCGGCATATTCGATCTCGGCTTCGGCCAGCGCCGTGCGCTCGACCACCGACCACATCACCGGCTTGGAACCGCGATAGAGCTGGCCGCTGGCGGCGAACTTCCAGAGCTCGCGGGCGATCTGCGCCTCGGCGTCGAAGCTCATGGTGAGGTAGGGGTTGGACCAGTCGCCGAGGACGCCCAGCCGCTTGAATTCCTCGCGCTGCACGTCGACCCAATGCTGCGCAAAGGTGCGGCATTCGCCGCGGAATTCGTTGATCGGAACGTCGTCCTTGTTCTTGCCCTTGGCGCGGTACTCTTCCTCGATCTTCCATTCGATGGGCAAGCCATGGCAATCCCAGCCCGGCACATAGGCCGAGTCATAGCCCAGCATGGTCATCGAGCGGGAGACGAGATCCTTCAGCACTTTGTTGAGTGCGTGGCCGATATGGATGTTGCCGTTGGCATAGGGCGGGCCGTCGTGCAGGGTGAATTGCGGCCGCCCCTTGGCCGCCTCGCGCTGCCGGCCGTAAAGATCCATCTCCTCCCAGCGCTTGAGCCAGGCCGGCTCGCGCTCGGGAAGGCCGGCGCGCATCGGGAATTCGGTCCGCGGCAGGAACAGGGTCGCCGAATAGTCGGTCTCGGCCGCGCCGGTTTCGGCGCCAGCGCCCTTTTGGGTGTCGTTCATCGTCTCGGTTCTTCAGCGGGAACAGGAATTGGCGGCCTTTTAGCAAGGTGAACCCGTGCGTGCCAGTGTTTTGCGGTGGGGTGCACCCGCACCATATGCGCTGGCTGGGAATCACCGCAGCTTCAGTCGGGTCTCCCTCCCCCTTGCGGGGAGGGGTCAGGGGTGGGGGTCAGTACGGGCACCGGGCCTGCCGCCCCCCACCCTTGATCCCTCCCCGCAAGGGGGAGGGAGACGACTGCGAAGCCGGTGCCAGAGATATTTCGCCTACCCGAAGAACCCCAGCTTCTTGTCTAGCTCGCAAATCGGGGCGGCCTTGGCCAATATCGCGCGGGCCGCTTCGGCATCCTTGTTCACCGCCGCCACCAGCTCGTCGAGGCCGGAAAACACCAGTTGCCCGCGTACATGGCCGAGCAGCGCCACCGACAGGTGCCGGCCGTAGATGTCTTCATCGAAATCGAACAGCCAGGTCTCGAAAGGCGGGCGTTCGTTGTTGAACATCGGCTTGCCGTAGCTGGCGACGCCGTCGAACAGCCTCTCGCCCAGCCGCGCCCGCACGGCATAGACGCCCTGCGCCAGATCGAAGACTGGGGGGGTGGGCATGTTGGCGGTAGGAAAGCCGAGTTCCCGGCCGCGCCGGTCGCCAAGGACGATCTCGCCTTCGACAAACCAGTGATAGCCCAGAAGACGGTTGGCGCCGTCGAGATCGGCCCGCCGCAGCGACTCGCGCACCCGGGACGAGGAAATGGGGCCGCCGTTCTCATCGAGAAGGTCGAGCGTTTCGACGGCAAAGCCGTGCCTTATGCCCGACTCACGCAGGAAATCCGGGGTGCCGCGGCGGTGATGTCCGAAGTGGAAATCCTCGCCAACGATGACGCGGGAGAC
>JAUXUM010000028.1 GCA_030680995.1 Devosia sp.
CATTTCCGGCGGTTCGCCGTTCGGCCCGGGCCGCATATCCTTCACCGCCATGGCGCAACTGGCCTGTGGCTTGGGCGGTCCACCCTTCACTTCGACCAGGCACATGCGGCAGTTGCCGGCGACCGACAGCCGCTCGTGATAGCAGAAGCGCGGAATCTCGGCGCCCGCCGCTTCGGCCGCCTGCATCAGCGTGAAGTAATCCGGAACCTCGATGAGCTGGCCGTCGACCTTGATGCTTGCCATGGGCTACTCCGCCGCGATCGAGGGCACGGCGCCCTCTGAGGTCGAATTGTACGTGTAGGCGTCGATCCGCTCTTCGATCACGTGCCGGAAGTTGCGGATCAGGCCCTGGATTGGCCACGCCGCCGCATCGCCGAGAGCACAGATCGTGTGGCCCTCGACCTGCTTGGTGACCTCGAACAGCATGTCGATCTCGCGCTTCTGGGCGCGGCCCTCGACCATGCGCTCCATCACCCGCATCATCCAGCCGGTGCCTTCGCGGCACGGCGTGCACTGGCCGCAGCTCTCGTGCTTGTAGAAGGCCGAGAGCCGCCAGATCGCCTTGATGATGTCGGTGGACTTGTCCATGACGATCACCGCGGCGGTGCCGAGCGAGGATCCCGCTTCCCTGAGGCCGTCGAAATCCATGATGGCGTGGCGGATTTTTTCGCCCGGCACGCAAGGGACGGACGCACCGCCGGGGATCACGGCGAGAAGGTTGTCCCAGCCGCCGCGGATGCCGCCGCAATGCTTCTCGATGATCTCTTCGAAGGTGACGCCCATGGCGTCCTCGAAGGTCGCGGGAGTATTCACGTGACCGGAGACGCAATAGAGCTTGGTACCGGTATTGTTAGCGCGGCCGATGCCGGCGAACCAGGCGCCGCCGCGGCGCAGGATTTCCGGCACCACCGCGATCGACTCGACATTGTTGACCGTGGTCGGGCAGCCCCAGACGCCCATGGCGGCGGGGAATGGCGGCTTCAGCCGCGGCTGGCCCTTCTTGCCCTCGAGGCTTTCGAGCAGGGCGGTTTCCTCGCCACAGATATAGGCCCCGGCGCCATGGTGGACGATGATGTCGAAGTCCCAGCCGTGGATGTTGTCCTTGCCGATCAGCCGCGCATCATAGGCCTGCCGCACCGCCGCCTCGAGGCGCTGGCGCTCGCGGATGAATTCGCCGCGCACGTAGATGATCGCGGTATGCGCATCCATGGCCCGTGCGGCCAGCAGCGCCCCCTCGACCAGGTGATGCGGATCGTGGCGCAGGATTTCGCGGTCCTTGCAGGTGCCCGGCTCGGATTCGTCGGCATTGATGACGAGGTAGTGCGGACGGCCGTCGCTGACCTTGGGCAAGAAGGTCCATTTGAGCCCCGTGGGAAACCCTGCCACGCCGCGGCCGCGCACGCCCGAGCCCTTGACTTCGTTGGTGATCCAGTCCCGGCCGCTTTCGATGAAGCTCTTGGTGCCCTGCCAGGCGCCGCGCGAACGCGCCCCCTCAAGGCCCCAGTCGCCCTGACCGTAGAGATTGGTGAAGATGCGATCCCTGTCCGCGAGCATTATGCGTCACCTTGCGGCTTCTTGGCCGGGCTCTTGCGCGCCGGCTTGATTCCGGCCGGCGCCGCGGCCTTGACTGCAGGTGCCGGTGGAGGCGGGAACTCGACGCGCGTGCGTTTGGCCGACGGCACTTCCCTGAGCACCGTTGCCCCGCCGTGGGCCGCGGAGAACTGGCGTTCGACCTGCGGTCCGGGCGTGATCGACTTGCCCTTCCCTGCGGCGAACGCATCGACGATTTCCTCGAAACGCTCGACCGTCAGGTCTTCGTAAGTGTCCTGGCCGATCATAACCATCGGAGCGTTGACGCAGGCGCCCAGGCATTCGACCTCTTCCCAGCTCAACGTCCCTTCGGGATTGGTGTGGAAGGGATCGGGATGAATGCGGTGCTGGCAGACCTTGCGCAGTGCTTCCGCCCCCCGCAGCATGCAGGGGGTCGTGCCACAGACCTGGATATGGGCATTGGTGCCGACCGGCTTGAGCTGGAACTGCGTGTAGAAGGTCGCCACCTCGAGCACCCGGATATAGGCCATGCCCAGCATCTCGGCGACCTTCTCGATCGCCGGCCGGCTCACCCAGCCCTGCTGGTCCTGCGCCCGCATCAGCAGCGGAATTACAGCCGATTGCTGCCTGCCGGCCGGATACTCGGCGATCTTGCGTTCGGCCCATTTCAGGTTCTCTTCCGAGAACGCGAAGGACGCGGGCTGCACGGCTTCATCTGCAAGACGGCGGACGGACATCAACGGTCCTCCGTGATGATCTCGACGGACAGATGCCCCTTTCCAGTCCTTGCATCGAACGAAGTCGTGGCAATGGCCAGATCGCTGCCCTTCTGGAGCAGAATGGACGCTCCGCTTGTTCTGCCCAAAGTCTTGCCCGACGTTTCACTCATTGAGAAATCACTCTGGAAGCCTTTGACTTCCCATCCTTTTGCCAGCAGGTCGCGAAGCTTTCCACCCTCCCAGGACATCAGCGATCGACCTCGCCAAACACGATATCGAGCGAGCCGAGGATCGCCGAAACGTCCGCGAGCATGTGGCCACGAGTCATGAAATCCATACCTGAGAGATGAGCGAAGCCGGGTGCCTTGATCTTGCAACGATAGGGTTTGTTGGTGCCGTCCGAGACGAGGTAGACACCGAATTCGCCTTTCGGCGCCTCGACCGCCGCGTAGACTTCGCCGGCCGGCACCTTGTAGCCTTCCGTATAGAGCTTGAAGTGATGGATCAGGGCTTCCATCGACTGCTTCATCTCGCCGCGCCTGGGCGGCACCACCTTGCCGTCAGTCGACGACACCGGCCCCTTCCCCTCGGGCGAATTGAGCAGCTCGACGCATTGCTTCATGATCCGGATCGACTGCCGCATCTCGTCCATGCGGATCAGGTAGCGGTCGTAGCAGTCCCCGTTCTTGCCCACCGGGATGTCGAACTCCAGCCGGTCGTAGCACTCATAGGGTTGCGCCTTCCTGAGGTCCCACGCGGCACCCGAGCCGCGCACCATGACGCCGGAGAACCCCCAGGCCCAGGCGTCTTCGAGCGAGATCACGCCGATATCGGCATTGCGCTGCATGAAGATGCGGTTGCCGGTGAGCAGCCCCTCGAGGTCGTCGCAGACCTTGAGGAAAGGATCGCAGAAGGCGTCGATATCGTCGATCAGCGCCTGCGGCAGGTCCTGGTGCACCCCGCCAGGGCGGATGAAGGCGGCATGCATGCGGCTGCCCGAGGCGCGCTCGTAGAAGATCATGAGCTTTTCGCGCTCATCGAAGCCCCAGAGCGGCGGCGTCAGCGCGCCCACGTCCATGGCCTGCGTGGTTGTGTTGAGGATGTGCGACAGCAGCCGGCCGATCTCGGAAAAGAGAACGCGGATCAATTGCCCGCGGAGCGGCACCTGGATGCCCAGCAGCTTCTCCACCGCCAGGGCAAAGGCGTGCTCCTGATTCATCGGCGCCACGTAGTCGAGCCGGTCGAAATAGGGCACGGCCTGCAGGTAGGTCTTGGTCTCGATGAGCTTCTCGGTGCCCCGGTGCAGCAGCCCGACATGCGGATCGACCCGCTCGATCACCTCGCCATCGAGCTCGAGGACCAGCCGCAGCACACCATGCGCCGCCGGATGCTGCGGTCCGAAGTTGATGGTGAAATTGCGGACTTCAGCTTCGCTCATTGCTTCGCCTTCTCGTCGCCGGGCAGCACATAGTCCGTCCCCTCCCAGGGCGACAGATAGTCGAAAGTCCGGAATTCCTGCTGGAGCTTGACCGGTTCGTAGACCACCCGCTTGCGCTCCTCGTCATAACGCACCTCCACGTAACCCGTGGTCGGGAAGTCCTTGCGCATCGGATGTCCGTCGAAGCCGTAGTCGGTAAGCAGACGCCGCAGGTCCGGATGTCCGGAGAACAGGATGCCGAAAAGGTCGTAGGCCTCCCGCTCGTACCAGTCGGCGCCCGGGAACAGCTCCGTCAAGCTGGGTACGAGCATGGTGTCGTCGGTCGGGAGCTTGATGCGGACCCGCAGGTTCTTCGTCGGGCTCAGCAGGTGATAGACGACGTCGAAGCGCTCGTCGCGCTCCGGATAGTCGACGCCGCAGATGTCGACGATGGAAATGAAACGGCACTCGGCATCGTCGCGCAGGAAACGCACGACATCCAGGATGGCGTCGCGGCGGGTAACGAAGGTCAACTCGCCGCAAGCTATTGCATGGTCGTCGATCTTGTCGCCAAGCGCGCCGAGCACATGCTCGGCCAGCGCCTCCAGCGGGGTCGGTTTGGGGTCCTCGTCCATGTCGCCCGTCCTATCGCTCGATCGTGCCGGTGCGGCGGATTTTCTTTTGCAGCAGCAGGACCCCGTAAAGCAGAGCCTCGGCGGTCGGCGGACAACCGGGAACGTAGATATCCACAGGAACGACCCGGTCGCAGCCGCGAACCACCGAATAGGAATAGTGGTAATAGCCACCGCCATTGGCACAACTGCCCATGGAGATCACATAACGCGGCGCGGGCATCTGGTCGTACACCTTGCGCAGCGCGGGCGCCATCTTGTTGGTGAGGGTCCCCGCAACGATCATCACGTCGGACTGGCGCGGCGACGCGCGCGGCGCAAAACCGAAGCGCTCGACATCGTAGCGCGGCATCGACATCTGCATCATTTCGACCGCGCAGCTGGCAAGTCCGAAGGTGATCCACATCCGCGAGCCGGTGCGGGCCCAGTTGATCAGATCGTCGGTCGTGGTGACCAGAAACCCCTTGTCGGCCAGCTCATCGTTGATATCGGTGAAAAATGGATCGTCCGCACCAACCGGCTTGTTGGTGCGCGGGTCGATGATCCCCTTGGGCTGCGGCGCAACAAGCGTACCGGTTTGCTCGCTCAGTCCCATTCCAGGGCCCCTTTCCGCCACTCATAGATGAACCCGGCGGTGAGGACGCCGAGGAAGATCATCATCGACCAGAAGCCGAACCAGCCCACATCCTTGAACGCAACCGCCCACGGAAACAGGAATGCCACCTCGAGATCGAAGATGATGAAGAGAATCGAGACCAGATAGAACCGCACGTCGAACTTCATGCGCGCATCGTCGAAGGCATCGAATCCGCATTCATATGCGGAGACCTTTTCGGGGTCCGGACGTTTGACGGCGATGATGAAGGGGGCGGCGATCAGCGCCAATCCTATGACGGCGCACAGGCCGACAAAAATGACAATCGGCAAATAGTCGCTGAGCAAGTCAGTCATGCGGCAGCCTGTTCTACGAAACCCCGGCCTGGCGACCGGTCCGTGCGGCTCAGCGGCAATTTTGGGCGCGTTGAGCGGCGCGTTTGCGTTGGCAGAGGACTTATCCCACAGCCATAGCCGATTCAAGGAAAACAATACGTGAGTGTTGATGTCCGCTTATGCTGGTGCGCGCGGCTGATCCGGGCTCCCGCGCCGGCGCAGGATGCGGACCGCAGCCAGCCTGTTGCGCACCGGCGACTGCACGGCATGCGGCGATGCGCTCGCGGCTCGCCGTGCCTGTTTGACCATTGGGAACGGCCCTGCGGGCCGGCCTAATTCATGTGCCAGAGCACGCCGATGGTGGCCTTGCCGCCGTCCGGCCATCCACCCCAGCTGCCGGTCGCCATGACCTCGCCGCGCACGCTCAACTGCTCCGCGACCGCCATCTCGATTCCCGCGCCCAGACCATAAGACCCGACCCCAGCCACCCAACCCCCGCCACCGGTTCCGTAGACGATCATGTCGTTGGAGAGATAGCCGCCGAGCTTGCCCAGGAACAGCGCGTCGAAGCCGACGAACCCGCCACCGTTCCACAGCGCGTCGCCCTGGAATTCGACGCCGGCCAGGATACCGTCGGTCAGGGCGAAATTCGCGCCCGCGACGCCGCCTACCGTGCCCACGACGCCGGCAACGGGAAATGCGCCGGCGCCCAGCGTGGCGCCCACGTAAAAGCCTTCGAAATTGAACAGGGAACTGCTGTAGATCGGATCGACGCGACCGATCTGCAGGTCGGCAGCTCCGGCCCCGGCAGTTGTCAGGCCGGCGACGACCACGCCCAGCACAAATGACCGCATCATTCTCATTTTCTGTTCCCCTGGAGGTAGGATCCGTTCCACGCGCGATTGTGCGCGCCAGGCACGGGCGGGGCCAGCCTACAGGAGGGAGAATCGGAAAACGGGGCTAACAATGGATGAGAATTCGGCGCGCGAAAGGGGCGGCGCCGCTGGAATCGTTTCAATTTGAAACAAATGCCGGAAACCGCCCGTCCCCGCCCCGCGGCGCCGACGCGTGATCGGAAAAACAAAAGGCCCCGCCACGGCGGGGCCTTCGTCAAGATCGTCTATCCAGCGCCCGGTGAGAACCGGATGCTCTGGCCTAGAAGTGCCAGTTGAAGCCGACTTTGCCAACGTGGGCGTTCTCGGCAACGTTGTCGAAATCCCACTGAAATTGGTACTGCGCACGTAGGGTCAGGTTGTCGGCAACTGCGAATTCAGCGCCCACGCCCAACGGGACGTACGCATCCCATTTGGAATCAAAGCCAACGCCGGCCAGTCCGTAAAGTAGGACTCCGTCGGTTACGAGGACACCGGCGCGACCATTGACCTGACCAATCCAGCTATTGTCCGACAGCCAGGCCACGTCGCCTTCCAAGCCGAGCAGGAAGCCGTCGTTGACCAGAACATTCACGCCGGCGTCGACGCCGATACCGAACAAGCCGAAGTCGTGGCCCATAACGAAAAGACCGGCATACGGGCCTTCCCAGTCGAAACCACCATAGGTGTTGTTGATTACGGGATCGGCGATGATGAGATCGGCGGCAATCGTCGCCGAAGAGAGCGCGGCAGTCGCCACGGTCGCCAGCAAGGCAATCTTGAGAGTGCGCATGGTTAGAATCCTTTAAGAAGCTAGTCGACTTTCACCTAAGGCATGTGCGGCTGGAGTGGCAAGCGCCCTGCCCCGAATTTGTTGGGATTAGGCGCCGATTTCGCCCCATTCCCGGCAAGCTGTTGCACCCACGCCACAAACTTGGCGCCGGCAAAATTATAAAATTACGAGATGGTTAAAGAAAGGGCGGCCTGACGCGAGGCCGCCCTAGAATATAAAAGGATACCGATTCTAGAAGTGGAAGTTGGCGCCGAGCGTGACCTGCTCCTTCGGATTGCCGCCGCTGAGCGCGAATCCGTGCAGATATTGCGCACGAATCGTGAAGTCGCCAGTCACTGCGAACTCGATACCGGCGCCGAGCAGGAAATCGTCCTCCACCGGTGCGCCGAGGTCGGCTCCATAGCCCGCCGCGGCGTAAAGAAGCACATCGTCGGTGACCACCAGGCCACCCTTGCCGAGGATCTGGCCGTAGGTCGTGTCGCCGGCGCCGCCCAGCAGCCCGTGCACCGCAACTTCGGCGCCGATCAGATAAAAATCAAACTGCGCGTTTACGCCCGCGACAATGCCGGCACCATACTGGCTGCCTCCGATCGGGCTGAACTGTCCAACCCCGTACACCCCGGCATAGAAGCCGTTCCAGTCAAAGCCGGTATCCTCATAGATTGGCACCGGGTTTTCCGCGACAGGCAATGTGATGGCATCCGCCGCCTGGGCGCCGGCAAGCGGCGCAATTGTCATGCATGCCGCGACGGCGAATTTCTTGAACAAGCTCATCTTGTTCTCCTTTGGTGGTTCGAATGAGAAACGCCGTGCCCACGCCCGAAGTTCCCGGTCTCTGGATTTTGGCCCTGTCCCGCCAAGCCGCATAACGGCTTCGCCTCATGGTCTTGACCAGCACCGCCAGTTTCCCGGGCAGATGTGCGCGCAATGGGTCGTCTGGACGGCCAAAAAAAGGCAGCGATCCGTTGTGGCAAATCGGACACAAGGCCAGCGGTCGCGACCCGTGGCGGCGATGCGTCGCCGGGTTGGCCCTCGGCAACGATTCGCCAATTCCGTTCGAAGGTATGGTCGGCAAATCCCGAACACGAAGCCGCGTGAACGGCGTCTCGTCCGCATCCGACAATTCTGGCATATGGGAGAAACTGGCGCGAGTGACGGGACTCGAACCCGCG
>JAUXUM010000031.1 GCA_030680995.1 Devosia sp.
TTGCGCCGGGCGACACGGTGACCTTCCTTGCCACCGACAAGGGGCACAATGCCGAGTCCATCAAGGGCATGCTGCCCGAGGGTGCCGAGCCGTTCAAAGGCAAGATGGGCAAGGACGTGGTTGTCACCTTCGATGTGCCCGGCGCCTATGGCATCAAATGTGCGCCGCACCTGGCCATGGGCATGATCGCCCTGGTCGTGGTTGGCGAGGAGCCCGCCAAACTTGACGCCGCCAAGGCCGTAAAGCAGCCCAAGAAGGCGCAGGAACGCTTCGACGCCATCTATGCCGAGCTCAGCGCCCAGTAAGGTGGTCCGCGTCAGTGCGCAGGGGACGTATCCAAGAGACAGTGCCGGGTCAAATCGACCCGGCCAGCCTTCCGGCGGCGGTCAGTGCGACATGAGGACCGGCAGCCGAAGATTGCCCAGCACCGACCACGTCCAAGGTGCGCCGGAGAGGGCACACCTCTCGCGTGAGGTGTCCTATTGGGCGGAGTAGCCACCGTCGACGAGGTGGTAGCTGCCGGTGATGAACGAGGCCTCGTCCGAGAGCAGGAAGCAGGTCGGGGCGGCAACTTCGTCCGCTGTTCCCAGCCGCCCGACCGGATGCAGCCCGGCGACATAAGTGAGTGTCGCCTGGTCGAGGTTTTTCGACAGCAGCGGCGTATCGATGAAGCCGGGGCCGACGGCATTGATGCGGATGCCGTGCTTTGCGTATTCGAGCGCAGCCGTCTTCGTGAGGCCGACCATGGCATGCTTTGCCGAGACATAGGCGCAAGCCTGTGCGAAGGCCAGGGTGCCCAGGATCGATGCCATGTTGACGATGGCGCCGCCGCCGGAAGCCATGATCGCAGGGATCTCGAACTTGAGCCCATAGAAAGCGCTGTTGAGGTTCACGTCGATGACGTTCTGCCAGCCATCGACCGGATAGTCGGCGGTGGCGGCGCTGGGGCCGCCGATACCCGCATTGTTGACCGCCAGATGCAGCCCGCCATAGGTCCCGGTCGCGAACTCGACCATTGCCTCGACTTCGATGGCGTCGGCGACGTTGACCTCGTAGGCCACTGCCGCCCCGCCGGCCGCGGCGATCATCTCCGCCAGATCATCGGCGCCGTTCCGGTCGCGGTCGGCGACGACCACCCTGGCGCCGTCGCGTGCCAGTCGCCGCGCGATGGCCGCCCCAATTCCGGAGGCGCCACCTGTCACCAGGGCAACCTTGCCCTCAAAATCAAATGCCATTGATAGCTCCTATCGGTTGAGACGTGGAAGGACGATGTAGCTCATCTGGTCACGCTGTTCGACGGCCGTCCCTGCGAGACCGCCCCGCACGAGCATCTTGGCGAAGACGCTCTGAGCGTCCTCGCGGCGCATCCGCGCAAGGGTGTTGACGGCAAGGGGCGTCCCCAGCGAATGGGCGACCACGACAACGCGCGAGACCTTCGAGCGTGCAAGGCTCTGCGGCAGGTCCTCCAAACCCTCGCCGGCTGACGCGGCTCGAACCACGTCGTTCTCGTAGCCGTCCATGTGGTTCCCCGACGGCCACGAATAGAGCGCGGTACCCGCGGAGATATCGAAATCGGCGCCGATCTGCGCCGTCCGGCGGGACGCCGGAACGGTGACATCGAATTTGGAGAAGCGCAGAGCGTCCGAATTTCTTGTCGCAATCGTCCCCGGCCCATCGACAGTACGGGCGGAGGCCACGAACACCGCTTCAGCTCCGGCCGAGCCGCAATCGAGGGCAGATGCCGATCCGGAAACAAGGGCGGCAACCATCACGAGGGCTGCAATGAATTGTATCGTTGCGCGGCGAAGATGATTTGGTTTCATCAGTTGATCCTGGAATACGGGATCAGGCGGTACGGGATCGCTTGCTTCCAGTTTGCGACCACCGTAGGGATCGCCCGGGAGCGCCCCTTGACCTGGATCAAGCTCCGCGCCGGGCCTTGGTTCCGGAATCGCTCGGCGTCGTCAGTTTCATGGCCGTTGCTGTGGCTCGTAAGCGGTGGCCGCGCCCCTTCTAGCAGGTGAACAATCCGTCGCCAGCACCCAACCGACTTCGCCGTAGCAGGGGATGCGGTAGGCTCCGAACTGCTTGTAGCTGGAATAGAACCCACGCCATGGCGTGGGGACGGTTCTGTTCCCTACAGTCATCGGCGGGTGGGCGGCGTGCATCGCGACGATGTCGCCGCTCTCGTCGAAGAGGAAGCGGATGGCGGCAGGGCCACGCGGCGACTGGGCACTGACCTCCACCGTGCGGTCATCGATCTGAGACGCCACACAATGCCGGTCGCGTTGAGGATGGCGCTGGATAGGCGGGAAGTTCCGACAGGTAGCGCATCAGCTCGCCCTTGCCCTCCATATTGCTGCCGACCACGGTCACCGGCAGGCCTATCATCTTTCCGCGGGCCTTCCACACCATCCCCGACGTCTGTGTGCCGGTCCACTGTTCTGCCTGGATGGACGTTTGTGGCCGAGCCTTGCCCGCAGCGAGGGTTGCTCGATGGCGCGCATGTCGTCGATCTGGCTGTCAAAGGTTTTCCCGGTAATCAAGGCAAAGCCAAGGATGCCGACAAGGATGAGGACCAGGGCGGTGAGAGCGGCGACGTATCAAGTCATGAGGGTCTCCCGGAACTGCAGTGTTCCACTTTGGTGCGCCCATCTGTAGAAGCTTTGACTTGGCTCAAGCAGCTCGTCCCGGCCGCTGAGGACAGTTTGAGGCAGATCAAAGACCTATGAACTGCGCCGTCGTATCGAATTGAAGGAGGCTTGTATGATCAAGATCGCCGCAATACCGAACTGCTGGCGATGCGCGGTTACCGTCATTTCGCGGATGCGCAAGTGGCTGACTGGGGATGTGACTTGGCACATCCTGACATCCGGCAACACCTAAGTCCCTATCGCTCATTAGGAGAATACCATGTCGACTGCAGCCATCTCACACATCCGGCTCGAGCTCGCGCGCGAGCCCGGGCACCCGTTGGGAGACCGGAATCACGTCTATCATCTCTATTTGCCGCTGACGGCCGACGGACATATCGACGCCGACGCGTGGCGGAGCAATCGCTCGCTTTGCCGTGTGCGCCGCATGCGGCCGGGGGAGGAAGAAGCACGTGGCCGCATCGTTCACGGGCCGGGTGGCCAATGGATATTCGACTATGCCGAGGATACCGATCGCGACAACGAGACGGGCTTCCGGCTCGGTGATGAACGCTTCGTGCCTGGGGAATATCTGTCGATCCGCGAGGATGACGGAAAGATGCACACGTTCCAGGTGATATCGGTACGTCCTGACTAGCGGGTCGACCAGGTGAGCCGGAGAGCGCATCGCGCCACCTCGTCCCTTGGCCACCAACTATACAGCCAACGAGTAGCGGGCGCCGCCGACGGCCAGATATTTGTCGAAGGCGGCGGCGATCGACCGAACGAACGGCCGCCCTTCCTCCCGGATGTGAAAGGTGTCGTCGCGTATCTCGGTCAGCCCGTCCGCATCATGGGCGACAGCGAGGTGCATCTCTTCCAGCACTGCCGCGGCTGCCGGACCGAACAGCTCCTGCAGTTTCTTCCGTGACACCGAAAAATCGCACATCAGGCGTTCGATGACGTAGGCGCGCACGCGATCGTCACCTGTCAATTCGATCCCACGTGCGATCGCGGTTCCGTTGCTGGTCGTCTGGCGCTGGTACTCGGCGGTTGCGACCGTGTTCTGGATGTATCCCTGTGGGAGCTGGCCGATGGCGGATGCGCCGAAGCCCAGGAGGGCGTCGGGCGCATCGCAGGTGTAGCCCTGGAAGTTGCGGCGCAGCAGTCCCTCCCGCGCGGCTTTGGCCAGCCGGTCATCCGGCCTGGCGAAGTGATCGATTCCGATGGCGTCATACCCGGCGGCAGCTATTCGGACTGCCGCCGCGCGCGCCTGTTCGAACCGGCTCTGGACGCTGGGCAATGCCGCTTCGTCGATCATCCTCTGGTGCGTCTTCATCCAGGGCACATGCGCATAGCCGAAAAGGGCCAGGCGATCAGGGGCGAGCAGGAGCACCTTCTCGATGGTGTCAAGGACTGTGGCAATGGTCTGGTGTGGGAGGCCGTAAAGGACATCGAGGTTAACCGAGCGGACGCCGCGTACCCGCATAGCGTCAACTACTTCCTTGGTTTGCTCGAATGTCTGCAGTCGGTTTATCGCCGCCTGCACCTTATGGTCGAAGTCCTGAACTCCAAGGCTGGCGCGGGTGATGCCGATTGCGGCCAGTGCATCATAGCGCGCTGCGTCCATGTCGTTGGGATCGATCTCGATGCTGATCTCTGCGTCCTCGGCGAAGGTGAAACGCTCCCGCAGGAGATCATTGAGCAACTGGAAATCGGCCGGCGTCAGCATCGATGGCGATCCACCGCCAAGATGGAGCGCCACGACTCGTCCGCGTCCTTCCAATCTGTCGGCGACCGCTCGGATCTCGGCATGAAGCGCGCGCAGGTATGTTGTGATCGGATCGTATCTCTTGACCTGCTTGGTGTGGCAGCCGCAGAACCAGCAGAGGCGGTCGCAATAGGGTATGTGGATGTAGAGCGAGAGGGCGGCATTTGGCGCCAGCTGCTCCAGCCATGCCCAATAGGCGGTATTGTCGATGCCGGCATGAAAATGCGGAGCGGTCGGATAGCTGGTATAGCGCGGAACAGGTTTAGTGTGACGCTCAACAAGCTCAACTGACATGGGAATATACTCCTTCTGCTCCTTGTGCCAGCCGCAAGAGATTGCGTCTTTGATCCG
This sequence comes from Devosia sp., assembly GCA_030680995.1. GTDB lineage: Bacteria > Pseudomonadota > Alphaproteobacteria > Rhizobiales > Devosiaceae > Devosia_A. The sequence continues at coordinate 4,756 of JAUXUM010000031.1, forward strand.
GATCAAACCAACTCCCTCGGAACCGGCGAGGATCACATCCGCGCCGGCGTATCGAAAGGCCTATGCTTCGTTATGGACCACAGCATTTCGCAGATCCGATTTCTAGACGTGCCCGTGCAGTGCCGCAATTGCCAATCCCGACGCAATGGCATGTGCAGTGCGCTCGACGTGACGCAGCTCGCCGACCTGTCGAAACAGACCCGTAAATCCCGCCATCATTCTGGCGACGAACTCGTCGGCGAGAGCACTGAAGTGGTCGGCTACGCCAACGTGGTTCGTGGTGTGGTGAAACTGTCCAAAGTGCTCGATGACGGGCGCCAACAGCTCGTCGGCCTGCAGTTCGCTCCGGATATGCTCGGCAGGCTGTACGGCACCGAGCACCTGATCACCGCGGAGGCGGCGTCCGACGTCGAACTCTGCCGCGTCCCCAAGTCCTCGCTGGAGGGGCTGGTAGCGGGCAACCCGGCTTTGCAGCAACACGTTCTGCGGCAGACGCTCAGGGAACTCGATGAGGCGCGAGAATGGATGGTGACCTTGGGCCGCAAGTCCGCGGCGGAAAGGGTATCGAGCCTCCTTTGTCTTATCGCCAGTCGCGCGGATCCGGCACGAATGCGGAATCAGGCCGGTGCGGTAAGCTTGGATCTGCCGCTGAGCCGCGCAGACATAGCCGACTTTCTTGGCCTCACAATCGAGACCGTGTCGCGGCAGATGACCAAGCTTCGGCGCGACGGGATGATCCGCATCGTCAATCACAGACGCATCGAGGTGACCGACCTCAAGCAGTTGCGGTGCCGTTGCGGCTAGGGAAGATCGTCCTCGAGGATCCGGTGTCCGGCACCCTCGAGGTCGTCATACTGGCCCGAGCGCAGTGCCCACAGGAAGGCTGCGAGGGCGAGCAGGCCAAGGCATATCGCAACGGGAATGAGGAGCAGGAGGCCACTCATGCGGGCTCCTCGCTCGGGTGAGAGGAGGCGCTGCGATTGGCGGTGGCCCTCTGCTCTGCATGGGCCCCACGTCCCCGCAGGCGCAATGCGTTGATGACGACGATCATGGATGAAGACGACATTGCCACGGCAGCGATGAGCGGCGTGACCAGCCCGCAGATAGCGAGCGGAACAGCAACCGCGTTATAGCCAATCGCCAGCGCGAGGTTCTGTCGCACTATGGTCGCCGCGCGCCGCGCGGTCTCTATGATGAAGGGTACGGTGGCCAGTTCGCCGCCGGTGAAGACAAAATCGGCGGCGCTGCGGCCAATATCGGCGGCAGTTGCTGGCGCCATCGAGGCATGGGCCGCTCGGAGGGCCGGCGCGTCATTGATTCCATCGCCGACCATCAGCACCCTGTTCATCCGTTCGATCGCAGCGACCTTGTCCTCGGGCAGGAGGTTCGCTCTGAAGTCCGTGATCCCGGCTGACGCCGCCATCGCCGCAACTGCCGCGGTGTGATCGCCCGAAAGCAGGCTGACTTTGAGCCCTAAGTCGGTGAGAGCCTCAATCGCTTCCGCGGCATCGCCGCGCATCGCATCGGCAAAGCGGAACGATGCTTGCGGAACGCCGTCCCGCGTAAGCCATGCCTCGGATTCCTCACTGGCTTGCCCGCCGTGTACGCCGCACCAGCCAGCACTGCCGAGCCGCCAAGTGGCGGCATCGGCACGTCCTTCGATGCCTTGGCCGGGCGTCTCGCTAGTCTCGCCCTCGAATGGCGCACCGGCTGGCAATGAGACAGCCAGAGCGCGCGACAGCGGGTGCGTGCTCTTGGCCGCCAGGGCGGCGGCGGTTGCCAGGGCGCCATCCACGATGACCTGCTGACCGACCAGCCGCGGCTGCCCATAGGTCAGCGTCCCGGTCTTGTCGAAG
>JAUXUM010000032.1 GCA_030680995.1 Devosia sp.
GGCCATAGACGATGTAGCTGTGGCCGGTGACCCAGCCCACATCGGCGGTGCACCAGTAGGTGTCGCCGTCGCGATAGTCGAACACCCGCTCGTGCGTGAGCGAGGTCCAGACGATGTAGCCGCCCGTCGTGTGCAACACGCCCTTGGGCTTGCCGGTCGAGCCGGAGGTGTAGAGGATGAAAAGCGGATCTTCCGCATTCATCGGCTCGGGATCGCAGAACGGCTCGACGCCCGCGGCGGCTTCGTGCCACCAGACGTCGCGGGCCCCCTTCATGGCGACCTCGGTGCCGGTATTGTGCACCACCAGCACCTTCTCGACGCCCGGCGCGTTCATCAGCGCCTCGTCGACATTCTTCTTGAGCGGGATGGTCTTGCCGCCACGCCGTCCCTCGTCGGCGGTGATCACGATGCGGCTGTCGCAATCGTTGATGCGGCCCGAAAGCGCATCGGGGGAGAAGCCGCCGAACACCACCGAATGCACCGCCCCGATCCGCGCGCAGGCCAGCATGGCATAGGCCGCCTGCGGGATCATCGGCAGGTAGATCGTGACCCGGTGGCCTTTCCTGACGCCCAGCGACTTGAGCACATTGGCGCAGCGGCAGACCCGCTCGTGCAGCTTGCGGTAAGTGATGAACTCCTGGGTGCCCGGCGTATCGCCTTCCCAGATGATCGCCACCTGGTCGCCGCGCGATTCCAGATGCCGGTCGATGCAGTTGGCCGAGATGTTGAGCACGCCGTCCTCGAACCATTTGATCGAGACGTCCGGGTAGTCGAAACTGGTGTTCTTGACCCTGGTGAACGGCGTGATCCAGTCGATGCGCCGTGCCTGCTCGGCCCAGAAGCGCTCCGGATCGCTGATCGAGCGCTGGTACATTTCGGCGTATTGGGCAGCACTCGTCAGCGTGTGCGCCTTGGCCCGCTCGCTCGGCTCGAACACCAAATTCTCAGTCATTACGTCCTCCCTAACCTGGGGCACTTTCTAGCCACTGCCGGTGGACGGAGCAAGAAGACCACTTTTAACACTTTCGCCGCAGGTCGACTCGGATTCACCGTTTATGCGGCATTGCCGGCGCATGATCGCAGGTCCAGGTAGGAGGCATCTTCAATGCCCAAGCTCAGCCACCGCGCCGCCACCAGGGCCGATATCGATGTGGTCCACGCCGCCCTGATGGCGGTGATCGAGGAATCCCCGCATTACAACGAGCGCTTCAAGGCGCACGAAAAGGCCCGGCTGACCAAGCGCTTCCTGCGTGCCCTGCAGGCCCAGGACCCTTACCACGTGATCGTCCTTCTGAGCGACGGCCAGCCCGGCGGGGCGCTAATTTCGGGGCCGGAGTACGGCGCCATCTTCCGCTACTGGTCATGGATCTTTCCCTCGTACCGGCGGACCAGGCTCGGCCTGCACGGCATGCGCATCTTCGACGAGCATTGGGACAACGGCAAATTCCACAAGGCTTTCACCTTCGTCAGGCCCGAAAACGAGGTGGCCCTCGCGCTGCTGCGCCGCTACGGCTACAGTCAAACCTGCGTCTTCAAGCAGCATATCTTCGGCCAGGATTACGCGGTGATGGAGCGGCCCTACACCAAGATCACCGAGGAGTACGATTCCGGCATGGGCATGGGCCGGTTGGCACGCTGGACGCGGCGGCTCAATGCGCTGATCGGACGGTAGCCCCCAGCCCTCGTGGTTCGAGGCTCGGCCATGACGGCGACACAGATTGGAACTCTCGTGGAACCTCATCCTGAGGCGGGAGCGAAGCGACCCTCGAAGGAAGGGGTGTCCGGCTGCTAGCCCTTGACCTTCGAGGCAGCCAGTTTCCGCCGCCGCGCAAGAATCTCGCGCATCCGCGGCACGATCGAAACATCGACCTTGGCAGTCTTGAGCGCGGTGAACCACAGCGCCACCGACCAGACGGTCTGCGCCAGGACCGCCGCGATTGCCGCGCCCATCAGCCCGAAGCGCGGCACCAGCGCCAGGTTGGCCACCACCAGCGTCCCCATCCCCAGGCCGATCGCCGGCAGCGTCGCGTAGGGTCGGTCATGGATGGAGAGCACCAGTGCCGCCGGGCCCAGCAACGCCCGTACCAGCATGGCCAGCGACAGAACGGTCAGCGGCATCGCACCGGCCGCGAAATCGGGCCCGAACAGCATTAGCGCCAGCGGCGCCCCGGCGGCGACGCCGCAGAACAGCACCGCCGCGAGGATGGAGGCGACCAGGTTCGCATCGCCCACCTTGCGATGGAAGCCGGCGCGATCGCTCACCGCCTCGCTCTCGAACATGTCGGGCAGGTTCACCGCGTAGACGGCCACGACGCCGAAGGAGACGAGCCCGAAGATGCGGCTGCAGACGCCGAAGATCGCGAGATCACCCCGGCTCAGCAGCCCCGACAGCAGGAGGACGTCGAGGTCGAAGAAGAAATCGGTGGCGAGCGCGACGATCACCCAGGGCAGCGCGAAGCGCCACCAGCGCCTTGCCTCCTTCGGGCGTGGCGGGAGTTCGGCCGGAATCGTCCGTACCACGGCGATCACATAGGCAAAATGGATTGTGGCGATGACCACGAGGCCCAGCGCGATGATCCATATGAGTTCGTCGAACGCGGACGCCGGCGTCAATGCCATGGCGGCGATCGGTACGGCACTGATGACCAGCACGGGCCGGAACAGCGACTCCGCGAAAAACCCGGCATAGGGCCGCTTGAGGCCCACCATCAGCGCGCCGTTGACCAGCACCAGCGCATTGGCGAACGCCATCACGCACACGGGCGCCCAATGCGCCTCGAGCACCCTGCCCGGTTCGCCGAGAAACAAGAAAAGCTGGCGTCCCCCGAGGAACAGCAGCAGGCTCACAAGAACCACGTGGCCATAGGCGCGCAGCATGAAGCCGCGCAGCAATCGTCCCTCGCCCTTCGCCCGGTACTCCGCGGCAAAGTACGTACCGATGGTTTCGAAACCGAGCGGCATCGCCACGGCGATGATATTCACCGCGGCGATGACAAGCAGGTATTCCCCGAGGATCTCGGCGCCCCACAGCCGCGCTATCGCGGCCTGGGCGAGGAACACCAGGCCGGCCCCGAACAGGCGTCCGGCAAAGATGTTGCTCGATTGCGACAGCAGCCTGCGGCGGAATCCGGTCACGGCTCGCGATCCGGCTGTTGCCGGCCGGGCCGCGCCTGATCCGGCGTTGCCCGGTTGCTCCGCAGCCGGTCGACGAGGCGCTGGCCGGCATGCACCAGCTCGCGCGCCGCGAAGGCGGCCTCACCCATCGCGAACGGCAGCTTGTAGGCGGCATAATTGGCGACCGCGGGCAACGGCGAAATCACCCCGGCGCTCCCCACCATGCCCTTCTTGAACTGATGCAGGCCCTGGAAACCGTCGGTGCCGCCCAGATCGTACCAGCCGGCGCGGGTGTTCTCGCGCAACCAGCGGATGACGTGCCAGTGCAGGAAATACCCCGCGCGAAGCCCCAGCGCCTTCACGGTCGTCGCCCCATAGAGATAGACCGCCCGGTGCCCCGCCTTGAAGATGATGGCGCCGGCGACGGCTTCGCCTGCGTGCCGCACGAAGAAAAGCTCGGGCCGCAGCAGCGGGTTCTCCATCGCCATCAGCGCCGGAATCGTGCCGTAGGCCGAGTAATCGCGGAACTTCTTGCGGTCGGTCATGGCCTCGTAGAGAGCATCGAACTCCCCTAGCCGCCCAGCGCCGGCATGCTCGAAGGAGAGCCCTGCCTTCTCCGACTTGTTCAGATGATAGCGCCACTTCTGCTCGAGGCTCTTGCGCTGCTCGTCGTCCGAGAGCCGCAGATTGACGATGTAGCGGTTCGGGAAGCCGAGCTTGGCGCCCGGCCGGAAGCCTCGCGCGACCAGGTGCTCGAACTCGGGATTGCGGGAAGCCAGAGAGGCATGCGGCATGACCGACAGCATCATCCGCCGCTCCCGCGCATAGCGGGCGACCAGAGCCTCGATCATTCCCGCATAGACCGCCAGGGCGTCGGGCCGGTCCGCCTCGGCGAGCATGGGCCCCCATTTGGCGACAGCGATGGCCCCCAGCCCGAGCGGCAGCTTCTGGATCAACATCAGACTGCCGCCGACGACCCTGCCCCCCGCCGCGAACAAGATCGGCTCCCGTGTTACCCCGGGCCAACGGATCGCCGCGAAGGTGGCGAGCTGTTCCTGGCAGACGCCGGCGAATTCCCCGATGCTGCGTTCCCATTGCGCCTCCGGGAGCTGCCGCAGGCTCACCTGCAAGGCCGCGGGCTGGCTTCCAGCCGCGAACGCAGATGCGGAGTCGGCGGCGAACGCCTCGACGGTGAACGACATCGGCATGGTCCCGGCTTTCGTGCATATTGCCGGACGCTAGCCGCGCAAGGTGAGTAATTTGCTAGTTCGGGGATGCAAATGCCGGGAAACTGCGGCGGTGGTTACCAAATCCTGCAGCGCTCTCAACCCGGATCCACGGAACCGAACCTAGTGCACGGCGGCGGCGCCCTTGATCAGCGGGATGGCCGGCAGCGCGTGCCCAAGCAGTTGGTCGGCGCCCTCATAGATCATTTTCACCGCCACGTAGAGGATAACGAGCAACCCAATCCAGGCGATCCAGCGGTGGGTATGGAGCAGGCGCGCGATGTAGGACGCGGCGACGCCCATCAGCACCACCGACAGCGCCAACCCGAAGATCAGCGCCTCGAAATGGTCCTGCGCGGCACCCGCCACCGCCAGCACATTGTCGAGCGACATCGAGATGTCGGCGACCACGATCTGGAGCACGGCCTGCCGCAGCGTCTTGCGCGGTGCCCCGGCCGCGATGGTCCCGTCGGCATTGAGATCGGCGTCCGCCAGGGCCTCGGTCGCGGCACGTTCCTCGGCGGCGGAAACCCGCAGCTCCTGGTACATCTTCCAGCACACCCAGAGCAGCAGCAGACCGCCGGCCAACAGCAGACCGGTGATTTCCAGCAATTGCGTCGCGACCAGCGCAAAGCCGATGCGCATGATCGTTGCCGCAACGATACCGATGAAGATGGCCTTGCGGCGCAAATCACTGGGAAGGCCGGCGGCTGCCAGCCCGATGACAATGGCATTGTCACCCGCCAGAACCAGATCGATCATGATAACTTGCACAAAGGCCGTAATGGCAGCAGCATCGACGCCAAAGGGCATTTTGCAAAACTTTCCGGAAAAGTCGGGCGGGGCCGTTATTTTGTAATTATGTAGGCAGGCCCGGAAGCCTTGTGAAGGCCCCGCATGCAAGAATCCTCCACCACCAAAAGGGATATACGGGATATATGCCCGCTCCGGCGGAGCCGGAGGCTTTCGCGGCAAATCCGGGCACGGCGCTTGGGCGGAATCGCGGCGCTTTTGAGCAATTCCACCAGCCGCGCTACGGCATCGTCTCGGTTTATCGTCGAATCGCCGGCGAGAACGGAACATAAACAAAACATCAGCGTCTCACATGAGACGTGAGACGTGAGACGTAGAATAATCGTCTCATGTTCCGCCTTCCGCGCAACATGCCTTTGTAACCATCTGATATTATTGAGTTTTTTGGTGGGTGCGCACGGACTCGAACCGTGGACCCGCTGATTAAGAGGCTCGTGGCCAAGGCTGAAACGTGAGCGGTTTCAAGGCGATGCTCCGCAGCATTTTACAGACGTCCAGTAGACGGCCCCTTGATCTTCAACGAAAATATCGCCCTCGTGTAAAATGAAGCGATTGGGCATGTGCAACCTCTACTCCGAACTCACCACCACCGACGCTATGGTGCGCCTCCGCGCGGAGTGGGAGGACTACATGCGGAATATCCCGCCGCTCTACGCCATCTATCCCGACTACACCGCGCCGATTATCCGGCAGCTCGGCGACCGGCGCACGATATCGCTGGCGCGATGGGGGCTGCCCTCGCTGAAGGATCCGGCGAGCGACAAGCCCAACCGTGGCACGACCAACTTTCGACACCCATGGATCGAAGACTGGAAGGGCTATCTCGGCCCTGAACACCGGTGCCTGGTGCCGTTCAACCGCTTCGCCGAGCCGACCAAACTCGAGGATGGCAGCACGGGCAACGCCTGGTTCGCCCTTGATGAAAGCGAGTCGTTGATGTTCTTCGCCGGTCTACAGACCTCCTGGCACGGGGTCAGGCGCAAGGACGAGGGCCCGATGGATCACGAGCTCTTCGCCTTCTTCACCACCACGCCCAATGACGTCGTCGGCGCGATCCACGAGAAGGCGATGCCGGTGATCCTGACCACGCCCGAGGAGATCGAGACCTGGCTGACAGCACCATGGGAGGAGGCAAGGCACCTGCAACGGCCGCTGCCCGATGGCGCGCTCAAGATTGTCGCAGTCGGCAGGAAGAGTGACCAGCGGCCAGAGGCCGCTTAGCGGGTCGAACCATCCGGCAGGATCCACTGCAGACTGAACGATCTACTGCCGCAGCAGGGCGCAGTGATCTTTCGCACCACGTCTTCGACGGGAAGGTCACGACTTTCGGCGGGTCCGCTGCCTCGACGCGGCACCGTCCCTGCTGCGGCAGCGCGCCGGCTGACCCCAAAAGACAATGGGCGGGATCGCTCCCGCCCATGCCGTGTTCACCAGATGCCAAGGCTCACCGGTGGATGAAAAACACGATGATGATAACCAGCCAGATCGGCACGCCAAGCAGCCAAAGTCCAAGTCCTCGCAACATCTCTGCTTCTCCTTTGTTGCCGATCAATAGCGGCGGAACACGGTGGCGAAGACGGTGCCTTCGTCGCGATGGTTGCCGCCCTTCTGGGCCGCCCAATAGGCGCCGGCCGCGCTGACCAGCAGCGAAGCGGCAGTGAGGAAGGCGGCAACCACGCCGATCTTCCGGGCATTCTCCGCGGCTGTGGCCGCGTCGGCCCTGACCTGCTCCATGGCGGCCATCACCTGCTCAAGCCGCGCCGTCGCATCGGCTTCCGATAGCCCGGTGGTGCCGGCCACCAACTGAGCGAGGTAGGCCTTGTCGTCGGCCGAGACTGCACCGGTCATGACGCTCTGCGCAAAGATGCGCCCTGCTTCGCTGCGGACCGCTGCCGTGTCCGCCTTCGGAGCTATGGCCCCCATCGCCGGTGCAGCGGGTGCCGCTGCGGGCGAAGTGGCGGCCGGTGCCTGGCGGAACAGGGTGTCGACGAAATAGGCATTGGGATCGAGGGCCTCGCCCGCGACGTTCGAAGCTGCGTTGGTCAGCGTCGCTGCTGCCGAGCCGATGGCGCTCGCAGCGGCGCCCACGCCGCCCGCGGCGATGATGGCACCGACAACCAGCGCCCCGCCCCAGACCAGCAGGCCATGGGCGCCGTCCCGGACGTCGACTTCATGCTCGGTCGCCTCGGGGTGGCGCTTGCGCAGGCGCCCCGTGAGGTAGGCGCCGGACATGAAACTCGAAACCTGCACCCAGAGCAGCCAGGATCCGGCGGCGATGGCGATCCAGACCGGCGCCACGCCGGTCGGCGCGTGAAAATTGGTGAAGCCCAGTCCGACGGCGGACCCGAAGGTCAGCAACACCAGCGCTATGGCGGAAGCAAGCACCACCCCCGCGATGATTGCAGGCCAATCTACATATGAGCCCTGGTTGGCTTCAACCGGGGCGACGACAGCGACCTCAAGCTCGGATGGCATGGTCATGGAGTCTCTCCTAGTGCCGGTTGTGTGGTGTTCAGCGCAGGCCGAAGAAGGCGAGGACCGCCAGGATCACGACGACAAGGCCGACGAGGTAGATGATGCCGTTCATTTGTTTGAGCCCTTTGTGGCGCGTTTGAATGCTTCACAAACCCGGCGAACCGGGCTTTGGTTGCACGATTGCGCAAGAGTAATTGCTCACCCTCGGCGCTCAAGCGGGGTTTTGCAACGGTATTCCTGCGAGGGTGAAACGGATGGCGTCGAGCGCGCCGATTGCGCGGCGGCGGCCTGTTTCGATGACGCTCCGGATGTCGGCGTAGAGTTTGGCTCCCCACGGGGTGCGAAAGCCGTTGGTGATTTTGCGGAAGGTGACGCAGGGACGCAGCGCACGCTCCGATCCGTTGTTGGTGGCGGGGATGGCGCGGTTGGTCACGAATGTGAATCAGCACCCAACTTCGACCTCGCGCCAACTTCTGCCAACCAACTGATATTGAATATGAATCTAGCTTGTGGGTGGGTCACGCTCGGCGCCGACGTTGACCCCACCGTTTTTGTGAATTTGTCCGCAATATCAGCCGGTTGCCAGCAATCCGGCGGGGGTCAAACTTCGGTGCTTCTTCATACTCCAGGGCGCGGGCTTCGGGTTGCGCTTCCAGGTCCTGGAAGCCTTTGGCCATGCCGTTGAGGCCGAGCTGGCAGAGCAGGTCGTGGGTGGGATGGGTCAGCATGATCGTGTGTCTCCTTAATGGAAGTAGCCCGGACCGCGCAGATTGACGTGGTCGATGATGGCGGCGGGTTCGGTTTCGGTTGTCGATTTCGCGGTCAGGCGATTGGCCAGGATCGAGGCGATGCTTTTGTAGGTGAGCCCGCCGATCTCGATGGCCCGGGCCGAGACCGCCTCGGCGCGGGCAGGCTCGATGTCGCGGAACAGGCGCAGCACCCCCAGACAGGTTCTGAAGCCCTGCTCGGGGTGCGGGCGGTTGGCCAGAATGGCGGCGATCAGTCCCTCGGTCTGGGGGCCCACCGAGCCTGCCCAGCGACGGAAGCGCTCCGGCGTCAATTCCGCGTAGCGCCGATGGGAACTGGGCATGTGGTCCGGATTGGTGCCATGGCGGGGTCCGCCATAGCGGCGTTGATGGGCCGCCACCCGCTTGCCGCGATAGAAGATCTCGATGGTGCGGGCTGTTGCCCTGAGATCGACCTGCTGCCGGATGAGGCCGTGCGGCACCGAGTAGAAAAAGCTCGAATATTCGATGTGATAGTCGGTGGCGACGCGGGCAAGGCGCCATTCGGCGAACTTGTAATCGTCGGCAGGCAGCCGGGCGAGCGCGGCAGCTTCCAGGGTCTGGAACAGATGCCGGCGGCTGACGCCGAGCCGTCGCATGACATGATCGTTGATGCGATCGAGCGCGCCCGCGATCGCCACATTGGCCTCGGCAAGCGAGAAGAAGGTCTGGCGCCGCAGCCGGCCCAGAATACAGGCCTGGGCAAAACGCACCCCATTTTCGACTTTCGCCTTGTCCCGCGGTTTTCTCGGCCGTGCCGGCAGCACACCGACGCCATAGTGCGATGCCATCATGGCGTAGCTGCGGTTGATCTCGGGGTCGTAAAAGCAGGCGCGGTTGACGCCGGACTGAGATTGTCGGGCACGATCAGGCGCGGCACGCCGTCGAAGAAACGGAACATCCGCACATGGGCGCCGATCCAGTCGGGCAGGGTCTGGGTCCAGCTCGTTTCCGCATAGGTGAAGCTGGAGGCGCCCAGAACCGCCACGAAGATCTCCGCCTCGCGGATCTCCCCGCTCCGCGGGTCGACGATGCCGACCTTCTTGCCGGAATAGTCCACGAACACCTTGTCGCCGGCGACGTGCTCCTGCCGCATCGTCGGGGAAAGCTGCTGTTCAAAGCCCCGATACAGTTCGCAGAACCGGCTGTAGCCGTACCCGCCGGGGTGAATGGCGCGATATTCCTCCCACAGAATCTGCAGCGTGACGCCCGGCTTCTTCAGCTCGATGACGAGATCGGCCCAGTTCGGTTCAGGGCGTCGCCGCACCCCCTGCCTGACCCCGGCCCGGCCGAACAGCTTGCCCTCAAGAGCATCGTCGGTCAGCTCGCCAGGCAGGGGCCAGCTCAGCCCCGCCGCCGCGGCCCGCTTCAGATTGTCCTGGATGGTGCTGCGCGCCACACCCAGCGTCACTGCAATGTCCCGGGCGCTGGCCCCGTCTCGGGCAAGCCGAAGCAGTTGTCGAAGTTGTCTCATGGTCAGCTTTCTCCTTGCCGGCATCACGCATTCCTCGTTCGTTACAAGGAGCTTGATGCCGCAGTTGCTGACCCGGGCGGTATCGCTTCAGACCTCAAAAACTGTCCGGCTTCAAATCGGAATGCTGGCCGGCTTCATTCCGGAATGCTGGCCGGCTTCAAATCGGAATACCTGGCCGGTTTGAATCGGAATCCGCACTTGGTTCGACGACCCACGTTAAGAAGCCCGCTTAAAGATGGGGCATTTGATCTGTCGCAATATGCTGGGACCGAACCGGTGGCAGTCTCTTTGGAGGCGAAGAAACCGTTCCCGTGAAAGCTGGGAGTAGGCTGCTTCGGCCCTTGGAAGAAAACAGAGGAGACGGAGAATGGACAAGGATCGTATCGAGGGTGCCGGCAAACAGGTCAAGGGCGCCATCAAGGATGCTGCTGGTAAGATCACTGGCGACCGCACCCTGCAGGCCGAAGGCAAGGCCGACAAGATGGTCGGCAAGGTGCAGAGCGAAGTCGGCAAGGCCAAGGATGCCGTGCGCGACGCTGTCCGCAAGATCTAGCTTGCGATTGTCACAACGATTGAAGGCGCCCCCGGGCGCCTTTGTTGTTTTCGGCAATTGAAGGGAGACTCTTATAGGCTGCGCGGACCGCAGAAGCGACTACGCTGTCCGGCCGATAGATGCGGTCCGCGAAAGCGACTCGCGCGCCGTCGGGCTTACCTTGGGATGTCTTCGCCCAGGGGGAAGTCCATTGTGCAGATGCGTCCGCCGTCCGTCACCTCTACCTTGAATGTGCCGGCAAGCTGCTGCGCCATGGACTGAATGAGGCGTTGCCCAAGCCCGGAACCTTGTCCGACCAGTTGCGACTGGCCAACCCCGTCATCGGCAACAACCAGATGGCACGCGCTGCCACGCCGCGTGATCTGCACAAGGATCGTTCCCGTGCGGCCGTCCGGGAACGCATATTTGACGGCATTGGTGACAAGCTCATTCATCACGAGCCCGACAATCACGGCGCGAGCTGACCGCAGCTGTAGTTCCGCGCTCTCGGCCTTGAGGGCTATGTGCCGTTCTCCGATCAAGGACTGGCGCAGGTCTTCACAAAGTTCCAGAATGAATGGACGAACGTCGATGACCGCCGCCTCTCCAGACCGGCTGAGCAGATGCTGGACGCGGCTCACCACTTGCACCCGGTTCGATGCGAGGGTGAGTTCCGAGCGGGTGAGAGGATCTCTGGCGCTTCGCGCCTGAAGACGAAGAAGCGCGTCAAGGTTGGCGAGATCAAATCGGCCAAGGCGCCATCCTCTCTGGACGTCTGGAAGGCCGCTCGCGATGCAGGTGAAACTAATGGGTCTGCATAAGGTCCGCGCCAAGCTGGCCGACGGCCGGGCGACGACCTATTTCTACGCCTGGAGAGGCGGTCCGCGCATCGACGTCGACCCCGCCAAGAAGCGGGCCTTTGCTGCAGAGTTCTTCCGGCTCACCCGGGCCCGGGATGAGGCCTCTGGCAAGGGGACGCTGGCCGAGCTGATCCGGCTCTACCTCAAAAGCCCTGCGTTCACGAAGCTCCGCGAGTCGACACGCGAGAGTTACCAAGCCGCGATCGACGCCATCGAGGCGGAGTATTTCGATCTCCCGCTGGCCTCTGTCAGCGAGCCCGGCGCCCGCCGGCTGTTTATCGAGTGGCGGGACGGCTTCGCCGAAACCCCGCGCAAGGCCGACATGCTGTTGACCGTGCTGGCGCGCATGTTCTCGTTCGCCCTCGATCTCGAAATGATCGAACGCAATCCCTTGGAGAAGGTCGGCAAGCTCGCCGACGGCACCCGACGGGATGCTATCTGGACCGACGCCCAGGTCGCTGCCTTCCGCGGCAAGGCACACCCCAAACTGCAGCTGGCGATGGAACTGGCCCGGTGGACCGGGCAGCGGCAGGGAGATCTGCTGCGGCTGACGTGGAGCGCCTATGACGGCAAGCACATTACCCTCCGTCAGAGCAAGACCGGCCGCCAAGTGCGGATCAAGGTCTATTCCGAGCTCAAGACGCTGCTGGACGCGACCAAGCGCGAGGCGGTGACGATCCTCACCACCAGCCGAAAGAAGCCCACGCCGTGGACTGGCGACGGTTTTAGGGCTTCCTGGGGGAAGGTCTGCGAGGAAGCCAAGGTCGAGGGTGTCACCTTCCACGATCTCCGAGGAACCTTCGTCACCCTCGCCTACCGTCACCACGGCGCCTCGATCCGGGAGATTGCCGAGGTCACCGGGCACACCGAAAGGGACGCCGAAGCCATCATCCGTAAGAGTCCGTTTGAGAATGGTTATTGATGGGCGATGCGCCTGAGGAGGAGGCTGCCGAGGGCGACGTGGATCATCGCCTCGGAGCAGTCGATGCGCTCTTCATAGTCGCGCACGAGACGGCGCCATCGGGTCATCCATCCGAAAGTGCGCTCGACAACCCAACGGCGGGGAATGACTTCGAAGCCCTTGGCGGTGTCGGATCGCCTGATGATCTCGACGGTGAAGTCGAGGAAGGCGGCCTTGTCCATGAGCTTGGTGCGGTCGTAGGCGCCATCGGCAAACAGATGCTTGAGCCAGGGCCAGCGTTTGCGCACGCTGTCCAGGATCATTTGCGCGCCGGCGCTGTCGGAGATGTCGGCGGTGGTGAGATTGACCATCAAGAGGCGGCCATCGGTATCGACCGCGATGTGGCGCTTGCGCCCGACGATCTTCTTGCCGGCGTCGTAACCTCTTGTTTTTGCTTGCGGCGCCTTGACCGACTGGCTGTCGATGACACCTCCCGTCGGGCTCGCCTCGCGCCCCACACGTTCGCGGTCGAGCATCAGCGCGACGTCGTGGATCGTCTGGAACATGAAGCGCCGGACGAAGCGGCGGAACCACCAGTAGACAGTCTGCCAAGGCGGAAAATCCTTCGGCAGTATGCGCCAGCCGCCGCCGGAGCGAGCCAGATAACGGATCGCGTTCAAGACCTCGCGCAAATCCGTCCCGACTGGACGCCCGCTTTTGGCCAGCCCAGGCAGGAACGGCTGGATCCGCGCCCACTCCTCCTCGGTCAGATCCGTCGGGTAGCGCTTGGTCTTCTTCGCAATCTCGGCCATCCGGCCACGCGTCGCTGGGGTCCACATCCCAAGCTTGAATCACGCCACTCAACTCCGTTCAATGGGGTTCTCAAACGGTCTCT
>JAUXUM010000038.1 GCA_030680995.1 Devosia sp.
TCCTCAACTACCGGACGTTCTCGAAACTGCGGCGGAACGGGTTGGACGGCGGCCCGGTCGTCATCAATGCGGCACGCGGCGGGCACCAGAAGGAGGCCGACCTGGTGCGGGCGCTCACCGACGGCACGCTCAGGGCCGCGAGCCTGGATGTCTTCGAGATCGAGCCGCTGCCGCGGGCAAGCCCGCTGTGGGGGATGGAGAACGTCTTCATCACCCCCCATATCGCCGCCGCCTCGAGCGAAACCACGGGGATCGCCTATTTCTCCAAGGTCATCATCGAGCATGAGGCAGGACAGAAGCTGCCCAATGTGGTGGATGCGGCACGGGGGTATTAGGCCCCCGCCTTACTCATCGAATCTTCACGCAGGCGCCGATGACCCGCTGGTCCTGGTCCTGGGCGATGCGGACGGCCGCGATCCCGGGAGAGTGCTTGCTCATGGGGCACATCCGGCAGGCGACTGTCGCTTCCAACGCGTTGACTCCGTCAGCCATAGCGCTGTTTCAGCACCCCGTAGGCGGCGCGGATGCCCTGATCGGTGCCGCCGAAGGGGCGGCCGGCGCGGGCTTCTGGGGCCCAGGCGAAGATGTCGAGATGGACCCAGGCCCTGGCGTTCGCGACGAAGCGCTTGAGAAAGAGGGCGGCGGTGATCGAGCCGGCAAAGCCGCCCGAAGAGATGTGGTTGACATCGGCGATCCTGGAGGACAGCAGATTGTCGTATGGCGCCCAGAGCGGCATCCGCCAGAGCGGGTCGTCGCTCCGCCGGCCGGCCTCCATCAGCGCGGCGGCGAGCGCATCATCGGTGGCATAGAGCGGCGGCAGATCGGGACCGAGCGCCACCCGGGCGGCACCAGTGAGGGTGGCCATATCGAGGATGAGCTCGGGGCTCTCCTCGTCGGCGAGTGCCAGGGCGTCGGCGAGGATAAGGCGGCCCTCGGCGTCGGTGTTGCCGATCTCGACGGTCATGCCGTTGCGGGATCGGAGGACGTCGCCGGGGCGGAAGGAGGCGGCGGAAATGGCGTTCTCGACGACCGGGATCAGCACCCGCAGCCGGACCTTGAGCCTGGCATCGACGATAGCGTGGGCGAGGCCGAGCACGTTGGCGGCACCGCCCATGTCCTTTTTCATCAGCAGCATGGACGAGGATGACTTGATGTCCAGCCCACCTGTATCGAAGGTGACGCCCTTGCCGACCAGCGTGACCTTGGGGTCCCCCGCTTTGCCCCAGGCGAGGTCCATCAGGCGCGGCGCCTCGGCGGCGGCGCGGCCGACGGCGTGGATCATGGGAAAGTTCTGTTCTTTCAGGTCATCCCCGACGATGGCTCCGACCTTCATCCCGTGACGGGTGCCGAAGGCGCGGATCGCGCGCTCGAAGGCGTCGGGGCCGAGATCGTTGGCCGGCGTGTTGACCAGATCACGAGCGAGATAGGCGGCATCGGCCAGACGCGTTACCTCGGCTGCATCGGCGCCCGCCGGGTCGACCAGCACGGGCGCCTCTTTCGGCTTGCGATAACGATCAAACCGATAGGCGCCGAGCCGGAAGCCCAGCGCAGCGAGGGTGGGATCGCCGAAATTACCTTCCAGGCGGTAGGAACCGGGCTCCAGCGCCGCCGCCGCGAGGCCGGTGACGAGCGCGGGCCGGTCCTCCGCAACACCCATGCCGAACAGATAGCCGGCGATCGCGCCGCCCTCGCCCGGCAGGGCCAGCAGCCGGCCGCGCTGACCGGTGAAGGCATGGCCGGCGGCCCATTTGGCCTCGATCTTCGAAAGCAGCCTTGAGATATCGGCGCCTTCCTCGACACAGTGGAGCGGCAGGGTCCTGGGCTTGGCCATGAAACGATTCCGGGAGGAGGAACAGGGGGCGGGCAAAGGTTTACGCCCTCGGCCGGCGCGCCGCAACCAGACGAGGAAAGGCTTTTAACCCCCTGTTAGGGTTAATGATCTATTGCTGAAACCGGCCGCAGCGTCATTCCGGCGGCTTCTGGAAGCAAGAGCCCACAGTTGTTGCAGCGTACCCTCACCCCGACCCTCCGTCCGCTTCGCGCCGTGCTGCTCGCCGGCGTCGCCGCGCTGGCCCTTTCGGCCTGCGCCAGCAACCGGACGAGCATGCGCTCGCCCGACTTATCCGGCCAGAGCCAGGTGGAAGTGCAAGCGACTCTGGGCGAGTTGACTCAACGCTTCAAGAAGAACCCCAAAGACAAGGCAACTATCATTTATTACGCGGCGGCGCTGCGCTCGGTCGGCCAAGCCGAACAGGCGATCGCCGTACTCGAAGCCGGACTCAGCGTACACAAGAACGACGTCGACATCCGGGTGGCTTATGCCAAGGCGCTCTCGGCGGGCGGCCGCTTCGAGCAGGCGCTCAATGTAATCGAGGGCTCGACCGATCCCGCCGCCCCCGACTGGAACGCGCTTTCGGTCAAGGGCGCCATCCTCGACCAGACCGGGCGCAACAAGGAGGCGCGGGCGCTTTACCAGCAGGCCCTGCTGATTGCGCCGAACGAGGCATCGCTCTACGCCAATCTGGGCCTTTCCTATGCGATGACCAGTGAACTCGCGGAGGCCGAAGTGCAGCTCCGCCGGGCAGTGAAGATGCGGGGGGCGACGAGCCAGATCCGCCAGAACCTGGCGTTGGTGGTCGGATTGCAGGGCCGCTTCGACGAGTGCCGCGCGCTGTTCGCGGCGGAGCTGCCCCCCGACCAGGTGGAGGTCAATATGGCCTATATCCGGGCACTGCTCACCCATCAGAACCGCTGGGACATCATCAAGGGCGAAACCTAGAGCCAGATCCGCTCCGATTGAATCGGATTGGGGCTCTGAGTTCTTGTTTGGTCGCATGTTCGAGCCGGAAAAGCGTTCCGACTTTTCCTGAACTCTAGCAATGGTGGGTGGCGGATAGCCAATAGAAGGAGGCTCCCGGGTTTGCCCCGGGTCAATCCGCCTTCCCTACTCGCTGGTCGCCACCTCCTATCCGCCCAGGCCCTGCGTGGAGAAGACCCGGATGATGGCCGGAGAGATGATCACGATGAACAGCACGGGCAGGAAGAACAGGATCAGCGGCACGGTCAGCTTGGGTGGCAAGGAGGCAGCCTTCTTCTCCGCTTCCATCATCCGCGCCTCGCGCCCTTCCTCGGCCATGACGCGCAGGGACTGGCCGACGGAGGTGCCGTAGCGATCGGCCTGGATGAGCGAGGTCATCACCGCCCTGACGTTGTCGAGGCCGGTGCGCTTGCCGAGATTCTCATAGGCGCGGGTGCGATCCTCGAGGAAGGACAGTTCGGCGGTAGTGAGGGTCAGCTCCTCGGCCAGTTCGGAACTCTGCTGGCCGATCTCCTTGGCGACCCGGCGGAAAGCATGCTCGACGGACATGCCGGCCTCCACGCAGAGCAGCATCAAATCGAGGCAATCGGGCCAGGCCCTGCGGATCGATTGCTGGCGCTTGATGGTCCGGTTCTTGAGCAGCACGACCGGTAGATAGGCGCCGATCAGGCCGATGAAGAGCGCATAGAGCGCGTTGAGATAAAGGGGCTTGTCGGCGAAGACGACGAAGGTCAGATAGCCGAAGGCGATGAAGAACAGAGCGATGGGAGTGACGAAGCGCAGGAACAGATAGGTGGTGAGAGGCCCCTGGCCGCGGTAGCCGGCGCGGGCCAGCGCCTCGATGGTGCCTTCGTCGGCGAAGGCCTTCTGGAGGGAAAACCGCTCCACCACATTGCGCATGTATTCCCGCCCGGCGACACGGCGCACGCTGCCCTGCTGCTGCTCGGCGCCGCCCCGCAGACGCGCCATCTCCTGGGCGCGCATCTTTTCCCGTTCCAGCGCCACCCGCTTGATGCGCGTCCTGATCTGCGAGCCGCCGCCGAACAGCGATGCGCCGAGGGTAAAGACCACGGCAGCGGCCGAGATCGCGGCGAAGAGCGCGACCAAGAAACCGGTGCTGGTGAATGTTTCGAGGAGCCGATCCATCTCATTCCCTAAAAGTCGAACTGCACCATACGGTTCATGACGAAAACGCCGGTGGCCATGAGCAGGGTGGCAATGCCGAGCCAGAACATGCCGACCGGGGTCTCCACCAGCGGCAACAGGTAGCTGGGCGTTGTCAATGTGACCAGGACCGCGACGATGAAAGGCAGCGACCCAATGATCCCCGCCGAAGCCTTGGCTTCCGAGGACATGGCCTTGACCTTTGCCTTCATCTTCTTGCGATTGCGGAGCACGCGGGAGAGATTCCCCAAGGCTTCGGAGAGGTTGCCGCCTGCCTGCTGCTGTACGGTGATGACGACAACGAAGAAGTTCACCTCGGGCAGCGGCACCCGGTCAAACAGGATCGTCACCGCCTCGCTCATCGACTTGCCGACCGCCTGCTGGTCGAGGACGCGCTGGAATTCGGACTTGACCGGCTCCTTCACCTCCCTGGCGACCACGCGCATGGAATCGTTGAGCGGCAGGCCCGCCTTGACGCCGCGCACGATGGCTTCGACCGCATTGGGAAGTTCATCGAGAAACTTGCTCTGGAACCGTTTGCGACGATGACCGAGATACATCTTGGGCAGGAGATAGCCGCCGGCCACGCCGAAGACCGCCGCGAACAGCAGCGGCACCTGGAGCAGGAAGCAGACCGCGAACAAGACCACCCCGGCAATCACCTGATTGCGCACGAAATCGTTGCGGCTGATCTTCATGCCGGCCTGGAAGATCTGATCCTGCAGCGGCACCCGCCTCTTGCGCTTCTCGACCAGCGCGGACTGGCTCTTCAGTGCCTCCTGGATGCTCTTGCGACGGATGTCGCGCGAGCGCGCGGCGCTGTTCTCGCGGCGGTTCGCCTGGATATCGCCCCGCAGCGCCTTGATGCGCTTGTCGGCGCGGCTCGGCCCAAGCAGCGAGGGCATCAGCGCGAGACCGGCGGCGCCGACGCAGACAATGGCCAGAAGTGCGAAGACGAGCGGGGACATGACAACCTGCCTAGGAGTTCAGCAGCTCCCGCTGCTCGATATTGGACTTTTCCAGCGCCTCGACGAGATTGGCCTCCTCGTTGAAATAGCGGGCACGTTCGGCGAATTGCGGCTTGGTGATGCCGGTCGAGCGATGGCGGCCGACGAGGGCGCCATTACCGTCCTCACCGAGGATGTCGTAGAGGAAGATGTCCTGGGTGACGATGACGTCGCCCTCCAGTCCCAGCACCTCGGAAATATGGGTAATACGGCGCGAGCCGTCGCGCAGGCGCGCGGCCTGAACCACGACGTCGATCGATGAAACGATCATTTCGCGGATGGTGCGGGACGGCAGCGAATAGCCGCCCATGGTGATCATCGACTCGAGCCGGCTGAGGGCTTCGCGCGGGGAGTTGGCGTGGAGCGTGCCCATGGAGCCGTCGTGGCCGGTATTCATGGCCTGCAGGAGGTCGAAGGCTTCGGGCCCGCGCACTTCGCCCACGATGATGCGTTCGGGACGCATGCGCAGGCAGTTCCTGACCAGGTCGCGCATGGTGATCTCGCCCTCGCCCTCGAGATTGGGCGGGCGAGTTTCGAGACGTACGACGTGAGGTTGCTGCAACTGCAGCTCGGCGGAGTCCTCGCAGGTGATGACCCGCTCGTCCTTTTCGATAAAGCCGGTCAGGCAATTGAGCAGCGTGGTCTTGCCCGAGCCGGTGCCGCCCGAAATCAGGATATTGGCGCGGACGCGGCCGAGGATGCGCAGCACTTCGGCGCCCTCGGGCGAGATCGAGCCGTACTTGACCAGTTGGGCAAGCGTCAGCTTGTCCTTCTTGAACTTGCGGATGGTGAGCGCGGCGCCGTCGATGGCCAGCGGCGGGGCGATGACGTTGACGCGCGAGCCGTCGGGCAGGCGCGCGTCGCAGATGGGGGAACTCTCATCGACGCGGCGGCCGACCTGGCTGACGATGCGCTGGCAGACATTCATCAGATGCGCATCGTCGCGGAAGCGCACATTGGTGAGCTTCACGCGGCCACCCACTTCAATATAGCACTTCTGCGACCCGTTCACCATGATGTCGGCAATGTCGTCGCGGGCGAGCAGCGGCTCCAGCGGTCCGTAGCCGAGCACGTCGTTGCAGATGTCCTCGAGCAGGTCCTCCTGCTCGGAAATGGACATGACGAAGGACTTCAGCGCGATGATTTCGGCGACAATGTCGCGGATTTCCTCGCGCGCCGCCTCCTGCTCCATGGTGGCGAGCTGGCTCAAATCGATCGAATCGATGAGCGCGTTGAAGATCGCCGACTTGGTCTGGAAGTATTCCTTGTCGCGGGCGGCGGCTTCCGGGTTGCGGACGTCCACGACGTCGTCCTGCCGCGGCTTGCCGACGCTATTGTCCAGTTGCCTTGTGGCAAGTTCCGCGCGCTGCGGCGTGATCACGCTGGGCTGCGGGCGCGGCAGCTCTTGTACGCCCGGGGTATTGCCACCGAATGTGGTGCG
Source organism: Devosia sp. (assembly GCA_030680995.1). Taxonomy (GTDB): domain Bacteria; phylum Pseudomonadota; class Alphaproteobacteria; order Rhizobiales; family Devosiaceae; genus Devosia_A. The sequence continues at coordinate 6,431 of JAUXUM010000038.1, forward strand.
CTTGCCGAACATAGCGTCTCCCTATGCGCGCTTGCGCTTGAGGAAGGCCGGCAGCTTGAGGGTCGAGGCCTTGCCCGAGACCCGTTCGGACGTGCCGCGGCCGGTGACGTGCATGCCAATCAGGCGGAAGACCTCGTTGCTGCGGTGATTGGCGGAGACCTCGGTGATCATCTGCCCGTTATTGGCGGCGATGCCGAAGGTGGCGGCATCGAATCCGATCTGGCCGAGCAGGCTGCACTCAACGGAGGTGGCGAATTCGGCGGCACCGATCTCGGGCCGCCGGGGCAACCCGATCTGGTTGATCACCAGGAGCGGCTCGGACTCGGCGGGCCGCAGCGCCTTGATGGTGTCGGCAAGGTTTTTGGCGTTGCGCAGATTGGCGAGGTCCGGCTCGGCGACGATGACGATCTCGTCGATCGTGGCCAGCGTGTGGCGCACCCAGCTGGTCCAAGCGTGGGGAATATCGAGGACAACGACAGGAATGCTCTTCTGGCTCAGTTCGATGACCTGCTCAAAATCGCGCTCGGCGAAATCGAAGGTGCGGTCGAGCATGACCGGCGCGGTGAGGAGATTGATGTGGTTGGCCGCCTTGGACATCAGGCGGTCGAGCACGGCCTGATCCATCTGGCTGGCGTTGATGGCGTCGGCCAGGCCGTGCGGCGGATCCTGATTGAAGTTGAGGCCAGCCGTGCCGAAGGCGAAATCAAGATCGAGGATCAGCACGTCCTGCCGCAGGTATTGGGAGATGGCCCAGGCGACATTGTGGGCGACGGTGGAACCGCCGGCGCCGCCCTTGGCGGAAACGAAGCCGATGGTGCGGCCGATGGGGGCCGCGCCTTCGGCGGCGAACAGCTCGGTGATCGCCGAAACGATGGACTGGGCGCTGGTGGGCAGGACGATGTATTCGGAGACGCCGGAACGGATGAGTTCGCGATAGAGGACGACGTCATTGACGTGGCCCAGAACGATGAGCCGGGTGGTGGCGTCGCACACTTCGGCCAGCCGCTCCAGCGCGCCCGGGATCTCGTCGGGTTGCAGCGATGTCTCGACCAGGATGAGATTGGGGGTGGGATTGGACTTGTAGGTCTCGATGGCCCCTTCCAGCCCGCCATTGTGGGTGGTCAGGGCGACCTTGGACATGCGGCGATCGTGAATTGCCGACTCCACCAGTTGGGCAGTCTGGGAGTGCTCGCAGAAGGCCTGGATGGTGATGCGCGGAATGAGCCTGGCACCGGTCGCGACGTCGGCCGCCGGTTCTTCCGCTTCAGGCACATTCTTGGAGAGGAAACTCATGACTCACGCACTCCACAATCAATCCAGGACGAAGCCTACGGAGCCGCCATAGCTGCCGCGCATGCCGCCGGGGCCGACGCCGTACATCTTTTCCATGTGGCCGAGGAAAATGGCCTCGGCGTCGCCGGCAATGACCATGCCGTCGGTGGGCAAGGCCGGGGCGGCGCCGGGGAAGGCCAGATAGGGCGTCACCAGGACCACCAGTTCGGTCTGCGCGCGGATGAAGTCGCGCGACCTGAACAGGGCGCCCAGAATGGGGATGTCGCCGAGGCCGGGCAGCTTGTTGATCTGCTGGCGCACGCTGTCCTGAATGAGGCCGGCGATGGCCAGCGTCTGGCCGGCGGCCAGCTCCACCGAGGTCCTGGCCTCACGCTGTTTGGTTGCGGGAATGGTGATGCCGCCAACGGCGAAACCGCCCTCGGTCGTGGGCTCGGATACCTTGGTGTCGACGACAAGGCCAATGATGCCGTTGGACTTGACGGTGGGTGTGAACTTCAGCCGTACGCCGAATTCCTTGAAGGTGTAGGTGATCTGGCCGTTGTCGCCGATTTCGGTGGGAACCGGAAACTCGCCGCCGGCCAGGAACTCGGCTTCCTGCCCGGATATTGCGGTGAGATTGGGCTCGGCCAGGGTGCGCAGGGCACTGCGGCGTTCCAGCGCACGCAGCGTCGCAGTCAGGGAGAAGCCCGGAACCACGACACCGGCGCTGCCGCCATTGGTGGTGATGACATTGGAGGCGCCGCCGAGCGCGGGGTTGTTCTGCAGGCCGAGCGTCACCGGGCCGATGGTGGCCGTGCCGTTGAGATTGATGCCCAGTTGCTTGACCGCTTCGCGGTTCACCTCGGCGATCGTCACTTGCAGCATGACCTGCTGGGCGCCGGCGATATTGATGACGCTGGCCACGTTTTCCGGGTCGCCGGCAAACTGGGTCGCGATGGCGATGGCGCGCCGCTCGTCGTCCTGGGAATTGACGGTGCCGGACAGCACGACGCGGTTGGTGGCTCCGTTCAGCGTCACCGATTCGACGCGGATGGCCGAGCCAGGGATGATCCGCGCCAGGCTTGCCTCGAGCGCGCTGCCGACATCGGAGCGCGGCTGGAAGATCTCGATATCGAGAACTGAAATGGTGCGGCCGGCGGTGTCGAGGAAGAAGATATTGGTGTCGCCTGCACCGACGCCCTGAATGATGGCGCGGCTCTTCGATCGCATCATCGCGCCGGCGACGGAGGGCTGAGAAACGATGACCTCCCCGACATTGGCGGGCAGATCGACGATCAGCGACTTGTTGATCTCGAGCGAGATGCGCTGGGTGGCGCCGACGGCGCCGCTGCTGACGCGCAGATGGGTTATTTCGGCACCGCGCACCACGCCCAGCCCGAGCGGAGCGAGGCCGAGGAGCCCGCCGAGCAAGGCGGCGACCGCGGCGAAACGCAGGGTCTGGCGCAGCAGGCTCGCATCGGCCCGCGGCCCGGTGGTCATTTGCATGATACTATCCTTGCGCATTGCCGCCTCACTGGATCGGTGCCGCGGGCCCGGCCGGCGCCACGACCGGCGATGCCGGTGCGTAACTGGCCGGATCGATCACAACCGGAGGTGCGTCCGCCGGGGCAGTGCCGCCGGTCATGACATTGGTCTGCTGACCGTATTTGATGACCCGGACGGTCTGGTTGCCCGGCCGCCGCCGCACATCGCCGGGGGTCTCGGTGAAATCGGCGATCGAACGCAGCGACAGAGAAAGCTGTCCGGCGCGCGATGCGTTGATGACGGTCTCGGCCTGGGCGGGATCGAGCTCGAGTGTGGCGATGGCGTCGTTGGCGAAGACCTCGGCACGTGGGTCGTCCGGCTTGGCGGGCGCGCCGGTCGTACCAACCTCCCCCAGCCGGCTGCCGATGGCGAGCACCCTGACATTGTGCAGGATGGTCTCGCTGATCTGGCCGCTATCGCCGGAACGGGTGAGTACGACGTCGACGTGATCATTGGGCACGATGAAGCCGCCCGAGGCGGATTGGGCCGTGACCGCAATCGACACGCCGCGCATGCCCTTGGCGAGGACGGCGGAGAGATATCCCTGGTCGGCGCGCACGAGCTTCTGCTCGCGGATCGGCTCGCCGGGGAAGAACTCGAAGCGGGCCACGGCTCCGGACATCTCGGTGATGGCGTCTGGCATGACGGCAATTGTCACATATTCGGGCCGCACGGCACCTTCCGGCCAGTCCTGCCATTGCAGGGTTTCGGCGGTGAGACGCTGTCCCACCCCGATCGGGGCGGCCGCGACGAGGATCTGGGTCTTGGCCTCCTGGATGACGGTTTCGGGACCCTGCACCACCTGCATCGGGCGGTCACCGCGCGTGGCGAGGAAAGCGGCGAGGCCACCGGCGAGAATCGCGACCAGCAAGAGCACGATGCGCGACGGTTTCATTACCTAGCTCCGCTTTACCCACGGGACGCGTCGCGCCCAGTTTTGCGGACCCAACTATCGGGGCAAACGGTCAAGGTTTGGTTAATCGAAGCTTTGCAATTACGGTTAACGAGAAATTGTCCCGGCCGTGTCAGGTCGCCAGATGCTGGAAGATGGCGGTGTCCCGATAGACGATGATGCCGGCAACCGCGAGGGCGATGCCATAGGGCACCCCGGCCTTGCTGTCATGAAGGCGGCCGATCCAGTGGACGCCGATGAGCGAGGCCGGCAGCGGCCAGCGCCGCGCGACGAGAATTGTCAGCGTCAGCGCCCCGCCGAGCAAGGCGGCGTAGATCACGTAAGGCAACAGCGCGCCAAAGCCGATCCAGAGCGCGGTAGCGGCCGCAAGTTTGGCATCGCCGCCGCCGATCCAGCCCGGGGCGAAGAAAGCGAAGGACACGGCGAGCGCCAGCAGGGCCGCGGCGACGTGCAGGCCGATTTGCGGCAGCGGCATGCCCGCCGCGACGGCCACGACGAAGAAAGCGGCCATCAGCACCAGCACCAGCCGGTTGGAGATGCGCATGGTGAGCAGGTCGGAAGAGGCGGCAAACGCCATCAGCAGCGGAAAAACCAGCAGCGCCAGAGAAGATAACATGGGTGCTCCCGGCGCCAGGCCGGCCTCTCCGTCCGAAGCACCGGACGGCGGAAGTCTTGGCGGCGCCTGGTTAACAAAGTGGAAACGCGAAAGGGGGCCGTGCGGCCCCCTTTGCATTCTCTGGGTTGCGATCCCGGCCGGACTATTACGGCGTGCCGGCACCGGTGAGCTGGTTGCTGATGTTGTTGAACACGTCGCCCAGATTGGTACCAAGCGTCGTCGCAGCAGCGATAATGGCAACGGCGATGAGTGCGGCGATCAAGCCGTATTCAATCGCGGTCGCACCGGACTCGTCCTTCACGAAACGAGCAAAAATCTTCATGTCATGGCTCCTTGCACACTTCATTCATGACAGCATCGATGGGATGCTCTCTACCCCGTTCGACACGTCAAAAATCGAACTTGTGCCCAAACTAGGCCGGGCCTGTTGAAATTGCGTTAATTTGCGGTGACCACGGCACCGGACTTCCGCATGATTTACAATAAGTTGAAGTCTTCATTGGCATTGTAACTTCCCCGTACCCATGGGAACTGGGCACGGCAACGCAACGCCAAGTATTGCGGCACCGCGTCAAGCGCGAGGAGCGTCACGGCGGCGGTGTGCCGTTTGCCAATTATTCACCATTGCGCGCAACACTTGGTTGACGAGTATCAGTACCCCGGGTTCCCAACATGACGCCGTTGCGCCGCATCTCACCCCTCATTCTCGCCCTGCTCATCGCGGCCGGTTGCGCGGTCACGACGCCAGGCTCGGCGGCCGAAGGCGCACCGATCACCGTCAAGGTCAACATGGCGCGAATCCTGCGGATCAACACCCCGGCCGCCACGGTGATCATCGGCAACCCAGGCGTCGCCGACGTAACCATCCAGGACCCGCAAACCCTGGTGCTGACCGGCAAGAGCTACGGCCAGACCAACATGATCGTGCTCGACAGCATGGGCAATCCGATCGCCGACACCATGATCGAGGTGGTGCAGGCGCAGGCGGACCTGGTGACCGTCTACATGGGCAGCGCGCGGACAACGCTCGCCTGTTCGCCGGTTTGCCAGCCGACGATCATGCTGGGCGACGATCCGACGTTCAGCTCGCAGGTCATCGCCTCGTCGAACCTGATCGAAGGCGCGGCGCAATAATCGACCCTAAACCCATGGTTAATTGCAGGTGACGCTCATGCCCGGGATCACCGGCTCGCACTAACGTTCGATTAGGCAACAACCCGTAAGATTGGCGGGTTGTAATCGAGGATCGGCGGTCTCGTGCGTCTTTGGCGTTCATGGTTCAGGCGCGTCTTGTCTCCGGCCATCGGCCGGGGGCGCCGGTTCGCGCGCGACGACAGGGCGGCCACCGCCATCGAGTTCGGTATCCTGGCGCTCCCCTTCTTCACGCTCATCTTCGCCACCCTCGAGACTGCGATGGTATTCTTTGCGGGTCAGGTTCTCGACAGCGCCGTGAACGACTCGAGCAGGCTCATCCGTACCGGGCAGGCGCAAGCCGGCGGATACGATGCGAACGCCTACCGGGCCGCCATCTGCACGCGTCTCTACGGCATGTTCGACTGCAACGACCACAACAAGCTCAGAATCAAGGTCAGCGTCGTCTCCAGTTTCTCAACCGCAAACCCTGCGCCGCCGATCACCTGCAACCCGTCGAACACCGCGTGCTCGTGGACCGTCGTCCAGAGCTACACACCGGGAACCAATTCGAGCGTGGTGATGGTCGAAGCCTATTACAAATGGCCCACGATGATAAGCCTGCCGGGCTTCGACCTGGCGACCATGCCGGACGGGACGCGGCTGCTGGCGGCAGTTCGCCTGTTTCAAAATGAGCCATAACCAACCGTTCGGAATCGGCTCATGAACCGTCACTTGGCAAGCATCAGGACCTTGATCGGGCGTTTTCGGGACAGCGCGAACGGCGTCGCGGTGGTCGAGTTCGCGCTGGTCGCGCCGCTCCTGCTCCTGCTCTATTTCGGATCGGTCGAGGCCAGCTCGCTCTACACGGTGGACCGTCGCGTCACCGTGATCTCGGGCACGATGGGCGATCTGATCGGGCGCTGGGACCCGGGCCTGGGAGCCATCCCGCAAGCGATATTCGACAACTATTTCTCCGCCGCCAATGTGATCATGACCCCCTACAGCGTTACCGGGCTCAATCAGGTGGTGAGCTTCGTCCACATTACCCCGGACGGCGCGACCAAGGTGCTGTGGAGCAAAGCGACGCCCGGCGCCACGGCGCGCGCCACGAACTCCACCTATCCGCTGGCCGCCACCACACAGATGAACCAGATCGCGCGCGCGACCACGGCCACCGGGGGATGGCTGGTCGTCTCGGAAACCTCCTATTCGTACAAGCCGGTGCTCGGTGTCGTCTTCAAGAGCGCCCTGTCGCTCGGCCACGCCAGCTATTTCCTGCCGCGCTTCGGCAAGTGCCTCCAGGTGGCGACCGGGGGCGCTTGCTCCTGACGGCATGCCATGCGATAGGCGATGCGCTCCCCTCCCGCAGGAATTCACGTCATGTCAGAAACCCTGGTGCCGATCTTCGACCTGGGCGGCGTCTTCATCGACTGGAATCCGATGTACCTGTTCCGCAAGCTCTTTCCCAGCGAGGAGGAGGCGCAATGGTTCCAGGACAATATCTGCACCAAGGACTGGAACCTCGAATTCGACGCCGGCGACATCTATGCCGAGGGCGTGGCCAAGCTCATCACCCGGTTTCCGCGCTACTGGCGCGAAATCCACGCCTACGACCTGCGCTGGAAGGAAACGATGGGCGATTTCATCCAGGGCACCATCGACATCCATGACGAGCTGATCGCTGCCGAGATTCCCACCTTCGCGATCACCAATTTCTCGTGGGAGAAGTGGGTGAGCTGCCTGGGGGAATGGCCGTTCCTGGAAAAGTTCGACGGCGTCGTGGTCTCGGGGCTCGAGCGGCTGGTGAAACCCGATCCGCGCATCTACCGCGTGTTCTGCGAGCGCTACGGCGTGGCGCCGGAGAGTTGCGTGTTCATCGACGACAGCGAAGCCAACGTGATCTCGGCGCAAAAGATCGGCATGCACGCGATCCACTTCACCGATCCCCGCACCCTGCGCAAGGAACTGGTGGCGCTGGGGCTGCCGCTGAAGGGATAGGGCTTGCCGCTTCTCGAGGCCGCAGGATGCACGCTCGTGCGGCACGGGAAGGGCGACTACCAAATCCGGTATGGCCCCGGTCACGAAACGGAATGTCGTTGTCGATGGGGGCGTCATGTCGCGGCACAGCGCCAACGGCGTGCTCAAGCAGGCGGGCCTGCCGAAGAAGTTCTGATCACTTGGTGCCGTACATGCGGTCGCCGGCGTCGCCGAGGCCGGGGACGATATAGCCCTTCTCGTTGAGATGGCTGTCGATGGCGGCGGTGAAGACCGGCACGTCCGGGTGGGCGGTGGTGAACTTCTCGATGCCTTCGGGCGCCGCCAGCAGGCAGAGGAAGCGCAGATTGTTGGCGCCGCGGCGCTTCAGCCGGTCGATGGCGGCGATGGCGGAATTGGCGGTGGCCAGCATCGGATCGACGACGATGATCAGCCGGTCCTCCAGGTTCGATGGCGCCTTGAAGTAGTACTCGACGGGCTGCAGCGTTTCGTGATCGCGGTAGATGCCGATATGGGCGACGCGAGCGGCGGGGACGAGGTCGAGCATGCCGTCGAGGAGCCCGTTGCCGGCGCGCAGAATGGAGGCGAAGACCAGCTTCTTGCCCTTGAGAGTCGGCGCATCCATCCGGGTGAGCGGGGTCTCGATCGAAATCATCTCGAGCTCCAGATCGCGGGTCACCTCGTAGCAGAGCAAGTGTGCGATCTCGCGCAATAGCACGCGGAAACCGGCGATCGAGGTCTCCTTGTCGCGCATGATGGTCAGCTTGTGCTGGATCAGCGGGTGGTCGACGACGGTGACGTTCTGCATGCCGGAACCCGCGCGCTAGAGGAAAGATCGCCCATGCCCGCCTGGCGCCAGGTCGAGCCAGTGGGCGATGCTTTCCCCTATATCCGCGAAGGTAGGGCGAATGCCAACAGCGCCGGCCGAAAGGGCTGGGGAAAAGACGAGGATCGGCACCTGCTCGCGGGTGTGATCGGAGCCGCGCCAGGTGGGATCGTTGCCGTGATCGGCCGTGAGCACGAGGAGATCGCCGGGGCGGAGCTTGGCGAAGAGTTCGGGCAGCCGATTGTCGAAGTCTTCCAAGGCTTTGGCATAGCCTGGAACGTCGCGGCGGTGGCCGAACTCGCTGTCGAAATCGACGAAGTTGACCATGACGAAGGCACCGTCCGCCGCCATGTCGAGGGCTTCGAGCGTGCGGTCGAACAGCACCATGTTGCCCGAGGCCTTGATCTTGTGGGTGACCCCATGGCCGGCATAGATGTCGGAGATCTTGCCGATGGCGAAGACCTGCCGCCCGGCCTCCTTGGCGCGGTCGAGCAGCGTCGGCTCGGGCGGAGGAATAGCGAAGTCACGCCGGTTGCCTGTGCGCTTGAAATTGCTGGCGTTTTCGCCGACGAAGGGCCGGGCGATGACGCGGCCGATCATCAGTGGCGCGGTGAGCTTGAAGGCGATCTCGCAGATCTCGTAGAGCCGGCCGAGGCCGAAATGTGTCTCGTGCGCGGCAATCTGGAAGACGCTGTCGATCGAGGTGTAGCAGATCGGCTTGCCGGTGCGGATCGACTCCTCGCCCAGCTCGGCGATGATCGTGGTGCCGGAGGCGTGCTTGTTGCCGAGGATGCCGGGGAGTTTTGCTTCGGCGACGAATTTCTCAACAAGATCAGCGGGGAAGGTCGGATAAGTTTGCGGAAAGTAGCCCCATTCGAAGGGGACGGGCACGCCGGCCATTTCCCAGTGGCCGGAGGGGGTGTCCTTGCCCTTGGAAACCTCGCGGCCGACGCCCCAGCGGCCGCCTTTGGGACTATCCGAAAGGCCGGGCGGCAGGGTGCCGGTCGAGAGCCTGGCGGCGGCGCCGAGACCGAGAGCGTCCAGATTCGGCAGCGATAACAAGCCCTTGCGCAAACCGTCGCGGTCACCCTTGCCGGCGGCGCAGGCCTCGGCGATATGGCCGAGCGTGTTGGCGCCCTCGTCGCCATAGGCCGCGGCGTCGGGCGCGCCACCGATACCGAAACTGTCGAGAATACAAAGGATTGCGCGGGGCATCAGGCCTCCTTGGGTGGATCGGTGCGGCCGGCGATCAGCGGATGGCTCGGGGCCTTTTCGCCGATGGCGTAGGCGGCGAGCAGACGCCGCTCGGCCTCGTTCGCCGTATTTTCGTCACGCGCATGAACGGTTCCTAAACGGCTGTTCATGCCGACCCGTTCACCGAGCCCGGCGAGGTCGCTGAAGCCCACGGCGTGGTCGATGGAGTCGGTCGGCATGCGGCGGCCGCCGCCCAGCGCCACCACCCCCATGCCGACGCCGCGGGTGTCGATCGCCGACACCACGCCCTCGCCCGGCGCGAGGATGTCGCGCACGATCGGCGCGGGCGCGAGGTGAACGTCCACGCGCTCGACGAAATCGGACGGGCCGCCGAGCAGCGCCACCATCCTGGAGAAATGCTCGGTGGCCTTGCCGCTGGAGAGCGCGGTTTCGACCGCGTTGCGGGCGTCGCCGGAGAAGCCGCTGAGCTCCAGCGCCGCGGTGGAGAGCGCCAGCGTCACTTCCTTGAGCCGGGCGTCCTGCTTCTTCCCCGTTAGGAAATCGACGGCGTTGCGGACTTCCAGCGCATTGCCGGCGGCGCTGGCCAGCGGCTCGTTCATGTCGGTGATCAGCGCCCCGGTCTTGAGGCCGGCGCCGTTGGCCACCTCGACCAGGCTCTCGGCCAGGGCGCGGGATCTTTCCAGCGTCGGCATGAAGGCGCCCGAGCCGGTCTTGACGTCGAGGATCAGCGCCGAGAGCCCGGCCGCCAGTTTCTTGGAGAGGATCGAGGCGGTGATCAGCGAGATGTTCTCGACCGTCGCGGTGACGTCGCGGATGGCGTAGAGGATCTTGTCGGCGGGGGCGAGATCGGCGGTCTGGCCGATGATGGCGCAGCCGGCCTCTTTCACCACCTTGCGGAACAGCGCGTTGTCGGGCGCCGTCTGATAGCCGGGGATGGACTCGAACTTGTCGAGCGTGCCGCCGGTATGGCCGAGCCCGCGCCCCGAAATCATCGGCACGTAGACGCCGCAGGCGGCAAGGATCGGCGCCAGCATCAGCGAGACATTGTCGCCCACCCCGCCGGTCGAATGCTTGTCGACGGCGGGGCCGGGCAGATCCGACCAGTCGAGCACGGTGCCCGAGTCGCGCATCGCCTCGGTGAGGGCGACGCGCTCCAAAAGGTTCATGTCGCGGAAGTAGACGGCCATGGCGAAGGCCGCGGCCTGGGCATGGCTGACCGTGCCCTCGGCGAAGCCCTTGATGAAGGCGGAAATCTCGCCGGCGGTGAGGATGTCGCCATCGCGCTTTTTGGCGATGACTTCCTGGGGGAGGAAGGTCATGGGGGATTCTCTAGTGGAAGGATGGGAGTTCGACTTCCCGGTCCTCCGACCGCGAGGCGGCGTAGCGCAGGGCCTGGAGGACGTCTTCGCGCTCGAGGTAGGGATAGTCCCCGAGCAGTTCCTCGATCGACACCCCGGCTCCGATCTGGCCGACGATCATGCCGACGGTGACGCGCATGCCGCGGATGCGGGGCTTGCCGCCCATGACCCTGGGGTTGCGCGTGATGCGATCAAATTCCGCCATCGTCGTTCTCCTGCGGCGAGACTATACCAGCTATCGCCACTGGGGAAGTTCGGCGCGCCCCGTAGGGCTTTCGCCGCATGATGTGCGGTGAATAGGGGGCACATTCACCGCAGGATATGCGGTGAATGAGGGTAGGGAAAGCGGCCGGATGGCATGGGTGGGGCCGCTCAGCGCGGGATGAAATAGCGGGGCTCGCCGTCCACCCGGCCGGCCCGGGCCAGACCGACGATGGTGAGGGTTTCGAGCAGCGACTGGATGCGCTCGCGGCGCTTGGGGGTGTTGCGGCCGTCGAAGGTCGCCGCCAGCGCCTCGGGCGGCACCGGCGCGGGGGCGCGGCGGAGGAGATCGACGAGGATGTTGATCTGCTCGGTGTCGCTCGTGGGCCATTTCGGTTTGTCGCTGACCGGGATGATGGCGAGATCGGCTTCCACCTGCACGCCATCGGGGCGGGCGACCTTATGGCCGAGTTTGGGGATCTGGTAGTGGGGGCGCAGCCAGCGGACGAGGCCGCGGGCTTCCTCGGCGGCGCGTTCCTGGTTGAGGGCGACGAGGCGGGTGAGCAGCTCCTCCTCAGCGGCGAGCTGGTCGTCGGTCTTGCAGGGGCTGGGCGTGGTGGCGCCGGGGCGGCCGACGAGGCGGGGCGCAAGATCGGACCAGCCATAGGCGGCGAAGACGAGGGTGTCGATCTCGTCGTGAATGTCCTTGAGGATGGCGATGTGGCCGGAATCGTAGATGTCACGCTCCTTGTCGGTCAGCGGCTCGATCTGCGCGGCACTTTCGCTGTGGCGGCCGGGGCCGGATTTCCAGTCCAGTTCGCGGATGCGTTCAAGCACGTTGTAGAGCCCGGTCATGGTCAGGAAATCGTGCGCTGCCAGACGCTCCTTGCGGAAGGCGTCGAGGCGCTCGCCGAGTTCGGCGAGTTCGGCGAGGCGGGAGTCTGTGGTAGGGTTACTGGAAAGGTCGGGGAAGGGGAAGCGCTCGAACACCAAGCTGTTCTGATAGCGAGGATCGTTTCCTACGCCCATCCGCCCCCCTACGCGTTGTGCCCACGACTGGTGGGGCAGCGCGTGAAGCACGGAATAGACACTGTAACTGTCTGTTGCGATCGCAATCGCGGACCCATCCAGGAGCACTTCGGGCCATGGGATGCTTACAAAATAGCGATGCTTTGAGACCTCGACTGTGCAGATATATCTTCGAAGGTCCGCGAGAGCATTTCTCATATCTGGTCGCGGTTCGCCGAACTGCCACCACCGGTCTCGATGAGAGGCTCGATCAACCTGACTTTTGTGAGGCAGCACATGGTCGCTCAAATACTGGAAGATCGCGGGGTACACAGTTTTGACCTCGTCGTTGCTCTTTCCAAAAAGGTCGATAACCCAACCAGATGGAGCGCCGTCCTTGATCTGGTCACCGCCAATAAAGCCCCTGATTGTCGGACCAGCGCCGTGGAAACCCTGCAATTTTGCAGCGGTTGAGTGATCGATCTGGAAGTCGTCGTGGCCCAGCTTCACGCCCTGAAAGGAAAGCTCGAAGTTTGAGCGAAGAGGCAACGCTACCGTAGCGTCAACGCCAATCGTCAGGTCTGCGTTGATCCGACCTTCCGTGTCCCTGAGCTCAACGATGGGGGGCTCCTCTCGAACACTGCGTTTCTCCGTAACTGGCGTCAAAAGTCTGCCAGATCTCACCTTCGTTCCGGAGGTGAATGCCACCCTGACTGCTGCAGTATTTGCGCTGTCGATCCAGGGGTGATTGGCAACTGCAAAACTCAGTCCAAATCCATCGTGTCCCAAGAAGTGACTCAGTACAGGGCGGTTGGAAATTTGGGCTATGGTCTTGGTGGTAACGAAGCCAAACGCCCGGGCCTCGCCTCGAAGTACCGCGCGTGCCGCTTTGGACCACCAGTAGGTCACGAGATCGAGCGAGTTTGGCAGGTCTCGATAGGCTGAATACAGCGCCTCAACATACCCCGACCCCAGCCTCCGCCTAAGCAACTTGTTGCCGATAAACGGCGGATTCCCAACGATGAATTCCGCTGCTGGCCAAGGTGCAGGTCGTGGATTGTAGTATTGGTACGCTTCCTTTTGCGCGGCGGTATCTGGCACAAGTTTGCCGGTTACCGGATGTCGCATGTGGGTAACGCCATCCCAGACAGTTATGGGCGCCCCTTTGTTGTCTCTAGCCAGCTCTCTTCTATCGAATGCCAAGAGCGCATCGGCCTCTCGGATAGTGTCGTACTTCTCAAGAACGGGTTCGGCAATTTCGTCGCTGCCAACGGTTCGAAGCTGCCACTTGAGGTAGCCAATCCAGACTACTAGATCGGCAATAGGTACAGCGCGCGGATTGAGTTCAAGGCCATAGAACTGATGTGGGTCCACCGTGAACACACCGCCGGTGCGGCTTAGGCGTCGGCCGACTTCTGTAGCCCCCAATTCCTCTGGGTAGTCCCTATACCTGTCTGGTCGTCCTCCGAGGGCCCTGATTGCATCTAGAACTTCACCCTCTAGCTTCTTCATAAGCTCCAAGGATACGTAAAGAAAATTCCCGGTGCCGCAGGCAGGGTCTAGCACGCGCGTCGAACAGAGCTTTCTATGGAAGGCGCGCACCGCGTTGAGTGCGCCCAGTTCATTTCCGCGAGTCTGCAGATCAGTTGCTAAGACCTGCGCCTGTTTCCAGTCGGCCCGCAAGGGCTCGATGATGGTAGGGACCACCAGCCGCTCGACATAGGCGCGCGGCGTGTAATGGGCGCCGAGCTTGGAGCGTTCGCGGGAATCGAGGGCGCGCTCCAGCAGCGTGCCGAAAATGGCGGGCTCGACATCGCGCCAGTCCATGCGGGCGGCGACGAGGAGTTCGTGGATGTCTTCGGGCGCCAGCGGGAGCGCCTTGGGCTGGACGAAAAGGCCACCGTTGAAGTGCTTGAGGCTGGCCATGGAATGGGGCTCGAAGCCGCCGGTGTTCATGGTCTTCCACAGGCTTTCCATGGCCGGAGGGAAGGCGGCCGGGTTATCGACCAGTTCGCCAAGCAATTTGACCAACAATCCATCAGGGAGGAGTTTTGCACTCTGCGCGAACATGGTGAAAAGGCAGCGCATGAGGAATTCGGCGACGTCGCGGGCGTCGTGCTTGCCTTCGAGGTTCTTGGCGATGCGGGCGAGACGGCCGGCAATGTCGCGGGTGACTTCGGCGGATTTCTTCGCCGGGTCGAGGCTGTGCGGATCGGTCCAGACGGATTTGAGGCGCGCCTGAATTTGCGGATCGCGCAGCGCTTCCATGTCGATGCGGAAGGACTGGGCATCGGGGAACTGGGCGTAGTTCTTGCCCTGGCCGGAAAAATCGGCATAGAGCTCGATGACGTGGCCGACATCGACAAGGATGACGAAGGGCGGATAGCCGTGCTCGACGGGCAGCCGGCGGGTGTAGTCCACCGCCTGCATGTAGGCGGAACGCATCACCCGGTCCCAGCCCCGGCTGCCGCGCTTGGCGTGGCCGAGCTTGCGGCTGTTGGCCTCGGAGCCGAAGAGGCTGGTCTGACGGTCGTCTTCGGCCTGACGGCGGGCCGATTGCTTGGCTTCGAGGACGAAGCTGCCGCGCTTGTAGCAATCGATATAGAGCTTGGTGGTGGAGCCATCGGGGTGGCGGTAATCGAGGCTGCGCTCGAAGACGTAGTCGTTGCGGGCGTTGGCTTCCTGGCTCATCGTGGGGCGGGGGACACCCAGCACATCGCAAAGGCCGGCGATGAACAGCTGGTAGTTGGCGCGTTCGGAGCCGCCCGAGCTGGTCGCCTCGGCGATCAGTTGGTCCAGTATCGACAAGCCACCCCTCCCTCGTGCGGACGCACTATCGCCACAAGCGAAGCCGCGTGGCAAGAACGGCGGCTATCGCGTTGGCCCGACCGGGGCCGCGCCCCCGCGGATGAAGCCGCACCGCTGGCGCGTAATGGTCCTAGCTTTCGCGAGGATGACGGGCGGTGGGGGTGGCAGCGCCCCCTCATCCGGCGCTTCGCGCCACCTTCTCCCACGAGGGGAGAAGGCGAACCGTGGATGGGGCGCTATCTCTACCCCTTCCGCACCCCATAGGTCGCCACCACATTGCCCTTGCTGGTGTGGGTGCAGTCGAGCAGTTCCAGGTGGGTGACCGGGTCGCCGGGCTCGAACAAATGGCGCCGGCCGCTGCTCGCCACCACCGGGTGGGTGATGAGGGTCAGCTCATCGAGCAGCCCCGCGAACAGCAGCTGCCGGGCCAGCGAGAAGCCGCCCATCACCGCGATCTCGCCGCCCGGTTTGGCTTTCAGATCGCGCACGAAGGGGACGAGGTCACCTTCGATCAGGGTCGAATTCTGCCAGCTCAGCTGCGCTTGCGTCAGGGTATGCGAGGCGACGTATTTGGGCACGCCATTGATGAAGCCGGCAAAATCCTGGTCGGCTTGCGTCTTGGGCCAGTAGCCCGCCCATTCCTCGTAGCCCTTGCGGCCCAGCAGCACCGTATCGACCGAGGCCATGACCTTGCCGAGCAGGGCGCCGAGCTCATCGTCGAAGGCATCGAACTGCCAGAGATTGGGAGATTCGACGACGCCGTCGACGGAATGGAAGTAGCCTGCGGTGAGCTTGCGCATGATGGTGGTTCCCTGTGCTTGCCGGCGGCCGGTATGGGCGCCGTTCGCGATGACGACGAGCGGAGGCGGGGCGGATCGACATGGGGAGGGAAATATCGCGCCCCCTCATCCGTCGCTGCGCGCCACCTTCTCCCACGAGGGGAGAAGGCGTGCCGACTGCTGAGTCCAGTAGGGCGTCCCCCACCCGTCGCCCCTTCGGGGCGCCACCCTCCCCACAAGGGGGAGGGAGGGTGCCGACTGCTGAGTCCAGTGTGGGTGCGGTGCCCGTGTTCTACGCCCCGTAGGGCACCCAGACGTTCTTGACCTGGGTGGCGCGGCGGAGGAAGTAGTCGCCCTCGAACTTCTCCCTGTCGGCGAGGTCGTAATAGAGGCCGCGGCTGGTCCAGGTCTGCTTCAGATTGCCCACCGAGGCCTTCTCGACCATGGCGGAGGCCTCCGCGCTGCCGGCGAACCAGATTGCGTCGACGCCGTCGTGCTCGGCCATGACCTTGCCCAGCGCCACGCTGTCGCCGGTGACGATGTTGATCACCCCGGCCGGGACGTCGGAGGTCTCGATCACCTGGTAGAGGTCGGTTGCCGAGAGCGGGGCGGGCTCGGAGGGGACGAGGACCACGGTATTGCCCATGGCAAGCGCGGGGGCGAGCAGCGCCACCGAGCCCAGCAGCGGGCGGCTCGGCGGGGCGACGATGCCGATCACCCCGATCGGCTCGACCATGGCGATGGCGACGGCGCGGGAGGGCGGGTTGTGCACGGCGCCGTCATATTTGTCGGCCCAGCCGGCGAAGGCGAAGAGCCGCTCGACCGAGAGGGCGACTTCCTTGTGCGCGGAAGCGAGGCTCTCGCCGGTCTGGGCGCGGAGGCGGGCGGCGAATTCGTCGGCCCGGGTATCGAGGTTTTCGGCGAGGTAGAACAGGATCTGCGCGCGGGTATGGGCAGCCGTGGTGCCCCAGCCCAGAGCGCCGCGGGCAGCCTCGACGGCGTTGCGGATGTCCTTGCGGTTGCCCTCGCCGACTTCGCCGGCGAGTTCGCCATTGGCGCCGAAGACCGGGCGCGAATAGCCCGAATCCGGGCGGGCCTGCTTGCCGCCGATATACATCTTGGCGGTCCGGTCGATGCCTTCGGGAGCGTCGAGGGGATTGGCATGGGCCCCGCCCCCCGCTTTCGCGGGGGCAAGCTTCGCGGGGGCTGCGCTGGTCGAAGACGCCTTCAATGTCTTCTCCCAGGCCGGCTTGAGATAGACCGCCATGCCTTCGCGGCCGCCCTCGCGGCCGAAGCCGCTCTCCTTGTAGCCGCCGAAGCCGACGGCGGCGTCGAAACTGTTGGTGCCGTTGATCCAGACGACGCCGGCCTTGAGCTTGGGCGCGATGTCGAGCGCGAGGTTGATGTTCTCGCTCCAGATGGTGGCGGCGAGGCCGTATTTGGTGTTGTTGGCCAAAGCGACGGCTTCCTCGGGGGTGCGGAAGCTCATGGCGACCAGCACCGGGCCGAAGATCTCCTCGGCGACCAGCGTGTGGGCGGGCGAGACGTTGGTGACGAGCGCGGGGCGGAGGAAGCAGCCGCCCTTGGGCAGGTCGATATCGGGCTCGTAGACCAGCCCGCCCTCCTCGACCCCCTTCTTCATCAGGTCGCGGACGCGCTCGACCTGCACCTGGGCGACCAGCGCGCCGATGTCGATGGCCTTGTCGAGCGGATCGCCGACGCGCAGCATCGACATACGGAGCTTCAGTTTGCGGATGAAGCGGTCCTCGATCGATTCCTGGACGAGGAGGCGCGAGCCGGCGCAGCACACCTGGCCCTGGTTGAACCAGATGGCATCGACCAGGCCCTCGATGGCGCTGTCGATATCGGCATCCTCGAAGACGAGGTAGGGCGACTTGCCGCCCAGTTCGAGGCTCAGGCCCTTGCCGGTGCCGGCGGTGGCCGCTCTGATGATCTTGCCCACTTCGGTCGAGCCGGTGAAGGCGATCTTGTCGATATCGGGGTGATTGACGATGGCGGCGCCGGTTTCGCCCATGCCGGTGACGATGTTGACCACGCCCTTGGGCAGGCCGGCCTTCTGGCAGATCTCGGCAAAGAGCAGCGCGGTCAATGAGGTGAACTCGGCGGGCTTCAGAATCACCGTGTTGCCGGCGGCGAGCGCCGGGGCGATCTTCCAGGCGAGCATGAGCAGCGGGAAGTTCCACGGGATGATCTGGCCGCAGACGCCATAGGGCACGTGACCGGGGAACTCGCGTTCGAGGTGCTGGGCCCAGCCGGCGTGGTGGTAGAAATGGCGGGCGACCAGCGGGATATCGACGTCGCGGCTCTCGCGGATGGGCTTGCCGTTGTCCATGCTCTCGAGCACGGCGAAGAGGCGCGAGTGCTTCTGGACCAGCCGGGCGATGGCATAGAGATGCTTGCCGCGCTCATAGCCCGAGAGCGCGCTCCAGGCCGGAAAGGCGGCGCGGGCGGCCTTGACGGCCTTCTCCACATCGGCGGGCGTGCCGTCGGTGACCTGGGCGAGGACCTTGCCGCTGGCGGGGTTCTCGGAGGCGAAGGTCTTGCCCGGCTTGGTCCAGGCGCCATCGAGAAACAAGCCGAACTTGTTGCCGTGGCTCTTGAGCCAGGCAAGCGCGGGATCGGGGGATTCGGGCGCGGGACCGTATTCGAGGGTTTCGAAGATCTGGGCGATTTTGTTCATAGAGCTTGCCACCGACCGCTAGACTGACACTCCAGTACTGCGCCTTCCTTTCCAGACAGTCCGACCAAGGACCCCACCCCGTAGAAATCGCCATCGTAGAGGCAGTTCGCAACAGACTTATCAGTAGGTATCCACTCGCCAGTGGTTGAGCAACCAAGGTAACTGTCACCTTCCGGCAGAACGATACCGGGTGTGAAGCTCTTACTGGCGTACCAACAGCGGACGCCGCCCGCGTCACCTTCAGCATCCAGCGACAAGGCTGGAGAAATCATCAGCATAAGTAAGCCTAACGCTAGCCAGTTCAGGTGTTTCATTTTGAATCCCATGGGTTACGAACCCACCCTCTACACCATCGGCATCCGGTAATCGGCCGCGTAGTGGCCGGTGAGGTTGTGTTCGAGCTGGCGCTCGATGTCGGTCAGCAGGCTCGAGGCGCCGAAGCGGAAGAGGTGCGGCTGCAGCCAGTGTGTGCCCAGCTCCTCCTTCATCAGCGCCATGTAGTCGAGCGCCACCTTTGCCGTGGCGATGCCGCCGGCGGGCTTGTAGCCGATCTCGATGCCGGTCTGTTCGGCGAACCAGCGGATCATGCGGATCATGGCGAGCGACACGGGGAGGCTGGCATTGACCTTTTCCTTGCCGGTCGAGGTCTTGATGAAATCGGCGCCGGCCAGCATGCAGACCAGCGAGGCCTTGGCCACGTTGTTGAGGGTCGCCAGTTCGCCGGTGCCCAGGATGGTCTTGATGTGAGCGTCGCCGCAGGCCTTGCGGAAGGCCCTGATCTGATCATAGAGGCCCTGCCAATCGCCGTTCAGCACCATGTGGCGCTCGATGACGATGTCGATCTCCCCGGCGCCATCGGCGACCGAGGCCTCAATTTCCTTGAGCTTGGTCTCGAGCGGCGCGAGGCCGTGCGGGAAAGCGGTGGAGACGGCGGCCACCGGAATGCCAGTGCCTTCGAGCGCATCGACCGCGGTCTTGACGAAAGCATGGTAGACGCAGACGGCGGCCGGCATGATCCGCAGCTTGCCCACCCCGAGCCCGTCGATTATGTCCTGCCGGACAGGATGGCGTGCCTTGGCGCAAAGCCGCTCGACGCGGCCGGCCGTGTCGTCGGAATTGAGGGTGGTCAAATCCATCAGCGTGATGGCGCGCAAGAGCCAGGCGGCCTGCCAATCCTTCTTCACCGTGCGGCGGGCGCCGATGGTGGCGGCCCGGCGCTCCAGCGCCGAGCGGTTCATGCGCACGCGCTCGACCCAATCGAGATCGAGCGGAAAGCCCGGATTGCGCTTGTGGGTATCACCAGATGCCACTTCGTGGGGGGTGCCTTTTTTTGTTTGTCGCCCGCTCGAACCGGAAAAGTCTCGCAACTTTTCCTGAGCAGGCTCCGGGACGACTTTGAGGTTCATAATGCCTCCACCAAGGCAGGGATGAGTCTTTTCAGTTTCTCGGCGCCCCGCACCGCCATGGTCTTGGTATGCTCGTGCGAAATCCGCTCGTCCGAAAGGCCGGCGCCCATATTGGTGATCGAGGAGCAGGCCCAGACCCGAAGGCCGAGCATGCGGGCGAGGATCACTTCGGGCGCGGTGGACATGCCCACCGCATTGGCGCCCAGCCGGATGGCCATGCGGATTTCGGCGACCGTCTCGAACGAAGGGCCAGAATACCAGAGATAGACGCCTTCCTTCAACGCAATGCCGAAGGCGTGCGCGATCTCGAGCGATTTGCGACGCAGCTTTGGATCGTAGGCATCGACCATGTTCACAAAACGGCGGTCGGTAGGCTCGCCGATCAAGGGGTTCATGCCGGCATAGTTGATGTGATCGGCGATGAGCATGAGGTTGCCGGGGCCGTTCTCGGGGTCGAGCGAGCCGGCCGAGTTGGTGAGCAGGAGCGTTTGGACGCCGAGCTCGACAAGGGTTTCGAGCGCCGGCCGCATGGCGGCGGCATTGCCGTGCTCGTAATAGTGCTCGCGGCCGGTGAGGACGGCGACGCGCTTGCCGCCCAGGGTACCGATGAGGAAATCGCGGCCGTGGCCGGAGACGCCGCCGCCGGGAAAGCCCTTGAGCTCGGAGTAAGGGATGGCGATGCGGTCCCTGAGCTCGTCGCCGAGCGCGGACAGGCCGGAGCCGAGGATGAGCGCGGCCTGGATCGGGGTATCGCCGGCGATCTTGCGGATGGTTCGCGCGGCCTTGGTCATGGCGAATGCCTCCTCCCAGTGCGCCTTTCACCCCTCACCCGCCCTTCGGGCACCCTCTCCCACAAGGAGAGAGGGCGATGGGGCACCATCCACCAGCCGTCATCCTCGCGCTTGTCGCGAGGACCCAGCCGCGCGACGTCCGTCGCGCGAGAAGAGCCTTTGGCGCCGCCGACGCGGCGCCGCTGGGTCCTCGGGTTGCGCTCCGCGCGCCCGAGGATGACGGTCCGTGGGTAGGAAGAGATGGTACCAAAGAGCAAGCAGCC
Source organism: Devosia sp. (assembly GCA_030680995.1). GTDB lineage: Bacteria > Pseudomonadota > Alphaproteobacteria > Rhizobiales > Devosiaceae > Devosia_A. Next base: position 27,262 of record JAUXUM010000038.1, read on the forward strand.
GCCCGTCATCTCCCCAGAAACTCCGGGCCGAAGGAATGCGGCAGGAGTTCGCCGAGGGTGGATTCGAGCGGGGTGCCGTCGACGCCGTGCGAGATCACGGTGACATCGGGATCGGCGAATTCGCGGATGCGCTGGCGGCAGCCGCCGCAGGGGGTCACGGGTTCGCGGCCCGGGCCGGTGACATAGACGCGCTTGATGCGCCGGGCCCCGCCGGCGATCATCGCGGCGATGGCCGAGGCCTCGGCGCAATTGCCCTGCGGGTAGGCGGCGTTCTCGACATTGCAACCGGAATAGATGTTGCCGTCGTCGGCGAGAATGGCGGCGCCGACGTGAAAGTGCGAGTAGGGCGCATAGGCGTGGGCGCGAATGGCTTCGGCCGCCTCGAACAGGGTCTGATCGGTGACGGCCATGCTAGCGTTCCTTGGTGTAGGGCACGCCGCCGGCCCTGGGACCCACCGCCTTGCCGATAAAGCCGGCGAGCAGCACCACCGTCAGCACATAGGGTAGCGCCTGGATGGCCTGCACCGGCACCTGGCCGATGACCGGCAGATCGACGCCCTGCAGCCGGATCTGCATGGCATCGAGGAAGCCGAACAGCAGGCAGGCGAACATGGCGGGGACTGGGCGCCATTTGGCGAAGATCAGCGCGGCGAGGGCGATGAAGCCCTTGCCCGCGGTCATGTTGTTGCCGAAGCCGGAGCCCTGGGCGATGGAGAGATAGGCGCCGGCAAGGCCGCAGAGCACGCCGGCGATGAGCACGGCCTGGTAGCGCAGCAACGTGACCGAGATGCCGGCGGTATCCACCGCCTTGGGGTTTTCGCCGACGGCGCGCAGGCGCAGCCCGAACCGGGTACGATAGAGCACGAAGAACGTCAGCGGCACCATCAGGAAGGCGATATAGACCAGGATATAGTGGCCGGAGACGAGCTCGGAATAGATCGGGCCGAGGATGGGGATGCCGGCGAGCTCGCTGGCGAAGGGCAGCTCGATCGGCGCGAAGCGGCCGCCCTGCGGCAGGGCCGGGGTGCGGCCGCCCTGCCTGAACCAGGACTGGCCGAGGAGCGTGGTGAGCCCGGCGGCGAGGAAATTGATGGCGACGCCGGAGATGATCTGGTTGCCCTTGAGCGTGATCGAGGCGATGCCGTGGATGAGCGCGAAGGCGACGCCGACGCCGACGCCGGCCAGCATGCCGAGCCAGGCCGAGCCGGTGAGCGCCGCGACCACAGCCGCTCCGAACGCCCCGGCCAGCATCTTGCCTTCGAGCCCGATATTGAAGACGCCCGAGCGCTCGCAATAGAGCCCCGCGAGGCAGGCCAGCAACAGGGGCGTCGTCAGCCTTATGGTGGCGTCGAGCAATGACAGCACGGCGAAAATATCCATTTGCGCTTCAGCTTTCCGGCTGCGCGGTGGAGCGCGCGATGGCTTCGGTCTTCTGCCTGGGCCCCAGCATCATGAAGGCGGTCTCGAGCGAGGGCCGGAACAGGCCCTCCATGGCGCCGGTGAAAAGGATGACGAGCGCCTGGATGACGACGATCATCTCGCGGTTGATGCCCATCATGATCGAGAGTTCCTGCCCACCCTGGTAGAGGGCGCCGAACAGGAGCGCGGCGAGCGCGATACCGATCGGGTGGTTGCGGCCCATCAGCGCCACGGCGATGCCGACGAAGCCGTAGCCGGCGACATAATCGAGCACCAGCCGGTTCTGCACCGCCAGCACCTCGTTGATGGCGATCATCGAGGCCAGCGCGCCCGAGATGCCCATGGCGATCATGATCAGCCGGGAGTTGGACATGCCGGCATAGACGGCGGCGCTGGGATTGAGGCCGAGCGTGCGCATGGCGTAGCCGAGCTTGGTATGCCAGATGAGAATATAGACGGCGACGAGCGCGGCGATAGCGACCAGGATGGTCATGTTGACCGGGGCGTAGCCGAAATAGTCGAAGAACTCGCGCAGCTGCGGCACCTTGCCGGCGCCCCTGAGGGTGGCGCTTTCGGGAGCCATGGTGGTCACCGGCTTCAGCACCCGGTTGAGCATGTAGACCATGATCGCCGAGGCGATGAAATTGAACATGATGGTGGTGATGACCACGTGGCTGCCGCGCTTGGCCTGCAAATAGCCGGGGATGAAGGCCCAGAGCCCGCCGACCGCGGCGGCCGCGATCATGGCGAGCGGCATCACCAGCAGCCAGCCGAAGGGGATGCCGATATTGTCGAGCCAGAGGGCGACCACGATGGCGCCCAGCCCGGCGATATAGGCCTGGCCCTCGGCGCCGATGTTGAACAGGCCGGCATGGGCGGCGACGGCCACGGCAAGGCCGGTGAAGACGAAATTGGTGGCGAAATGCAGCGTGTAGCCGACGCCCTCGCCATAGCCGAAGGCGCCGAAGATCATGGTGTCGAGCGCTTCGAGCGGATTGCGGCCGATGATCATCAGCACGAGCGCCGAGATGACCAGCGCCAGCAGCAGGTTGAGCGCCGGCAGCAGCGCAACATCGGCCCAGCGCGGCAGCGGACGGCGGGCGCTCACGCGTTTGGCTCCCGGCCGGCAGGGCCGGCCGTTGGGGCGGCTTCCTTGCCGACGATGCCCGCCATGAGCAGGCCGAGCTCGCCCTCGGTGGCGGTGGCGGGGTCGGCTTCGCCGACGATGTGGCCGTCGAACATCACCAGGATGCGGTCGGAGAGGGAGCGGATCTCGTCGAGCTCGACCGAGACGAGGAGGATGGCCTTGCCGGCATCGCGCATCTTGATGATCTGGTTGTGGATGAACTCGATGGCGCCGATGTCGACGCCGCGGGTGGGCTGGCCGACCACCAGCACGCCGGGATCGCTCTCCATCTCGCGGGCGAGCACGATCTTCTGCTGGTTGCCACCGGAGAAACTGGCGGTCTTGAGCCGGACGTTGGCGGGCCGGATGTCGTATTTCTTCATCCGCTCCGCGGCCGCCGCGCGCGCGGCATTGATGTCGAGAACCATGCCTTTGCCATAGGCAGGCTGGTCCTGGTAACCCAGAATGGAGTTCTCCCACTGCTCGAAGGCGATAACCAACCCCATGCGCTGCCGGTCCTCGGGCACATGGGCGAGACCGGCGAGGCGGGCGCGATGCGCGCCGTCGTCGCCCAGGGTCGACATAGGGTTGCCGTTGAGCTTGACCACGCCGCTCTTCTGGTCGCGCATGCCGGAAATGGATTCGAGCAGTTCGGACTGGCCGTTGCCGGCAACCCCGGCGATGCCGACGATCTCGCCGGCGCGGACGGCAAAGTTCACGCCCTTGACGCGCGGGGTCCCGAAATCGTCGGTGACGACGAGGTCTTCCACTTCGAGCATGACCTTGCCGGGCGTGGCGGGGCCCTTTTCGACCCGCAGCAGCACGCGCCGGCCGACCATCAGTTCGGCGAGCTGCTCGGGGCTGGTGTCGCTGGTTTCGAGGGTGGCGACCATTTCGCCCTGCCGCATCACCGAAACGCTGTCGGTGATGGCCATGATCTCGCGCAGCTTGTGGGTGATCAGGATGACGGTCTTGCCCTCGTCGCGCAGGGTCTGCAGCACGCGGAACAGATCGCCGGCCTCCGCCGGCGTCAGCACGCCGGTGGGCTCGTCGAGGATGAGAACCTCGGCGCCGCGGTAGAGCGCCTTCAGGATCTCGACGCGCTGCTGGGTGCCGACCGAGACATCCTCGACGATGGCGTCGGGGGCGACCTCGAGACGGTAGTCCTGGGCGAGGCGCTTGAGCGCGCCGCGGGCCTTGGCGAGGCTGGGGCCGAGCAGGGCGCTGTCCTCGGCGCCGAGCACGACGTTTTCGAGGATGGAGAAATTGTCGACCAGCATGAAGTGCTGGTGGACCATGCCGATGCCGAGCGCCAAAGCGTGGCGGGAATCGGTAATGGCGTGCGGGGCGCCGTTGACGCGGATCTCGCCGCTGTCGGCATGGTAGAAGCCATAAAGGATCGACATCAGGGTCGACTTGCCGGCGCCGTTTTCGCCGACGATGCCGTGGATGGTGCCGCGCCTGACCTTGAGGTCGATGTTCTTGTTGGCGCGTACGGGCCCGAAGCTCTTGTTGATGCCCGAGAGTTCGATCGCCCACTCGGACGCAGCAGCCCCAAAGGGCTGCCGCGCCTGTTCCTGACTGGTATCAGCCATTGTCACAGAGGATCGATCAGGACGCCGCCGCGGGGCAGGTATTGTCGGTCATGTAGTCGTGGACGACGATCTCGCCGGCGATGATCTTGGCCTTGAGGTCCTCGACCCGGGCCTTCATGTCGTCGGTGATGAGGGAGGCATTGTGCTCGTCGAGCGAATAGCCGACGCCCTCCTCGGCCAGGCCCAGAACGGTGATGCCCGGCTTGAAGGTGGCGTCGTCGCCGGCTTCGTTGAAGGCCGTGGTAACGGCGACGTCGACGCGCTTGAGCATCGAGGTCAGGACCGAACCAGGCTGCAGGTAGTTCTGGTTGCTGTCGACGCCGATCGAGAACTTGCCGGCATCCTTGGCGGCCTGCAGCACCCCGAGGCCCGAGCCGCCGGCGGCGGCGAAGACCACGTCGGCGCCCTTGTCGATGGCGGCCTTGGTGAGCTCACCGGCGGTCACCGGATCGTTCCAGGCAGCCGGGGTCACGCCGGTATAGTTCTCGAACACCCGGATCTGCGGGTTCACCATCTTGGCGCCTTCGAGGTAGCCGCAGAAGAACTTGTGGATGATCGGCACGTCCATGCCGCCGACGAAGCCGACCTTGCCGGTTTCGGACTTCAAAGCCGCGAGCGCGCCGACGAGGAAGGAGCCGGTGTGCTCGTCGAAGATGATCGACTGCACATTGGGTTGATCGACGACGGCGTCGATGACGACGAAGTTGGTGTCCGGGAATTCGAGCGCCACCGTGCCGAGGGCGCTACCCCAGGAGAAACCGGCCATGACGATCGGGTTGGCGCCGCGACGGGCGAACTGGCGGAGCGCCTGTTCGCGCTGGGCATCGTTCTGCAGCTCGGTGTCGAGATAGCTGACGCCGGTCTCGGCCTTCCAGGCCTCGGCGCCGTTGTAGGCCGCTTCGTTGAAGGATTTGTCGAACTTGCCGCCGAGATCGTAGATCATGGCGGGCTCGGCCATGGCAGCGCCGGCAGTAAGGGCGCCGAGCGCCACGCCGGCAGCGAGAGCACCGAGGTGCTTGGTGAAATAGGTCATGGATCAGTCTCCCTGTTCCGCATGGGGGCACGGCAATAGGCCGCCTGACGATCCCCACACGTTGGCGCAAATACAATCTTGCAAATCGGCGCTCGGCAAGAGGGAAACGGCAATTTTTGAACGTTTGGTCAAAATTTTGGGGTGAGGGTGGCAGACAACCGGTTTACTCGGGGGTGAGGGAGGGCTAAAGCAAATCGTGGAGAGGATTCTCAGTCTCGCATACCGCGCGCCGCATTGTTTGCCGCGCGTTGGCTTATGCCACCTGCGGGGCGAGGCGGTGCAACTTAATTTCTTTGGTCTGCCGCACCTGGGCGAGGTCGTAGGCCGTCTGCATCCGCAGCCAGTGATCGGCGGTGCCGCCAATGACCTGTTCGAGCCGCACGGCCATTTCTGGCGACACGGCGCTGTCCCCGCTGATGACGCGGTAGAGCTGTGAGCGGGTCACGCCAAGGGCCTTCGCGCCACCGGCAACGCTGACGCCAAGGGCTTCCAGGTCGCTTTGAATAAGCCGCCCCGGATGGGCGGGTGAGTGCATGGGCATTTTCGTTCTCCTGCTAGTGGTAGTCCTCAAAATTCACATCATGGGCGCTGCCATTTTCGAACCGGAACACGATCCGCCAATTGGCGCGAACAGTCACCGACCACTCCCCCCGCCGCGCTCCAGTGAGTGGATGCAGCCGGAAGGATGGCCGGTTCATCGTCTCCACGTCCGAGGCCGTGTCGAGGGCGGTCAATATCTCCTGGATTCTGTCCGCCATTTCGGCAGGCAGCTTGCTGCGATCGCCCTTGTCGTAAAATCGCTTCAAGCCCTTGTGCCGAAAACTCTCGATCATGCAGCCCCCATTCGTGTAGTATGTCGCGCGACATGCGACTAGTCAACTTCCTAATTCCAAGGCAAAAGCAACTCCGCTGCTTCTTGACTACCGACGCGGCAATGAGCGGGGAGTGGCCTTAAAGGTCCGAATGAAGGCCGGTGGACGGGTGGAGGACAACGGCCCGGTGGGTGCGCAAGATTCACTCCCCCAGCGCCGTTACCTCCGCCCCCATGGCGTCGCCGAAGCGGGTGAAGAAGCCGTCGATGATCTTCTGGGCGGAGTTGCCGATCAGTGCCTGGCCCAGCTTCATGATCCCGCCGTCGGCGCCGCCGGTGGCGGTGAAGTGCAGCATGGTATTGTCCTCCGCATCCTCGATGACGATGTGGGCGGCGCCCTGCGCCATGCCGAGGACGCCGCCGCGGCCACGGCCCGACAGGGTGTAGCGGTGCGCCGGCACGACATGGGACAGCGTCAGATCGCCGGTGAAGACCGGCTGGACGATGCCGAAATTGACCTTGATCTCGAGTTCGAGCGCGTTGTCGCCGGTCCAATCGATGCGCCGGCAACCCGGAATCGCGGCCCGGAGCGTCTCGGTATTGTTGAGGGCGGCCCAGACCTCCGAGCGGGGCGCATGAAAGAGGTATCGTCCGCCGAATTGCATCGCTTTGCCTTGTGCTGGCCGGTTGGCTTTCGCGGGCGAGGCTAATGCCTTGCTCCCGCCCGATCAATCAAGGGGGCCGGAAAGCCGGAAATGCAGCGCCCGGAATGGCTTGTGCCGCCTCATTTCGTGCGTCTTTTTCGCACCATATCGGCAAAATAGTGCCGGCCCGGGGCAGCAATGAATTGTCACACCCCTAGCGGACGGGAATCATGGCACCAAAATAAGGTGCCCGACACCGAGGAAGCATCTGATGGCAACTGACGTCATGGAAAAGCCGCTGCAATATCTCGACAAGGCGATGGGCGCCATCAAGGACCTCGGCATCTGGCCGGAGCAGCCCGGCGAGCAGCCGATCACGGGCCTGCTCGCGCGGATCACCGATCTCGACGAGACCAAGGTCATCCTCATCGGCCGTACCCTGACCCAGGCCAGCGCCTTCAACGAAGTGGTGCGCAGCCAGGTCGCGGCCATGACCATCGGCGAGCGCTACGAGGACATCACCAACAATTTCAACTCCATCCGCGACGATGCCAAGGGCATGGTCGACCAGCTCGACGACGGCAGGCTCGACCTGATCGAGCGGGTCTCCAATGTCTGGATGAAGGTATCGCGCGGCGATATCGCCACCCGCTTCGACCGTATCCGCGACACCTATCTGGATGTCTCCAAGGAGACCAAGAACCAGATCGACCGCGAGCATACCATTCTCGAAGCCTACCGCGACTTCCGCGGGGCGCTGAAACAGGCCGAAGTGATGGCGCTGGAACTCCTGGCGCTGGCGGAACAGAAGCTCGAGGCGCGCAAGGCGGACCTCAAGGCGGCGGGCGACGCGCTCGCCGTTTTTGCGGAGGGCACGCCGGCGGACCGGGCGCGACTGGAAATGACCCGCGACGAGCGGCTGCGGGACCTGCAGAACGAGGAGCGGCGCTACCAGATCGCCAAGGATCTCTCGGACAATCTGACCATCTCCTACTCCACCTCCGAAGTGATCATGGCGCGGCTGATGCAGACGACGAACGCCAAGGAGCGGGTCTATCAGCAGTCGATCTCGTTCTTTTCCACCAACGAGACCGTGTTCACCGCGCTTTCGGCCTCGTTCACCGGGCTTTTCGGGCTGCATGAATCGACCGAGACGCTGAACGCGATGAAGGAAGGCATGTCCAAGAGCCTGGAGACGCTGTCCGAGATCGGCGACCGGGTGGGCGAAGCGGCGGTCAAGGCCGGCTACGGCCCCACCATCCGCGCCGACGCGGTCAAGAAGCTGGTCGACAGCGTCGTCAACTTCCAGGAAAAATCACGCACCATCATCAGCGAGATGCGCGAACTTTCCACCAAGAACTCGGCCGAAATCCGGGATGCGGTCGAGGACGGCAAGCGCCGTCTCGCCCAGTTCGCCGCCGAGGGCAACGCGCTGCTGCTCGAGACCAAGACGGCATAGGGGACTGCGTGAGCGGCACAGCTGATCCCGGGGATCGTACGGCGATGAGCGCGGCAGCGGCGGCCAAGCCGCCCCTCAGCGACGTCATGCTGGCAATGGACGTGGTGGACACGCTGCGCCATCGTCAGGATCTGGTGGCGCGCGAACTCTCGGGCGAAGCGCGCGAGCAGCAGCTGATCGAGAAGCTGCGCGCGATCTATCATGAGCAGGGACTCGAAGTCCCCGACGCCGTCATAAGGGAGGGCGTCGCGGCACTGGCGGAAAGCCGCTTCGTCTATGCCGCACCCAAGCCGGGGCTGGGGGTAACCCTGGCCAAGGTCTATGTGGGGCGGAAGCAATGGGGACCGGCGGCGCTGGCGATCGCGCTGATCCTGATCATCGGCTTCGGCGGCTATTTTCTCGCCTACAGGCCATTCCAGGCGAGCCAGGTGGAAGCGGCGCGCGTCGAACTGGCCGAGACGCTGCCCGCGCGGATGGACGCGCTCTACCAGTCGATCTTCGACGAGACCAAGGTACAGCAGGCCGCGGCCGAGGCCGAAGAGATGCGCAATCGCGGCAAGGCGGCGGCAGCGGAAGGGGGCCGAGCGGGGGCGCTCGGGGCCATCGAGTCGCTTACCGCGCTCCGCGACACATTGCGACAGGAATACAGTCTGCGCGTCGTCAACCGGCAGGGCGCGCAATCGGGCTTCTGGACCTTTCCCGAAATCAACACCGAGGCCACCAACTACTATGTCGTCGTCGAAGCGCTCGGCCCCGATGGCAAGGCCTTGAGCCTGCCCATCCTCAACGAGGAGAGCGGGCAGACCGAAACCGTTTCGATATGGGGGGTGCGCGTGCCCGAACAGGTCTACCGTTCCGTCGAGGCCGACAAGCGCGACGACGGCATCATCCAGCGCAACATCATCGGCATCAAGCAATACGGGTTCCTCGAGGTCGACTACGGTGTTCCGGTATTGGGCGGGGCGGTGACCCGGTGGTGAAAGCCCGCATGCAAACTCTGCTCCGCCGGACATCCGAAGCAGCGCATATTTTCAAGCGGGTTTTGCGATGACCCTTTCAGGTCCAGAGGCCCTGCGTTCGCTCGACGAGGCGCTGCGCGACATCCGCCGCGAGGAGGACGAGATCGCCAAGCGGCTCGCCCGCAGCGCCGAACTGGCGACCAAGATCCGCGAGACCGAAGGCGAGCTGTTCCGGCAGCTGGCCGCGGTGCGGCTCGACCCGGCGACGCAGGCCGAGATGGCCGGACAGCTGAGCCAGGCCGAGGCGCGGGCCCGTAACATGCTCAAGCAGCATGCGAACGATCTGGCCGCGACCGAAGAGCAGCTCAAAGATGTCGACAAGGCCATAGCCGAGCGCGGCAGCGAGCGGGCGGAACTGGTGAGCCGGGCCGGCAGGCTGGAGGCCGAACTCAAGGCGCTGGCGGACGAGATCTCGGTGGAGGCGGCCAAAGACCCGCATTATGCGCGGAAGCGCCAAGAGGCCGAGGAACTCGCGCATATCGCCGAAGAGAGCATGCGCAAGACTTTGCAGGCCGAGGCGGATCGCGAGCAGAAGGGACGGCCATACCGCGACGACCCGCTGTTCATGTACCTGTGGGAGCGCAGCTACGGCACCAAGAACTATCGCGCCAACAATCTCGTCATATGGCTGGACGGGCTGGTGGCAGGGCTGGTCGGCTATCCCGAGGCGCGGCCCAACTTCGCCATGCTCAACGAAATCCCGCTGCGGCTGCGCGAGCACGCGGAGCGGCAAGCGGAGCTTGCCGCGGCCGCGCAGGAGGAAGTGACGACGCTGGAGAAGGCGGCGATCGACGCCGGCGGCGGCAAGCCGGTGCGCGAGGGGCTGGAACAGGCGGAGGCGCGCATCGCCGAAATCGACGCCGAAATCATTGCCCTGGAAGACCAGCGCGACGAGACGGCGAAGAGCCATCGCGAGCTGGCGCAGGGGAGCGATCCGGCCTTCGCAGGGGCGATCGCCGTGCTGGCCGAGGCGCTGGGCCGCGGGGATATCCGCACGCTGCTCGCGGAGGCGCGCGTCACGCGGACAGCGCAGGACGACACCATCGTCAAGCAGATCGACGACGCGCGGCAACGGGCGCAGGAGGAGGAGAGCGAAACGCGCGACCAGAAGGCGCGGCTGAAGACGCTGGCGGCGCGGCGGCGCGAACTCGAGGACATTCAGTACGAATTCAAGAAGTCCGGCTTCGACAATCCGCGTTCGAGCTTCCGCGAGGACAGGCTGGTGGGCGACGTGCTCAACGAGTTCCTGCGGGGCGGGATTTCGGCGGCGAACTACTGGGAGCAGTGGCGCAAGAGCCAGAACTGGACCGGCGGCTACGATCCCGGGCGGCAGGACGGCGACGAGGAACGCCGGCGGGAGAGTCCGTGGCCCGGCGGCTTCCAGTGGCCCGACAGCAGTTTCGGCGGCGGCAGCGGATCGCGCCGCAGCGGCGGAGGGTTCGGCGGCGGCTGGGGCAGGCTGCCGGGGACGGGCGGCAGCGGCAGCGGCGGCTTTTCACGCCCGCGCACCGGCGCGGCGGGAGCCCGCAAGCATGGCGGGTTCAAGACCGGCGGGGGATTCTGACCGGGCCCGCAGCCTAGCCGAAGACGCTCGCGCCGCGGTCGCCCTACAGCTCTTGGAGGCGCAGCTTGACCGAATGCTGAAACCGCGTTCTCATGACCTTGATTTCCGCTCGTTCCAGTGGACGCCCAATGGCGTCACGGCAGGTCGGCAAGAGCTTACGGTCAAATTCGGCCGGTACTCCTCGCTCGCTTTCCCAGTAAGCGTAGAAAAGCCGCCTCACGAATGAAGCGGCTGTCAAATTTTAGGAAGAGCGGTGATGGAGCCTAGTCGCGACGGTACTTGCCCATAGCCATCGCGCGCCCGGCAGCGCGCCAAAAATCGTCGTGGAGTTCCTCGGAGAAATACTCCCGCCACTTTCCTGCGCCCGCGCCGACCCCAACAGCCTTATTGGCCAACAGCGGGTGGTTCTCGAAGTCCTTCTGCTGCTTCTGGCGGGTGGACTTCGCCAAGGCTGTCTGTATCTCGGCGTCGGTTCGATCAAGGCCCACGAACTTGGCGAGGCGCTGAAACTCGCTGCTGATCGCGTCGTC
>JAUXUM010000100.1 GCA_030680995.1 Devosia sp.
CTCTCCATGTCGGACGCGGCGCCGCTCTACAGCGACAAACTCGGCGCGGCGCTCACCCCTTATCTCTTCATCGCGCCGGGTTTCCTGCTCTTCGTTCTCGCCATCGTCTACCCGATGGTGCAGGCATTCCAGATCAGCTTCTTCGACTGGAAGATTATCGCCGGCGCCACCAGCGAGTTCCTCGGCTTTGCCAACTACATCCGCGCCTTTAGGGATCCGCGCTTCTGGCTGAGCCTGTCCAATAGCGGCGTCTACATGCTCTTCACGGTGCCGCCGCAGATCGTGCTCGGGCTGCTCGTCGCGCTGCTGCTCAAGGACAAGAGCCCGGCCCAACCGTTCTTCCGCGTGCTCTTCTACCTGCCGGTCGTCACCAGCTGGGTCGTGGTCTCGCTGCTCTTCAAATACCTCTTCGCCGACGAGGGCCTCTTCAACTTCATCATCGGCGACTTGCTGCACGTGACCGACGGAAATACCTCATGGCTCTCGGATCGCTGGACAGCGCTGGTCGCCATCTGCGCGCTCGGCGTCTGGAAGGGTGTCGGCTGGTCGATGATGATCTTCCTCGCGGCCCTGCAAGGCGTGCCGCAAACCCTGGTCGAAGCAGCGACAATCGACGGCGCCAACCGCTGGCAGCGGTTCTGGACAGTGACCGTTCCAGCGATCTGGCCCGCGGTGATCTTCGTCACGGTCATGTTGGTGATCGGTGGGTTCAACGTCTTCGCCTCGGTGCTGGTGATGACCAATGGCGGGCCGGGCGGCGCCACCGAGGTCGTCCTCACCTACATGTATCGGCAGGCGTTCGAATATCTCGATTTTGGCTATGGCTCGGCGCTGGCGGTGATCCTCACGCTGATCGTCTTCACGCTCTCGGCCATCCAGCTCCGCATATTCCGCGACCGCTCGGGGGATGCCGCATGAACCCGCAGTCACGCTTTCTCACTCCCGCTTCGACGCTGCGCTATGTCACGCTGGCGATCGGCGCCATGGTGATGATCACGCCCTTCCTCTATATGCTTTCAACAAGCTTCAAGGGCCAAGCCTATGTGCTGACCTCGCCGCCGCAATTCATCCCTGACCCGGCAACGCTCAGCAACTATCAACGCATTCTGATCAAGGGCGATTTCGGGCTCTATTTCTTCAACTCGCTGGTGGTCGCAGTGACCTCCACCGCGCTTTCGGTTCTGGTCAGCTCCATGATGGCCTTTGGCTTCGCGCGCTTCCGCTTCCCCGGCCGGGAAGTGCTGTTTCGCGTCCTGCTGACCGGCCTGATGGTGCCGACTATGATGCTTATCATCCCGCAGTTCATCCTCGCCAAATATTTTAGCCTGCTCGATACCCACCTGGGGCTCATCGTCTTCTATGTGGCCGGTTCCCTGGCGCTCAATACCTTCCTCCTTCGCGGCTTCTTCGAGGGCATTCCGGCGGAGCTCGATCAGGCCATGCAGGTCGATGGTGCCAATCCGTGGCGCCGCTTCTGGGACCTCGCCATCCCGCTGGCCAAGCCGGCGCTCGCTACCGCCACCATCTTCACCTTCCTCGCGTGCTGGGACGAGTTCGCCTGGGCATTGACCATCCTGACGACACCCGAACGGATGACCCTGCCGGTCGCCATCCAGCTGTTGCAGGGTCCCAAGGGCACGCAATGGGGCCTCGTCTTCGCCGCCTCGATGGTCGCCGTCATTCCGGTGATCGCCGTCTTCCTCACCTTCCAGCGCTATTTCGTGCAGGGCCTCACCTCCGGCGCCGTCAAAGGATAGCCATGACCATTTCGATATTGCGCGAGCTGCTGCCGCGCCTCGCCACGTTCAAGCCATCCGGACAGATCGAGATCGAAGTGCGCGGCATCGCGGCACCCGGCACCGTGACGGTCTGGCACCTCGGGGACAGGATCGCCGAACTGGCCTATGATGGAAATGGTGCCCTCTCGGTCCCACCCCTGCTCCCCGGCGGCTATGGCATCGAGCTCGATTGCGACGGCGAGGTCTTCCGCACCGCCGTCGAGGTCGCCGAAGACCTGCGCGCCCGGCTGCGCTACGGCTTCGTCGCGAGCTACGCGCCCGATCGGGAACTGCAGGGCGTCCGCGACACTGTGCGCCGCCTGCATCTGACCGGCGTCCAATTTTACGACTGGGCCTATCGCCACGCCGATCTCATGGGCGGCGGCGAGAGCTATCGCGATGCGCTCGATCAGCCAGTTTCGCTTGAGATCGTGCGTTCGCTCGTCCACATGGTCAAGACCGCCGGTTGCCGTGCGCTGGGTTATGCGGCGGTCTATGCTGTTGGCCCCAAGGAATGGGGTCTTTGGAATCATCGCGCCCTGCTGAAAGGTGCGGGCGAGGCCTACGGGCTCGGTGATTTCCTGTTGCTCGTTGATCCCGCGGCCGAGGACTGGCTCACTCACTTCATTGGCGACCTAGAGCGCGCGACCGAGGCCCTGGGCTTCGATGGGTTCCACCTCGACCAGTATGGCTATCCCAAGCAGGCTGTCCGCGCCGATGGCGCGGTGGTCGATGTCGGCGCCTCCTTCGCAGCACTGATCGAGGCGGCGCGCATTGCGTTGCCCGGTTCCCATCTGGTCTTCAACAACGTCAACGATTTTCCAACCTGGCGCACCGCGACGAGCCCACAGGACGCAGTTTACGTCGAACCCTGGGAGCCGCAGCTGACACTGGACTCGCTCGCCCGAACAGTCAGCCGGGCCCGCAGTCTTTCCGGCGGCAAGCCGGTCGTCGTCGCGGCCTATCAGCATGTCTACGACAAGGCCGAATCCGCGGAAGCGGATCGTGCGACCGCCTTGACGATGGCGGCGCTCTATTCGCATGGCGCGACCCAACTTCTCGCCGGCGAGGGCGACCGCATTCTGGTTGACCCCTACTACGTGCGAAACCATGTGGTCGAACCCTCGACGGCCGCCATGCTCAAGCGCTGGTATGATTTCCTCGTCGCCCACGATTCGCTCCTGCTGGCCCCCGAGATCGTAGACGTAACCACCTCCTACGTCGGCGCCTACAATGGCGACCTCGACGTTTCCTTCGCAGATGCCGGCATCACGGAGACCGCGACGGCAGGTTCGGTATGGCGCCGCGTTACCGAGGTGGGCGGGCGGATGATTGTCCATCTCATCAATCTGGTCGGCCAGCCAGACACACTATGGGACGCGCCGCGAGCCAGTCCCGGGAATCCCGGTGCAGCGCGGCTCACCATCCGACGTATCGACGGCTTCGTTCCTCGCGTGGCGATCGCCGATCCGGATGGCATAGGCCGTCTGACCGACGTGCCAGTGACCATGGAGGGACCGAACGCAATCGCCGATCTGCCGCCGCTCTCCATCTGGCAAATGGTTGTCGTCGACCTGACCGGTCGCCGCACGGCATAGGCGACCCCGGTCGTCCGTCAAAGCCCGCCGTTATCCGGCAGCCTCCCACGGAGCACCCATGAGTCGGCAGACGGTATCCTGATCTCTGCCGACATTATCCAGCCGCGCTCGCGTTGATGCCTACGACTGTCCGGACAAGCCGGTCGGTGCGCTTGAGATCGAAGACATGCTCCAGCCCGCTCGGGGCGATGTCGATAAACGGACTCTCGTAGAGCAAGCCCGGATCCATGATCCTTTTGCGGGTCAGGTGCCGACAACCATGTCGGCGAACTCGATCTGAACTGAAGTAGTGGTGCCGCCGGCGACGAATTCGCTGAAGGCTTCCACCGCGGCGCCTCGACCCAGCCCTGTCAGTGACCGAATGAACTTTCCAAGTGTATGCGGGCGCTGAATACTCTCACCCCATGACGGTAGCGCATGCATCCTGGGCAGCCGATAAGATCTATGTTGTGAGGTTCGCGGTGTCCGCGTGAGCATGGCCGTCCGGTAAAATACCACTGCACCCCCTCGGCCCTCGCATCAGCGCGACTTATCGGCAGCGAGCGTCTCGGCGGAGAGCTCGCCCATATGGGCGACCACGCGGTCATTGGGTTGGCTGACACAGATATGGCCGGGCCTGGCTTTGGACAGCAGCCCGGTCCAGGCCAACGGCGTCTCATGCGCATCGGCCTTGGGATCGACTTTGCCCTCGATGGTGAAGGCGGGACCGGCCAGCGCCCTTTCAGGCAACAGCGGCCGCAATTCGACCGGCAAGGTGAAGGCTGAGAGTCCCAGGGCGCGCATGGTGTCGTGCACGACACCGGTGTAGCACCCAACCGAATTGAGGAGCGATTCCATGCCGGCCCGCAATTCACCCGGCCGCAGCCCGGCTGCGGCCGGCTCGCATACCGCCCCAACTTCGAGCACCTCTGACTTGTGACCCAGTCCTTGACCGGGCAACGTTGTCCCGGGCGGCGACCCTGACCGGAGTTTTGTTGCGAGCACGCCGATGGCGCCCCAGGTGGAGGCGGAAATGAAGACCGCAAACGAGTCTTGGGAAAAGTTCGCCGGCCTCTGCAGTCGCAAGCCGAGCCGACGGCGCCTGGGTCTGGCAACTTTCCTAAATCGCAAATGACGCAGATCAAGGGCGTGGAACCGCTGGACAGATAGAGTACTCTGAGTGACCGGAGCTGTTCCATGAGCGCCAGACTGACCGATTTGACCCCCAAGGTCGATTTGACCCATGAGCGGGGCACTGGTCCGATTCGATCTCGTCGCCCGGTCTATGTCGATCTCCTGCCGCCCTGCAACAATGCCTGTCCGGCGGAAGAGAACATCCAAGCGTGGCTTACTCTCGCACAGGCCGGCAAGTATCGCGAGGCTTGGGAAACGCTGGTCGCGGACAACCCGATGCCGGCGGTACATGGCCGGGTCTGCTATCATCCATGCGAGTCGTCCTGCAATCGGGCAGAGGTCGATGCGCCGGTCAGCATCCACGCCGTTGAGCGTTTCCTCGGCGACCTCGCCAGCAGAGAGAACTGGCCGTTCAAAATCGTGGCGCCCCCCAGCGGCAAGAAGGTCCTCATTGTCGGTGCAGGCCCATCCGGCCTCTCAGCCGCCTATCATCTGGCGCGGCTGGGCCACGCCGTTGAAATCCGCGAGGCCGGACCGCTCGCCGGCGGCATGATGCATTTCGGCATTCCCGCCTATCGCCTGCCTCGCGCCGACTTGATGCGTGAGATTGCCAGGATCGAGGCAATGGGGGTGGTGATTGTCACCGATCGCAAGGTCTCCGACCTTGTGGCGGAAAGAGCGGCGGGCGGCTTTGATGCCGTATTCGCCGCGATTGGCGCTGGGATCGGCAAGCATGTCGACATTCCGGCACGCGACGCGGCGCGCGTACTGGATGCGGTCAGTCTCCTGCACGAGACAAGCACCGGCACCCCGCCGATGCTGGGGCGGCGGGTGATCGTCTATGGCGGCGGCAACACGGCGATGGATGCGGCCCGGACCGCGCGTCGCCTGGGCGCGACCGACACGTTGATTGTCTATCGGCGCGACCGCGAGCATATGCCCGCGCAAGCCTTCGAAGCCGATGAGGCACTCGAGGAAGGCGTCAAGATCAAGTGGCTGACGACGATAAAGGAGATCGCCGGTGCAGAACTTGTCGTCGAACGTATGGAACTGGATGCTGACGGGCGGCCGCAACCGACCGGAAAGCTTGAAACATTGAAGGCCGACGCCGTTGTGCTGGCGCTCGGCCAGGAGACGGACGCGCACTTCCTGCGACAGGTTCCAGGTATCGCGTTCACTTCCGATGGCGCCGTCGAGATCGGCGCGGACATGATGACCGGCCACGAAGGCGTATTCGCGGGCGGAGATATGGTGCCCGGCCCGCAATCGGTCACCCAGTCGGTCGGCCACGGCAAGCGCGCCGCCCATCACATCGACGCCTGGCTGCGTGGTGAGCGCTACGAGCAACCGCAAAAGCCCTCGATCGTCGCGTTCTCCATGCTGCATCTGCCGGTCTACGCGGATGCCGATCCAACTCCGCAGAAGACGCTCGCGGCTGCCGAACGGCTCGCCGGGTTCGAAGAGATCGTCGCCGGTCTCAGTGAGCGCGAGGTGCGCTATGAAGCGCAGCGCTGTTACTCCTGCGGCAATTGTTATGAATGCGACAATTGCTATGCGGCCTGTCCGGAACAGGCGATCGTCAAGTTGGGGCCAGGTCGGCGCTACGCCGTGGAGTACGACAAGTGCACCGGCTGCGCAGCTTGCTTCGAGCAGTGCCCCTGCCACGCCATCGAGATGATCCCGGAGTCGGCGCCACATGCCTGAGAGCCAGCAGCACAAATCGACCATGGACGGCAATGCCGCTGTTGCCCACGTCGCCTACAGGGTCAACGAGGTATGCGCGATCTATCCCATCACGCCATCCTCGACGATGGCCGAGCTTGCCGATGAATGGGCTTCTGCTGGCCTCACCAATATCTGGGGCAATGTCCCTGTTATTCAGGAGATGCAGAGCGAGGCAGGCGCGGCAGGCACCCTGCATGGCGCGCTGCAGGCCGGTGCGCTGGCCACCACGTTCACGGCCTCGCAGGGGCTGATGCTGATGATCCCCAACATGTTCAAGATTGCGGGCGAGTTGACGCCAACGGTCTTCCATGTGGCGGCGCGCGCGATCGCCACCCAGGCCCTGTCGATCTTCGGCGACCATTCCGATGTCATGGCGGTCCGCTCGACGGGATTTGCCCTCCTCGCCTCGGGGTCGGTACAGGAAGCCCATGACATGGCGCTCATCGCCCAGGCGGCGACCCTCAGGTCCCGGGTGCCATTCATTCATTTTTTCGATGGCTTCCGGACCTCGCACGAGGTCAACACTGTCAACCTGGTGACCGATGCGCAGATCCGCTCGATGATCGACGACAATCTGGTGCACGCCCACCGCGCCCGGGCGCTCAATCCCGAGCACCCATTCATCCGCGGCACCGCGCAGAATCCGGACGTGTTCTTCCAGGGCCGGGAAGCGTCCAATTCCTTCTATGCGCAATTGCCCGCGATCGTTCAGGCAACGATGGACGAGTTCGCGCTCCTGACCAACCGGTCCTACCATCTGTTCGACTATGAGGGGCCGGCCGACGCCGAGCGCGTTGTCATGGTCATGGCCTCGGGTGCCGAAGTTGTCAGTGAAACCGCCGCAGATCTGCGCAAGGGCGGCGCCAAGGTCGGCGTGCTCACGGTCCGCCTCTATCGACCGTTCGCGGCCGCCCACTTCCTCGAGGCCCTGCCGCAAACCTGTCGGGGCCTTGCCGTGCTCGACCGCACGAAGGAACCCGGGGCGACCGGCGAGCCGCTCTATCTCGACGCAATTGCCGCCCTTGCGGACGCGGTGTCGCGCGGGGCTCGGCCGTTCATGCCAAGAGTCATTGGTGGGCGGTACGGGCTGTCATCCAAGGATTTCGACCCCGCGCAGGCCAGGGCCGTTTTCGATGAACTCGACAAGGCCGATCCCAAGAACGGCTTCACTGTCGGCATCAACGACGACGTCACCCACCTGAGCCTGGTCGTCGATCGGGACTACGCCACCGAACCCGACGACGTGGTGCGCGCGGTCTTCTACGGCCTTGGCTCGGACGGCACGGTCGGTGCCAACAAGAACAGCGTCAAGATCATCGCCGAGGATGCCGGTCGCTACGCGCAGGGCTATTTCGTTTACGATTCCAACAAGTCGGGCGCCCAGACCGTGTCGCATCTGCGGTTTGGGCCCAGGCCCATCCGCTCGCCCTATCTGATCCGCTCGGCCAATTTCGTCGCCTGCCACCAGTTTCATTTCGTGCGGAGGACCGACGTGCTGCGGCTGGCGGCGCCTGGCGCGACCTTCCTGCTCAACAGCCCTCACGGACCGGACGAGGTCTGGGACAAGCTGCCGCGTCCGGTGCAGCAGCAGATCATCGACAAGATGCTGCGGTTCTTCGTCATAGATGCAAGCGCGGCAGCGCATGAAGTCGGCCTCAAGAACCGCACCAACACGATCCTGCAGACCTGCTTCTTCGCCATCTCCGGCGTGCTGCCGCGCGAGGAGGCGATCGCCAGCATCAAGGACAGCATCCGCAAGACCTATGGGAAGAAGGGCGGCCGCGTCGTCGAGCAGAATTTCGCGGCCGTCGACGGCGCGCTCGCCCGGCTGCACGAGGTCAGCGTGCCCGCCGCCGTGACCAGCCTCATCGAGCGGCCGCCCGTCGTTCCCGACGGCGCATCCGACTTCATCCGCAAGGTGACCGCCAGGATGATCGAAGGCCTCGGCGATGACATCCCGGTGAGCGCCATGCCGATAGACGGCACCTTTCCCTCCGGCACCGCCGCCTTCGAGAAGCGGAATATCGCCGAGGAGGTGCCGGTCTGGCTGTCGGATCTTTGCATCCAGTGCGGACAATGCAGTTTCGTCTGCCCGCACAGCGTCATCCGTGCCAAGTACTATGACGAGGCGCAACTGGCGGGTGCCCCCGACGGCTTCCAGCATGCGCCGGTCAATGCGCGCGGCTATCCCGGAGCCGAGTTTTCGCTGCAGTTCTACCTCGAGGATTGCAGCGGCTGCGGCCTTTGCGTCGAGGCCTGTCCGGCGCACAGCCCGATCGAGCCGGGCATCAAGGCGATCAATCTCCAACCCAAGGCGGACCTCGCAGAAAAGGAGCGCGAGAACATCGCCTTCTTCGAGACGCTCCCGGTCAACGACCGCGCGCGGGTCGACTTTGCCAATGTCCGCGGCGTGCAGTTCCTCGAACCCCTGTTCGAGTTCTCTGGAGCCTGCGCCGGCTGCGGTGAGACCCCCTATGTGAAGCTGCTCTCGCAATTGTTCGGCGACCGCCTGATGGTGGCCAACGCGACCGGCTGTTCGTCGATCTATGGCGGCAATCTGCCGGTGACGCCCTGGACCAAGAACCGCGAAGGACGCGGACCAGCCTGGTCGAACTCGCTGTTCGAGGACAATGCCGAGTTCGGACTGGGCTTTCGCATCGCGGCCGACACCCATCTCGACCTCGCCCATTCGCTGCTGCGGAGCCTGGTGCCCCAGATCGGCGAGGGCCCGGTTGACGCTATCCTTACCGCGCCACAGGTGCAGGAATCCGAAATCCGGGCGCAGCGCATCCGGGTGGCGGAACTGAAGACCAAGCTGCTGAAGCTGGAAGCGGAGAACCCGGCAGCACGCGACCTGCTGTCGGTGGTCGACCATCTGGTGCGGCGCAGCATCTGGATCGTCGGCGGCGACGGCTGGGCCTATGATATCGGCTATGGCGGGCTCGATCACGTCCTCGCCAGCGGCCGCAACGTCAACATCCTGGTGCTCGACACCGAGGTTTATTCGAACACGGGCGGCCAAGTCTCCAAGGCCACCCCCCTTGGCGCCATCGCCAAGTTCGCCGCCGCCGGCAAGCGCACCGCCCGCAAGGACCTTGCCCTGCAGGCGGTAGCCTATGGCAACGTCTATGTGGCGCAGGTGGCGATGGGCGCCAATCCGCAGCAGACGCTGCAGGCTTTCCGGCAAGCGGAAGCCTTTGAGGGGCCGTCGTTGATCCTCGCCTATAGCCACTGCATCGCCCATGGCTTCTACCTTAGATACGGGCTGCAACAGCAGGACAAGGCGGTGGCCAGCGGCTACTGGCCGCTGCTGCGATACAATCCGGCCATGTGCGATATTGGCGAGGCGCCGTTCAGACTGGATTCGCCGCGGCCTACGATACCCTTCAGGGACTACGCCTATGGTGAACTGCGCTATCGAGCGCTGGCGGCCAGCCGTCCCGAGGAGGCCGAGGCGCTACTGAACCAGGCGCAACGCGCCATCGTGGAAAAATACAGCAACTACGAGGAATTCGCGCAGATGGAGATGGGACCGAGCCCGTCAAAGTCGACCCTCGCTGGGAGCAAGGATTGAGGGAGGCGGCATGGACCTCGCAACAGGCTGTCTGGGCATGACGCTGAAGAGCCCGCCGGTAGCGGGCGCCAGCCCGCTCAACCCCACTCTCGACAACATCCGGCGGCTCGAGGATTTCGGCGCCGGAGCCATCGTTCTGCCGTCGACCTTCGAGGAGCAAACAGCGCACGAGCAGGAGGTGCTCGACGCGTTGATCGTCGGCCACTCGCCGGGCTGCCAAACGTACCGATGCTACGCGAAGTTAGCAACATCCTAAGGCACTAATTATGAAGGAGGAAGTGGCGGAGAGAGGGTCAGGACCCTAGGCTCCAAACCCAATCATTTTATTGATTGTGACGTGAGCCTGCGGCTCAATGGGTCCATGGAGGCGGTATCGCTGCAGGCGGGATCGTCCGCAAGACAAATGACGCTCACATCCTGATGGCGATTCTCGTACGTTTCTCCGACCGCATCGGCAGTGGCAAATCGTCCGTGAGAGATGCACTTGCCGCTCAGCTAGGCTGCAAGCGCGGATGCAGCTTGGGGCGCGATCGGAGGTCAGCCAATCGATGCGCAATTGGCGGCGGGAGCCGGCCTCGAGGTGTCTTTCAACACCGATGTGCCCAACTATGCCGCCCGCAATCGGCTCGAGCCGTTGAATGCCTACATTGAGAGGACCGGTGAGCGCGTCGCATCCTCTGAAGGTGGCACTAACCCAGGTCATGACCAACTGAAAGGAGGGTAGCGAAATACACCGAGGCCATATTCTTCTAATACCAGTTCAATTCCAGTGAAAAAAATGGCAAAGAGGGATTCAAGCGCTTGAGCGCGCCAGTCTTGCAGAACTACCTTTGAGGCAACAGCGTGGAACCGGAGAGCCTACTGCAATATTTGAAGGACGGCATGGGGGGCTCCGGCGCGGGAGCGCCTCTCCACAAGCAGCTCCGAGCCGCTATCGAGGCGGCCATTGTAGGCAGCCAACTCAAACCGGGAGCCCTATTGCCTGGTGAAAGAGTGGTTGCAGAGGCGCTCTCGCTGTCTCGTGTCACGGTGCGCAAGGCAATAGACGCGCTCGTTGAAGAAGGCCTGTTGCGGCGGCGCCATGGCTCCAAAACCGAAGTTGGCTCGCGCGTAGAAAAGTCGCTTTCCACCCTCACCAGCTTTTCCGAAGATATGTTCAGCCGCGGACTGGAGCCGGGATGCATATGGCTTTCCAAGCAGATAAGCCGTCCTTCGCCGGCCGAAATGATGGCACTGGGCATCTCCGCGGAGACGCAGGTCGTTCGCATGAAGCGCATTCGAACTGCCGACGGCGTGCCCCTGGCCCTGGAAACCTCTGCCGTGCCATCCAAGTTCTTGCCCACACCCGATCTGGTGCAGGACTCGCTCTATCAGGCCTTGGCGCAGTTGGGGGCCATGCCGCAGCGCGCGATCCAGCGCATGCGTTCCCGCCCGGCTTCAGCGAGCGATGCGGTCCATCTCAAGTGCGACGAGGGTGTCCCGCTGCTGGTCATGGAGCGTCGCTGCTTTCTTGCCGATGGTCAGATCGTTGAGTTCACGGAGTCGCGCTACAAGGGTGACGTTTACGACTTCGTGCTCGAGCTAAAGCGATAATACCAGTTATAAACTGGTTGTAATCTGGTATTATATCGGTATCGTGGTCCCCGGCGGTGGCGAAGGGGGTGCGATTGCAGCGTGAAGTTCTCAAGCAGGCCCTGATCGTGTCCTGCCAACCGGTGCCCGGCGGTCCAATGGACAATACCGAGATGGTCACCGGCTTCGCGCTGGCCGCACTCAATGCCGGCGCCACGGCGTTGCGCATCGAGTCCATTGCCTATCTCAGGGCGGTTCGCGCGGCGACCAATGCGCCAATCGTCGGCATCATCAAACGCGATTTACCCGATACGGCGGTGCGGATCACCCCCTGGCTGTCGGACGCCGAGGCTCTCGCGGACGCAGGCGCCGACATCGTCGCCTTCGATGCAACCGATCGTCCGCGACCGGCCAGCATCCAGGACCTGACCCGCGTTGTGAAGGCCAGGGCCAAGCTGGTCATGGCGGACTGCTCCTGCCTCGACGATGCGCGCGCCGCACTGGCCGCCGGCGTCGATTTCGTCGGCACGACGCTCTCCGGCTATGTCGGTGGTCCGGAACCGAGCGAGCCCGATCTTGCCTTGATAGAGGCCATGCGGCGGCTGACTCCCTTTGTCATCGCAGAGGGCTGCATTCGGACGACAGACCAGGCCGCCGCTGCGGTACGGGCTGGCGCCTATGCGGTCGTGGTGGGCTCGGCCATCACGCGTACCGAGCACGTTACCGCCTGGTTCCGCGCGGCGGTCGACGCCGCGAACGCCAAGGCGGGTGCCGCCGGGCAAGGCGTGTTGGCGATCGATATCGGCGGCACCAAGATCCTCGCTGCTCTGGTCGAAAATGGCCAAGTGACCAGGGAAGAATTGGTGCCAACGAACCGCGATGAGGGACCCGACGCCTGGATTGCGTCAATCGCCGAGAGAGTTCGCGACTGGCGGGGCGAGTTTGATCGTGTGGCCGTCGCGGCAACCGGCCTGATCACCAATGGGTACTGGTCGGCTTTGAACCCCGTGACCCTTGGCATTCCGCAGGACTACCCGCTGGCCGACAGGCTCGCCAAGACATTTGGTGCGCCGGCCTTTGCCGCAAATGATGCGCAGGCTGCTGCATGGGGGGAGCATCGGTTTGGGGCTGGCGAGGGCCAGGATGTGGTCTTCCTGACAATTTCAACCGGCATCGGCGGCGGCGTGGTGATCAACGGCAAGCCGCTGCTCGGGCTCGGTGGTCATTTCGGACTTTTGCGAGGCCCGTCGCAGGGCGCATCGCCACTCGAAGATGAGGTCTCAGGACGCTGGATAGCCGCCGAGGCGGGCCGGGCCGGCCACCCTGTCGACACGCCGCTGGTGTTCGCCGCGGCTCGGGGCGGCGAAGCCTGGGCCACGGATATACTCACCCGGTCGGCGCGAAAAGTGGCGCTGCTTTGCCAGGATATTCAACTCATGTTCGATCCCAAGAGGATCGTCGTTGGCGGCGGGATAGGGCTGGCCACCGGCTATCTCGATCTTGTCCGCGCTCAGCTTCCGCAGCTCCAACCTCGGCTCCTGCCGACTTTGGTTGCGGCAAAACTGGGTAGCCATGCCGGCGTTGTCGGCGTGGCGGACCTGGCACTGACTGAACGCTAGCTCCGGGGCGGCCAAGAACGGTCTTGGCGACCAGAAGCCTGCGCAACGCCTATCGCACCAAGGAAGGGAAACATGCTTAAGTTCACCAAGACTACCGCATCCATCGCTGCCCTGTTTGCAGCCGCGCTCACGTTGCCGACGGCCAGCCAGGCCGCGGTTACCGTTCTGGGTTGGCCAGGCGGCTCCGAAGAAACGGCCCTCCGCGCTGCCGTTGAGACCTACAATGCGAAGGACAGTGTCGCGGCCGACGACAAGGTCGAGCTGCTGTTCTTCAACCGCGAAGGCTTCTACGACAAGCTGCAGGCCGATATGGCTGCCGGTTCGGACGCCTTCGACATCAACCTGCTGGCGACCTATGCCATCGGCCGCTATGCCCCTTACATGGAGCCGGTGGATCTGGGCCCGGACGCGGTCAAGACCTACGGCGAGGCGGTGCTCAAGACCATGCAGTATGACGGCAAGCAGTATGGCGTGCCGACGGACCTGTCGCTGCACTTCATGTATTACCGCAAGGACTTGATCGGCGCCCTGCTGGCGGACGATGCCGCCAAGGCGAAATACGCCGAAATCAGCCAGAAGTTCCTGGGCAAGGCGCTTGAGCCCAAGGATCCCGACAGCTGGACCTGGGAAGACTGGGCGGCGACCGCGCTGTATTTCAGCAAGGATGTGAACCCGGACAGTCCGGTCCGCTACGGCACCGTGCTGCAGCTCAAGAATCTGCTGTTCAACATGATGATCTTCCAGTCGCTGCCACGCTCTTACGGCGCCGACTGGATGGACGCGGCAGGCAAGGTCACCATCGACTCGGAGGCCTATCGGACTGGCCTCGAGCTCTACAAGAAGCTCTACGATGCCGGAGCTTCGCCCAAGGATTCGCTGAGCTACGAATATGCCGAGACCAACGCCGCCTTCGGCGCCGGCCAAGCGGCGACCGCGCTGCAGTGGAATGCCGCAGCTGGCGAACTGACCGATGCCGAGAAGTCGCCGGCCATTGCCGGAAATGTTGGCATCGTGGCGCCACCTGCCGGTCCGGATGGCCGTGCCGATCACATCCACGGTCTTGGTCTTGGCCTCAACAAGAATGCCAAGAACAAGGCAGGTGCGGTCAAGTTTCTGCAGTGGCTCTCCACTGAAGAGGCAGCGCTGCTTTACGCCCGCAGCGGCGGTTCGCCGGCGCTGTCACCTGATCTGGTTGCCAAGATTGCGGACGAACGTCCAGACTTGGTCAAGCTCGGCGAGTTCGCCGGTGCCTACGGCTACGTCATGAATGGCGGCACCTCGACGAATGCTCTTTCGATCTACGAACTGCAGGCCAAGGAGTTCACCGGCTACTGGTCCGGCCAGGAAACGCTCGACCAGGCGTTGGCCAACACCAAGGCCGGCATGGAAAAGCTCCTGAAATAGGTCGCCTTACGGCGCAGGCGGCTTTTCTGCCTGCGCCCATTACCCTGAGAAAGCAGCATGGACCTTGCACGCCGACCGGAGTGGAAACTGCTCGCCATCCCCCTCGTGGGGTTTCTGCTCTTGTTTCTCGGCTTTCCCGCCTTGGTCAATCTGGTCTATTCAGTCTCAGAAGTAACTTTCCAGACGCTGCGCAGTCCAAGCCTTTCCGGCTTCGCCAACTATGCCGAAGTGCTGGCCGACGGTGACTTCTGGCGGGCCAGTTGGTTCTCGCTACGCTTCGGCATCGTCACGGCATTGGCCGAATGCCTGCTGGGTCTGGGGCTGGCCGTCTTCCTGTCGCCCCTGATCGAAAAGCGCTCCTCGCTGATGGCGCCGCTGATGCTGCCGCTGATGGTGGCGCCGGCGATGATCGGGCTGATGTATCGGCTCGTCCTGCATGAGTTCGTCGGGCCGGTGCCCTATTATCTCTACATGTGGTTCGGGGACAGCCCGGCCTTCCTCAATGTCGACAATGCTTTCTGGACACTGGCGGTGGTGGAGACCCTGCAGTGGACACCGTTCGCGTTCCTGCTGTTCTACATGGCCTATCAGGCTGTTCCGACCGACGTGCGGCAGGCCGCCGCTATCGATGGCGCGGGGTCGCTGCAGGTGCTCACCACAATCGATCTGCCGCTGATGGCGCCGACCATCGTCATCGCGTTCTTCGTGCGCTTCATCGACGGCTTCAGGGTGTTCGACAACGTCTACACCCTGACCGGCAGTGGCGCCGGCGGCTCGACGGCTTCGCTCTCGATCTACATCTACCAGGCCTTCTTCAAGCAGGGCGCCATCGGCAAGGCGGTCGCCGCGTCGGTGCTGCTGTTTCTTGCCTCGTTCGCCGTGCTCTACGGCCTCAACTGGCTCTCCAGCCGCGGGAAGGAATGATCGGGATGCTCAACGCCCTGCGCTGAGGCCGCGGGCAGCCAATGGCGTGCAGTCGCCGACCAGATCTGCCCCAAGGTGCCCAAGCTGGCCGCCATCATGGACGACGCCACCGAGACCGATGTTCTGGCCTACATGATCTTCCCCAAGGAGCATCGGGCCAAGTTGCACAGCAACAACCCGATCGAGCGCGTGAACGGCGAGATCAA
>JAUXUM010000057.1 GCA_030680995.1 Devosia sp.
AGGGCAAGCCGGGCCGGTGTCAGGCGGAGATCAATCTCGCTCCGACCTGTCCGGACGACAGTCACTTCGACACGCGCCGCAATGCCTGCGTCTGCAACCCGCCGCTGCAGGGCAAGCCGGGCCGGTGTCAGGCGGAGATCAATCTCGCTCCGACCTGTCCGGACGACAGTCACTTCGACACGCGCCGCAATGCCTGCGTCTGTAACCGGCCGCTGCAAGGCGAGCCGGGGGCGTGCACGGTGCTGCCGAACCTCAAGTTTCCGACCATCAACTGAGTGGACGGCTCCGCCATGCGGAGCCGTCCACTTTGGCGCAAAGCGGACCAAGGGCCGACATGCCCGTTGCGTGAGCGAATGCTCGGCGCTTCGCAAATTGCATTACCCTCGTCGCCTCGCGCGTGGAAGCGCCCCTCCCGAGACGGCCCCACCCCCACCTTTGGTGACATCCCTCCCATCCCCATGCTAGAGACCCGCCCTGATTTAGCGATGGGCGCGAGGATCAGAACTCATTGGAGATGACGATGACGATCAAGGTGACGTTCCCCGACGGTGCAGTTCGCGACTATGCGCGCGGCACCACCGGGACCACCGTGGTCGAGGGCATCTCCCCCAGCCTCGCCAAGAAGACGGTGGCGATGAAGTGGAACGGCGTGCTCAGCGATCTTGCCGATCCGCTCGAGGCGGACGGCAGCATTGAGTTCGTGATGCGCGAGAGCGCCGACGGGCTTGGACTGATCCGCCATGACGCCGCGCACGTGCTCGCCGAGGCGGTGCAGGAACTCTGGCCGACCACGCAGGTCACCATCGGGCCGGTGATCGACAACGGCTTCTACTACGATTTCTACCGGGAAGAGCCGTTCTCGGAGGACGATCTGCGCGCCATCGAAAAGAAGATGAGCGAGATCATCCAGCGCGCCGCCGCCTTCACCAGGGAAGTGTGGAGCCGCGACGAGGCCAGGCGCGTCTTCGCCAGCAAGGGCGAGGCCTTCAAGGTTGAGCTGATCGACGCGATCCCGGAGGATCAGTCGATCCGTATCTATAGGCAAGGCCAGTGGTTCGACCTTTGCCGCGGGCCGCACATGCGCTCGACCAAGGATATCGGCCAGGCATTCAAGCTCACCAAGGTGGCAGGCGCCTATTGGCGCGGCGACTCCAAGCGCGAGGTGCTTTCCCGCATCTACGGCACGGCCTTCGCCAACCAGGCCGATCTCGACGCCTATCTGCACATGCTGGAGGAGGCCGAAAAGCGCGATCACCGCAAGCTCGGCCAAGAAATGGACCTCTACCATTTCCAGCCCGAGGCGCAGGGTTCCGTGTTCTGGCATCCCAAGGGCTACATGGTCTGGCGGCAGCTCGAGGGCTACATCCGGCGGCGGCTGGACGCGGATGGCTATGTCGAGGTCAAGACGCCGCAATTGCTCGACAACAAGCTCTGGGAGCAATCGGGCCATTGGGGCAAGTTCCGCGAGAATATGTTCGTGGTCCCCGACGAGATTCCCTCGACCGAGGAGGGCGCGCCGGTCATTTCAGGAGACGCCAACCTTATGGCGCTCAAGCCGATGAACTGCCCGGCTCACGTGCAGATCTTCAAGCAGGGGACCAAAAGCTACCGCGACCTGCCGCTGCGCATGGCCGAGTTCGGCTGCTGCCACCGCAACGAGGCGCACGGGGCTCTGCACGGCCTGATGCGGGTGCGGCAGATGACGCAGGACGACGCGCATATCTTCGCCCGCGAGGACCAGATCAAGGACGAAACAGCACGGTTCCTCAGGCTGTTCTCCACCGTCTACGGCGATATGGGGCTGAGCAATATCCGCTACAAGCTGGCCACTCGGCCCGACGTGCGGGCGGGCAACGACGAGACCTGGGACCGGGCCGAACAGGCGCTGGCCGATGCGCTGCACGCGTCGGGCATCGAGTTCGACTATGCACCGGGCGAGGGGGCATTCTACGGCCCCAAGCTCGAGTTCCATCTGACCGACGCCATCGGCCGCACCTGGCAATGCGGTACCTACCAACTCGACTATGTGCTGCCGGAACGGCTCGACGCGACCTATGTGGCCGAGGACGGCTCGCGGCAGCGCCCGGTCATGCTGCACCGGGCGGTGTTCGGCTCGTTCGAGCGCTTCATCGGCATCATGATCGAGAACTACGCGGGCAAGCTCCCGCTCTGGCTGGCGCCGGTGCAGGTGGTGGTCGCGACCATTGTCTCGGAGGCCGACGGCTATGCCCAGAAGCTGGTCGACCGGCTCAAGGCGGGCGGCATCCGGGCCGAACTCGACACGCGCAACGAGAAAATCAACTACAAGGTGCGCGAGCACTCGGTGGGAAAAGTGCCGCTGATGTTCGTGGTTGGCAAGCGCGAAGCCGAGGAAGGGACCGTCTCGGTCCGCCGGCTCGGCACCGAGGGCCAGAAGGTCATCGCCGCAACCGACGCCATCGTCGAGCTGATGGCCGAGGCAGCGGCGCCGGACCTGAAGGTCGCCAAATAGGCCTTGCGGCGCGGCTGCTTATGCCGCGCTGACCTCGATCAGGAGTTCGAGGGGTTCGGGGACGGCGCGGGCGACAGGAGCGGGAGCGGAGGGAATGACCGACGGCATCGCGATCACGCCCAGCATCGTGCTCGACCCCGCCGAGATCGTCGAAAGTTTCATCCGTGCCTCCGGGCCGGGCGGGCAGAATGTCAACAAGGTCTCGAGCGCGGTGCAGCTGCGATTCGATCTGAGGAACTCGCCGTCGCTGCCCGAGGCGATGAAGCCTCGCGTGGCGGCACTGGCGGGGAGCAGGCTCAGCAAGGACGGCGTCATCGTCATCACCGCGGCGCGCTTCAGGACGCAGCCACAGAACCGCGAGGACGCGCTCCATCGGCTGGTGGCGCTGTTGCGCGAGGGCGCGATCGTGCCCAAGCATCGCCGCCCGACCCGGCCGACGCTCGCCTCCAAGCAGCGGCGGCTGGCGGGCAAGACGCGGCGCGGGGCGGTGAAGCGTCTGCGGGGCGGGATGGTGGGGGAGGATTGAGAGCTTGGAAAATCCAAACGGTGCCTGAACGCCGGCCCCAGCCCACAGATTCGGCGCTGCGAGGTTGAAATTGCGCCCGAGCCGGTGCAAACCAGCGACAGCAACACCCTGACGAGCGAAAGCACCGCCACGTGACCAAATCTCCCGCCGAATGCACAACAAAAGAGGATGTGCGCGCCGAGATCGACCGCATCGACCAGGCGTTGCTGACGCTGTTCGCGGAGCGGCATCGCTATGTGACGCGGATGGCCCAGATCAAGACCGATCCGCACGAGGCCTACGATCCCAAGCGGATCGATGCGATGATCGCCAAGCAGCGCAGCCGGGCCGAGGAACTCGATCTCGACGAGGACCAGGCGGAATTGATCTGGCGGACACTGATCGACTGGAACGTGAACTACGAAAAGGGCATTATCGTTGCGCGCAAGCGCATGGAGTAGGCTGTGGTCGCCGACCTGATCATCCGCAAAGCCCTGGCCAGCGAGGTCGAAACCCTCGCCGATATCGGTTATGTCGCGTGGGAACGCGACCTGCGGCCGTTCCTGTCGGGGCAGGCGGCGTCCAAGGAGATCGAGCGCCGGCGGCTCTCGCACGCGGTGCACGAACTGCTCGACCGCATCATCGTCGCCGAAGTGGACGACATCGCCGTGGGCTGGTGCGCACGCCAGCGGGGGCGGGCCTACATTTCCTACCTCTTCGTCACGCCGTTGCTGCAGAACCACGGCATCGGCACGCTGCTGCTGCGGCGGATGGAGTCAATGCTGGAACTGGAGGGGGCCGACCGAGTGCAGCTCGAT
The DNA here is from genome assembly GCA_030680995.1 of Devosia sp. Taxonomy (GTDB): domain Bacteria; phylum Pseudomonadota; class Alphaproteobacteria; order Rhizobiales; family Devosiaceae; genus Devosia_A. The sequence continues at coordinate 3,815 of JAUXUM010000057.1, forward strand.
ACGCTGGCCGACAATGTGCGGGCGGTGAGCTTCTACCAGCATCAGGGCTACCAGATCATGGCGCTCAAGCGCGAAGGCTCGCCGGGCCGCGATCCGGAGACCGGAGTGCGGCTGGAAAAGCGGCTGGCGCCGTTCCGCGGTCAGATCGCCGACATTGAATAATTCTCCAAAGGACATTCCCACTTGACCATCATCGACACGCGTACGCCCAACCCCAGGAGCTTCATCAAGGGTTCGACCGGGGATTGGGAGGTGATCATCGGCATGGAAGTCCATGCCCAGGTGACCTCGAAAAGCAAGCTGTTCTCGGGGGCCTCGACCGAGTTCGGCAACCCGCCCAATTCCAATGTGAGCTTTGTGGACGCGGCGATGCCGGGCATGCTGCCGGTGATCAACGAGGAATGCGTGCGTCAGGCCGTGCGCACCGGGCTGGGGTTGAAGGCGCAGATCAACAAGCGCTCGCTCTTCGACCGCAAGAACTACTTCTACCCGGACCTGCCGCAGGGCTACCAGATCTCGCAATACAAGGACCCGATCGTGGGCGAGGGGAGTGTGATCCTCGACATGGGCGAGGAGCAGATCGAGATCGGCATCGAGCGGCTGCACCTCGAGCAGGACGCCGGCAAATCCATCCACGACCAGCATCCCAATATGAGCTTCGTCGATCTCAACCGCTCGGGCGTGGCGCTGATGGAGATCGTCTCCAAGCCCGACCTGCGTTCGTCGGACGAGGCCAAGGCTTTTCTCAGCAAGCTGCGCACCATCCTGCGCTATCTGGGCACCTGCGACGGCAACATGGAGCAGGGCTCCATGCGCGCCGACGTCAACGTCTCGGTGCGCCGGCCGGGCGGGGAGTTCGGCACCCGCTGCGAGATCAAGAACGTCAACTCGGTGCGCTTCGCCGGTCAGGCGATCGAGTACGAGGCGCGCCGCCAGATCGATATCCTCGAGGATGGCGGGACGATCGACCAGGAGACGCGGCTCTACGATCCGAAGACCGGCGAGACGCGCTCGATGCGGAGCAAGGAAGAGGCGCACGACTACCGCTATTTCCCCGATCCGGACCTGTTGCCGCTCGAATTCGACGACCAGTTCATCGAGGACATGCGCGCCGGGTTGACCGAATTGCCGGACGACAAGAAGGCGCGGCTGATTGCCGAATACGGGCTCAGCCCCTATGACGCGGGGGTGCTGATCCTCGAGCGCGAAACCGCCGACTATTACGAGGCAGCAGTGGCCCATGGCGGCAAGAAGCGCGACGGCAAGGCGGTCGCCAATCTGGTGATGGGCGACGTCTCCGCCTTCGCCAACAACCAGGGGCTCTCGGTCTACCAGACCCACATCACCCCGGCGCAGATCGCCGGCATCGTCGACCTGGTCGCCGACGGCACGATTTCGGGCAAGATCGCCAAGGACCTCCTGCAGATCGTCATCACCGACGACAAGACCGGCGACCCGGCCAAAATCGTTGAAGCGCGCGGCATGAAGCAGGTCACCGACACCGGCGCCATCGAAAGGGTGGTCGACGAGATCATCGCCGCCAACCCGGATCAGGTGGCGAAGGTTTTGGCCAAGCCGACGCTGATCGGCTGGTTCGTCGGCCAGGCGATGAAGGCTTCGGGCGGCAAGGCCAATCCGCAGGCGCTCAATGAGATCTTGAAGAAGAAGCTGGGATTGTAGCGCGCCCGTAGCGCCGTAGCACTGTCGCATGGGTCCCCGGGTCTCTCTCGCCCGGGATGACGGGCCGGTGGGGTAGGGATGACGGGGCGGTTGGGGGCAATGGGCGGGGGTCGAGGGGACGCTACCATGACAACTGACCCAGCCGCCTCTCCGCGCGGCCTGCGCGCCATTCCCGCCGGCATCTGGGCGCTGGGCTTCGTCTCGCTCTTGATGGACGTCTCCTCCGAGATGATCCATGCGCTGCTGCCGGTGTACCTGGTCACCGTGCTCGGCACCTCGGCGCTGACGGTCGGGGTGATCGAGGGGGTGGCCGAGGCGACGGCTTCCATCACCAAGGTGTTTTCTGGCGCCATCTCGGACTGGGTGGGGAAGCGAAAATTCCTCGCCGTCATCGGCTACGGCCTCGCGGCGCTGACCAAGCCGATCTTCCCGCTCGCCACGTCCGTAGGCTGGCTGGTGGCGGCGCGCTTCATCGACCGCATCGGCAAGGGCATAAGAGGGGCGCCGCGCGACGCGCTGATCGCCGATATCGCCCCGCCGCACCTGCGCGGCGCGAGTTTCGGGCTGCGGCAGGCTCTCGACACCGTCGGGGCCTTTCTCGGGCCGGCGCTGGCGGTGCTGCTGATGTGGCTCACCGCCGACAATTTCCAGGCGGTGTTCTGGGTGGCGGTGATCCCGGCGGGGCTCTGTGTGATCGTGCTCGTCGTGGGGGTGAAGGAGCCGGAACGGCCGGAAGGGCTGCGCAAGGTGCGGGCACCGCTGTCGCTCGGCGAAATGCGGCGGCTCGGTTCGGCCTATTGGTGGATCATGGCGGTGGCGACGGTCTTCACGCTGGCCCGGTTCAGCGAGGCCTTCCTGATTCTGCGGGCGCAATCGGCCGGCCTTGCCATCGCGCTGGTGCCGCTGGTGCTGGTGGCGATGAACGTCGCCTATGCGCTCGCCGCCTATCCGGCCGGAGCGCTGTCCGACCGGGTCAACAAGGTCACAGTGCTCATGTTCGGGCTGGTGCTGCTGATCGCGGCCGACCTGTTTCTCGCTCTGGAACCGAGCTTGGCCGGCGTGACGATTGGCGTTGTGCTCTGGGGCCTGCATATGGGCTTCACGCAGGGCCTATTGGCCAGCCTCGTCGCCGACACATCGCCGCCGGAGCTCAGGGGAACGGCGTTCGGGGTGTTCAATATGCTGGGCGGCTTGGCGCTGCTGGCGGCTTGGCGCTGCTGGCGGCGAGCGTTGTGGCGGGACTGTTGTGGGACAGCGCCGGGCCGGGCGCGACGTTTGCGGCGGGGGCAGGGATCACGGCGGTGGCGCTGGCGGGATTGGTCGCCGTCCGGCTGCGGCTTCCTGCCCTGGGTGCGGTGCACGAAGCTTGAGCCCTCTGCCGCAAGAGACCGGTACCGACCCCGCTGTTCACGCAGCGGCAGTCACCCACCCGATCACCAAAACAATTGATACTCCGAAGAGTTGGCGGTTCTTCGATGCTAGCGGAGCGCAGGTTCGAAGCGCACCTCGCCGCGGGCTACCATGGCCAGGGCCTTGGGGTAGGTCGCGTGCTCGGCGACGAGGACGCGGGCGGCAAGGGATTCGGCGGTATCGCCAGGGAGCACAGGCACTCGCGTCTGCAGGATCGCGCGGCCCTCGTCGAGTTCCGGGATCACCCAATGCACGGTGCAGCCGTGTTCGGTGACGCCGGCGGCGAGCGCCTGCTCGTGCGGGCGCAGGCCTCTGAAGAACGGCAGCAGCGAGGGATGGGTATTGAGCATCTTGCCCTTCCAGCGTTCGACGAAGCCGTTGCTGAAGATGCGCATGAAGCCGGCGAGGCAGACGATCTCCGTCTGCCAGGAATCGAGGATTTCCTCGATCTGGGCATCGAATGCCTCGCGGCTGGCAAAATCCTTGTGCGAACGCACGGCAGTCGGAATTCCGGCGGCGGCGGCTATTTCGAGCCCCGGCGCGTCGGCGCGGTTGGAAAAGACCCCGACGATTTCGGCGGGATAGTCAGGCGCCTTGGCCGCTTCGATCAGCGCGGTCATGTTGGTGCCGCGGCCGGAGATCAGGATGGCGACGCGCTTCTTCAAAGCGCCAGGGTGCCTTCGAAGGTCACCGGTTCGCCGGTCCGCTCGGTCAGATTGCCCACGACAGCGGCGGCTTCGCCGGCGGCATTGAGGTGTGCGACCAGCGCGTCAGCCTCGGCGGCGCCGACGACGGCCAGCATTCCGACGCCGCAATTGAAGGTGCGCAGCATTTCGCGCTCGTCCATGCCACCGACGCGGCTCAGCCAGGAGAAGACCGGGGGCACGGCGACGGCGCCGAGATCGATGTGGGCCGCAAGCGTGCCAGGGAGGACGCGCGGGATGTTGTCGATGAAGCCGCCGCCGGTGATGTGGGCAAGGGCCTTGATGCCGATGCCGGCCTTGAGCGCCGAAAGGATAGGCTTCACGTAGATGCGGGTGGGGGTGAGCAGGGCTTCGGACAGCGACTTGCCGGCGGCGAACGGAGCGGGGAGGTACCAGTCGATGCCGGAGATCTCGACGATCCTGCGCACGAGCGAGAAGCCGTTGGAATGAACGCCCGAGGAGGCGAGCGCGACCAGCGTGTCGCCGGCCGCAAGATCGGCGCGCGGCAGCAGCGCACCGCGTTCGGCGGCGCCCACGGCAAAGCCGGCGAGGTCGTAGTCCTTATCGTCATACATGCCCGGCATCTCGGCGGTCTCGCCGCCGATCAGGGCGCAGCCGGCGATCCGGCAACCTTCGGCGATGCCCTTGACGATGGCCGTGCCGGTGGCGACGTCGAGCCGGCCGGTGGCGAAGTAATCGAGGAAGAACAGCGGCTCGGCGCCCTGCACGACGATGTCGTTGACGCACATGGCGACGAGGTCGATGCCGATGGTCGAATGGCTGCCGGTGTCGATGGCGATCTTGAGCTTGGTGCCCACCCCGTCATTGGCGGCGACCAGGATCGGATCGGCGAAGCCGGCGGCCTTGAGATCGAACAGGCCGCCGAAGCCCCCGATCTCGGCGTCGGCGCCCGGCCGCCGCGTCGAGCGGACCGCCGGCTTGATCGCTTCGACCAGGGCGTTGCCCGCATCGATATCGACACCGGCCTGCTTGTATGACAGACCGTTTGATGGCAGGTTTTGTGCGTTGGACATTGGCGTCGATGCCGGTTGGGAAAGGGCGAGAATTTCCCCGCGCTGATAGCCGCTCCACCACCCCGACGCAAGGGCCGCCCGGTTTCATGACACTGCGAAATCAAGTTCTGATCTGGGTGGGCTTCTTCCTCGTCACCATTCTCGTGCTTTGGGTTTTCCGCTCCATCCTCCTGCCGTTTGTCGTCGGGCTGGCGCTCGCCTATCTGCTCAACCCACTGATCAGCATCCTGCAACGGGCGCGCATCGGCCGGGCCTTTGCCTCGGCGATCGTGCTGTTCTTCGTTCTTGCGCTGATCTTCGGGCTGTTCCTCATGCTGGTGCCGCTGGTCGGGCAGCAGGTCATC
>JAUXUM010000078.1 GCA_030680995.1 Devosia sp.
CGGGATGCCAGCGGGAGAGCGCCGGGCGGTTGAGGACGATATCGAGCGCATTCCAGAGCACGCGCCTGCGATCCATTTCGCTGGTCGTTTCGTCGTCCGGGCAGATGATGAAGAAGTCGTCGCGGGCCAAGGCCTCGGCCATATAGCCGATCACCTGTTCGGGCAGCCAGGCGCCCGGCCGGTGCTCGCTCCGGCCGGTCGTGGTCCAGCCGGGGACCAGCAGATGCGCCGAGACCGTGCTGCCGGGCCGCTCGCGCAGGTCCCGCGCGAGGTTCTGCGTATAGGCGTTCACGGCGGCCTTGGTGACGTTGTAGGCGGGATTGCCGGGCGGGTTGGTGAGCCCCTGCTTGGAGCCGGTATTGACGATCCTTGCCCGCTGCCCAGCAGCCAGCATGCCCGGGAGGAACGCCGTCACGCCGTGGATGACGCCGAACAGATTGACCTCGAACAGCCGCTTCCAGCCGTCGAGCGGATCGAGGATGCCGCCCGGGCCGCCGGTGACGAAGCCGGCGGCGTTGTTCATCAACAGGGTTGGCGCGCCCCATCGGCTCTCGGTGCGCATGGCGAGATTCTTCATCGCCTCGGCACTGGATACATCGACCATTTCGGCGACGGCATTGCCGGCGCCGCCGATTGCCTCGATCTCGGCATATGCTTCGTCGAGTCTGGGCTTGTCGGCGTCGACGAGCACCACCTTCATTCCGGTCCTGGCGCAATGGCGGGCGGCGGCGCGGCCAATGCCGCTGGCGGCGCCGGTGATGACGGCAACGGCGCCGGGAACGAAAATCTCGGCCATCACGGCCTCCCCTCCTGCGTTTCCAGGGTTTGATTCTAGGCGTTCGCGGCTCCGGCGCAACCCTGCCATACGGCGAATTGTCTTGTTTCCGCCACGGCTCTCGGCTAAGGGGCGGCGCTTATTCTCCCAAAACGATCGGTCGCCCGAAATGCCTTTGCGCAATATCGCCATTATTGCCCACGTCGACCATGGCAAGACTACGCTCATCGATGTGCTGCTGCGGCAGTCCGGCTCGTTTCGCGACAACCAGCGCGTCGAAGAGCGCGCCATGGATTCGAGCGATCTGGAGCGCGAGCGCGGTATCACCATCCTCGCCAAGGTCACCTCGCTGGTCTGGAAGGGCACGCGGATCAATATTGTCGATACGCCCGGCCACGCCGATTTCGGCGGCGAGGTGGAGCGCATCCTCTCGATGGTCGACGGCGTGGTGATCCTGGTCGATGCCGCCGAGGGGCCGATGCCGCAGACCAAGTTCGTACTCGGCAAGGCGCTGGCGCAGGGGCTGAGGCCGATCGTCGCCATCAACAAGATCGACCGTCCCGACGAGCGGCATCTCGAAGTGCTCGAAGAAATCTTCGACCTCTTCATCGCGCTGGATGCGACACCCGCCCAGCTCGACTTCCCGGTGCTCTACGGCTCGGCCAAGCAGGGCTGGATGGCGGCCGATCCCGCCGGACCGAAAAGCGATCTCGCGCCACTGCTCGACAAGGTGGTCGAGTATGTCGAGCCGCCCCAGGTCGAGGAGGGGCCGTTCCGCATGCTGGTGACGACCATCGAGCGCAACCCGTTCCTGGGCCGCGTGCTGACGGGCCGAATCTTTTCGGGTTCAGTCAGGGCAGGCGATCCGGTCCACTCGCTCGGCCGTGACGGCAAGGAAGTCGAAAAGGGCCGCGTTTCGAAGGTGCTGGCATTCCGCGGCCTCGAGCGCACGCCCGTCGACAGCGCCGAGGCGGGCGACATCGTCGCCATCGCCGGGCTGGAAACCTCGACGGTCGCCGACACGCTGACCGTGCCTTCGAACAACGAGCCGCTGCCCTCGCTGCCGATCGATCCGCCGACCCTCAGCGTCACTTTCCGCATCAACGATGGGCCGCTGGCGGGCCGCGAAGGCGACAAGGTGCAATCCCGCGTCATCCGCGACCGGCTGTTGCGCGAGGCCGAAGGCAATGTCGCGATCCGCGTCACCGAGGGCGAGGACAACGACAGCTTCGAGGTTGCCGGCCGCGGCGAGCTGCAACTGGCGGTGCTGATCGAGAACATGCGCCGCGAGGGCTTCGAACTCACGATCGGCCGTCCCCGGGTGCTGCTGCGCGAAGAGGACGGGCGGAAGCTCGAGCCGATCGAGGAAGTGATCATCGATGTCGACGACGAGCATACCGGCATCGTGGTGCAGAAGCTCACCGAGCGCAAGGGCGACCTGGTCGAGATGCGCGCTTCGGGCATCGGCCGTACGCGCCTGCGCTTCCATGTGCCGACCCGGGCGCTGATCGGCTACCAGCCGGAGCTCCTGTCCGACACGCGCGGCACCGCGATCTTCAACCGGCTGTTCCACGCCTATGCGCCCTACAAGGGGCCGCTGCCGGGCCGCCGCACCGGCGTCCTGATCTCCAATTCCTCCGGCCAGGCCGTGGCCTATGCGCTCTGGAACCTCGAGGATCGCGGCCCGATGCTGATCGATCCGGGCGCCGATGGCTACGAGGGCATGATCATCGGCGAGCACACGCGCGAGAACGACCTCGAGGTCAACCCGATCAAGGGCAAGCAACTGACCAATATCCGCACCACCTCCAAGGACGAGGCGGTGCGGCTGACACCGCCCAAGAAGCTGACGCTCGAGCAGTCGCTCGGCTACATCGCCGACGACGAATTCGTCGAGGTGACGCCAAAATCGATCCGGCTCCGCAAGATCTGGCTCGATCCGAACGAGCGCAAGAAGCAGACGCGCGCCCGCGCGGCTGGCTAGGGGACTTCTCGCACAATGCAAGCGGGAATCGCAGTTTGCGAGGCGGACTGCGGCGGCGCCATCCAGCCACCGGTGCCGATTCCCCGATGTCCGCCATGCTCCGGCCGGATTCGGCTTGGCATGTTTCGTGCTTCCAGAAGGGGTGTCCGGCCATTGTTGTGCGTACCGGATGCCAGTCAGTCATCGAGGCCCGCCCGAAGTTGACCCCGGGCGGGCCTTGTCGTATCGCCGAATTCCTCGGTGACGCGCTTGCCCGCATCGGCCCGACGCATTAGATAACTGCCCAGCGCAGAAGAGGGAAACACCGATGTATGCATTGCTGGCCACCATCTCGATGGTTCTGACTCTGGTCTGGTGGGTGTTCCTGATCATGATTGTCATGAGCTGGCTCATCAGCTTCAACGTGATCAACACGCGCAACGGCTTCGTCGCCGGGCTATGGCGCATCGTCAATGCCATCACCGAGCCGATCCTGCGGCCGATCCGCAAGATCATCCCGCCGCTGGGCGGCCTCGATCTCTCGCCCATCGTGGTGTTCGTCATCATCTTCTTCCTGCAGAGCTTTATCGGCAACGACCTGCCGCGCATGCTGCGCATCTGACGATTTCCGCTCCGCTGCCATACCGGATCGGCCCGGCCGGGCTGACGCTTTACCTCCGCGTCACCCCCAATGCCGGCCGGGACGCGATCGAAGGCACGGAGATCCGCGGCGACGGCAGCGCTGTCCTGCGCCTCCGGGTCAAGGCGGTGCCCGACAAGGGCAAGGCCAATGCCGCGGTGATCGGGCTGGTGGCGAAGGCGTTGGGCGTGCCCAGGGGCGCGGTGCGGGTGACCGGCGGCGAGACGGCGCGGCTGAAGACTATCGAAATTGCCGGCGATGGCGCGACGCTGGTCGCGAAGCTCGAGCCGTTGCTGGCGATTTAGGCGCGTGCACCCCGGAGATCGGCGCAAACGCCATTGCCGAAGCGGCCCTGATTTGGCACAAGCATTGTTACTATCCGCGGGGCGGGGAGTGGGCATTGTGCGAGTTCGTGCGGCGTCACACTTGGGAATGTTCCTCGGAGGCACACGAATTCGAGGGAACAATCGATGACTTTATTGCTTTGGCTGATCGTCGCGTGCGGCGCGCTGTCGATCGTATACGGCGTCGTGACGACGCGCGGCCTGCTTGCCGCCGATGCCGGCTCGGCCCGCATGCAGGAGATCTCGGCCGCGGTGCGTGAAGGCGCCGCCGCCTATCTCAAGCGCCAATACACCACCATCGCCATTGTCGGCGCGGTCATCCTGGTGCTGGCCTACTTCCTGCTCGGCATCTACGCGGCGACCGGCTTCCTGATCGGGGCCGTGCTGTCGGGCGCGGCCGGCTTCATCGGCATGAACGTCTCGGTGCGCGCCAACGTGCGGGTGGCGCAGGCGGCGACCAAATCGCTCGCTCGCGGGCTCGACCTCGCCTTCAAGTCCGGCGCGGTGACCGGGCTCCTCGTCGCCGGCCTCGGGCTCCTCGGCGTCACGCTCTATTTCATCGTTCTGACCAAGTTCCTCGGCTTCGAGCCGACCAGCCGCACTGTGATCGACTCGCTGGTCGCGCTCTCCTTCGGCGCCTCGCTGATCTCGATCTTCGCCCGTCTGGGCGGCGGCATCTTCACCAAGGGCGCCGACGTCGGCGGCGACATGGTGGGCAAGGTCGAAGCCGGCATCCCCGAGGACGATCCGCGCAACCCGGCGACCATCGCCGACAACGTGGGCGACAATGTCGGCGATTGCGCCGGCATGGCGGCGGACCTCTTCGAAACCTACGTGGTGACCATCGTCGCCACCATGGTGCTGGCGGCGATCGTTTTGCCCGACGCCTTCAAGCTCGCCGGCATGGTACTGCCGCTCGCCATTGGCGGGGCCTGCGTCGTCACCTCGATCATCGGCACCTATTTCGTCAAGCTCGGCGCCTCCAACAACATCATGGGCGCGCTCTACAAGGGCATCATCGCCACCGGCGTGCTGTCGCTGGTCGTTTTGCTGCCGGTCCTCTGGCTGGTCTTCGGCAGCCTCGACGTGGCGCTCGGCACCGCCGAGAAGGCGTTCACGCCGTGGAGCCTGTTCTGGTGCGGTGTCGTCGGCCTCGCCATCACCGGGCTGATCATCGTCATCACCGAATACTACACCGGCACCGGCCGGCGGCCGGTAAACTCGATCGCCGAAGCCTCGGTGACCGGGCACGGCACCAACGTCATCCAGGGCCTGGCGGTCTCGCTCGAATCGACCGCGCTCCCGGCTCTGGTGATCATCGCCGGCATCGTCGTCACCTATAACCTCGCCGGCCTCTTCGGCATTGCCTTTGCGGTCGCGACCATGCTGGCGCTGGCCGGCATCGTGGTGGCGCTCGACGCCTTCGGTCCGGTCACCGACAATGCCGGCGGCATCGCCGAAATGGCGGGTCTCCCCAAGGAAGTGCGCCACAAGTCCGACGCGCTCGACGCGGTGGTCATCACCACCAAGGCCGTGACCAAGGGCTATGCCATCGGTTCGGCCGGGCTTGGCGCGCTGGTGCTGTTCGCCGCCTATACGCAGGACCTGCAGTACTTCGTCGCCAATGCCGTGGAGGGCAGCTTCTTCTTCGGCATGGCGGCGGTGAACTTCTCGCTCGCCAACCCCTATGTCGTGGTCGGCCTGCTGTTCGGTGGCCTCTTGCCGTTCCTCTTCGGCGGCATGGCGATGACGGCCGTCGGCCGCGCCGCCATGTCGGTGGTGGTCGAAGTCCGCCGCCAGTTCAAGGCGGATCCGGGCATCATGGCGGGCACGTCGAAACCCGACTATGCCAAGGCGGTGGACATGCTGACCAAGGCGGCGATCAAGGAAATGATCGTCCCCTCGCTCCTGCCCGTGCTCTCGCCCATCGTGGTCTTTGTCGCCATCTTCTGGATCGCCGGCCGCGCCGAAGGCTTCGCCGCGCTCGGCGCCATGCTGATGGGCGTGATCGTTACCGGCCTCTTCGTCGCCGTCTCCATGACCGCCGGCGGCGGCGCCTGGGACAACGCCAAAAAGAGCTTCGAAGACGGCTTCAAGGACAGCCACGGCGTCGTCCACCAGAAGGGCTCGGACGCCCACAAGGCCTCGGTCACCGGCGATACCGTCGGCGACCCCTACAAGGACACGGCGGGCCCCGCCGTGAACCCGATGATCAAGATCACCAACATCGTGGCGCTGCTGCTGTTGGCGGTGCTGGCGAGGATGTCAGGGGTGGCGTAGACGACGCCGATCATCGAGAAGGAATGCGAAAGGCCCGGGGAGACCCGGGCCTTTTGTCGTGGTGTTGGTGACTGGCTTACCGGCTCGCTTCGCCTCAATCGATCGTGGAAGGCCGTAGTTGCTGATCGCTTTCCCAAAAGCTAACACTAGACGGGTGGTACGAGTGGTGCTCCGGCGACCGCCAGTGGTGCAGCCATAGGAGGAGGTGGTGGTGGCGGCGCCCAAGGGTTGGGCAGATTCATATCACTCGCGCCGATCTCTCCCGCGCGCTCTAGGAGCGCGTTGAACTTATCCTCCCGCAGGCCTGTCATTTTGGTGGAGTGGAGCCTCCGGATGACTAGGTACGGATTGAGGATCAGGGCGTAGCTGCAGGGTCCGGATGGCCCCGCCACCAACTCAATGAAGCCGAGCTCGGCGAGAGCCTTCAGGCGCTGGCGCCAGGTCGCCTCGCCGCGCTGGCCGCCGAAGCCCGAATGGAACGCGATCTCGCGGGGCTTTGCCAACGTAACGAAGGCCTCGTCGAAGCTGCGGCACCAGAGTTCGAGGTAGGCGCCACCTACCGGCTGCCCGGCGAGGTCATCCAAGATGCTCATAATGAGTGGCATCGTGCGCGGCACGCTGGCGTAGCCGTCGTGGGTTTTACGGTGCCAGAGGTGGGCATCGGTGATATGCGGAAAGAGTTGGCCGCGCAGTTCGAGCTGCTTCTGCGCGATCTTCTTCTTAGGTTTAACGGTGGGGAGGATCGCCATGGTATCTTCTTTTCTGGGTAAATGGGTGGCCGGGTTTGGAAGCCGGCCTGTGTTGATTGCTTCGCGGGCGGCGAGGGCTGTTTCTCAGGTTTGGAAGCTGAAAGCGGGTCTTCACATCAACATCCCAAAAGATTAGAGCAAAGTGCCAACAAAAACAATAACTTAGATTTTCCACTCAAAAGCTAGCCTCTCAAAACGATGCCACTCCCGCGATGAGTTCACAATAGTCGAGACAACTAGATTGTGAGCCGACAATCACGCTCTGAAAATTTCATGGCAAACCAGCGGCTTGACGCGCGAACGCTGTGCTCCGCGTAATCGATGTGCTCAATGCTGCTCGACGGTGCTCGCTGGTGCTCAGGGTGTAGGCGTGGGTGGCATGGGCCGCGCCTACGCAGCTTCAAACCGCACCACCACCTCGATGCCCTGCCCCAATCGTCCCAGCACCATCATCAGCCGGTCGATGGTGAACCGGTCGAGCTTGGCGCGGCGGATGCGGGAAAAGTCGGCGGCGGCGGTGCCGGTCAGTTCCGCGGCGGCGCGCACGGTGAGCCCCCGCGCATCCAGCACACGGATGATCTGGGCGGCGAGCGTCGTCTTCAGTTGTTCGGCCTCGGCATTGGCGTGGCCGAAATCGGCGAACACGTTGCCGCCGCCGCGGACCAGTTCGACATCATCGCTCATTCAACGTCTCCCTGAGCGTGTAGGCCTTCTGCCCGTCGCCGCCGCCTACCCCGCCTTGCCCTTTTCGATGCTTTCCAGAATCACCCGCCTTGCCTCGTCGACATTGCCGATATGCTCGATCCTGGCCCATTTGCCGGGCTCGAGATCCTTGTAGTGGGTGAAGAAGTGCTTCACCTTTTCGAGCTGGATCGGCTGCATGTCGCCGATGTCGTGGACATGGTCGTACATGGCGGTGAGCTTGTGCGCCGGCACGGCGAGGATCTTTTCGTCCATGCCGCCGTCGTCTTCCATGAACAGGACGCCGAAGGGCCGGCAGCGCACCACGGCGCCGGGCACCAGCGGCCGGGAATTCATGACGATGACGTCGAGCGGGTCGCCGTCGCCGCACAGCGTATGCGGGATAAAGCCGTAATTGCCCGGATAGCGCATCGGGGTGTAGAGGAAACGGTCGACGAACAGCGCCCCCGAGGCCTTGTCGATCTCGTATTTGATCGGCTCGCCGCCCAGCGGCACCTCGATGATGACATTGATGTCGTCGGGCGGGTTTTTTCCGGTTGGGATGGCGTCGATATTCATGATGGTTGGGGCTGCGCGAATTGATGGAGGATGGGGCCTTCTGGCCTATCAAGCGCCATCAAGGCAAGGCATATTGGCGAAAAGGGACCATGCACCAATGGGAGGTTGCGCTGTGTTCGATCGTCTGAAACCGGGTCTTATGGCGGTTGTCGCTTGCGCTCTGGGTGCCGGCGAGGCTGCCGCCCAGCAGATCGAATCGGCCTATACCGATGCCGATCTCGACGAATGCACGGTGATCGAGGCCGACGATTTCGGCGCCCGCTGGGCTTGCCCGGGCCGCAAGGGCATTCCGGTGATGATCGCCGAGGGGGATCTGCGCTTCTTCGTCTCCTATGGGCTCAAATCCACCGAGGAGAGGGCGGCCGGGCAGACCCTGCCGCCGTTCAACCGTCTGGGGCCCAGGATCGAGTGGCGGGTCTCCAATGCGGGGGGCCAGTGGAAGCCGTTCGCCACCATCCTGCGGTTCTTCACGCAGCGCGAGGAGGGCGAGAAGGAGAGCCAGATCCTGGTGGTGACCAAGCTCGAGGAGGGTTCCACCTGCCATGTCGCCTATATCGATGCGACGGCCAATGCGAATGCCAATGAACTGGCGCGCAAGGCGGCGGACGAGATGGCGCCCGATTTCGACTGTGCGGACGAGCCCCGGATCGTGGGAAAGTTCGAGGCCTGGGAGAACTAGCCGCGGGCCATCTGGTTGCGCAGCTTCGTCCGGTCGCGGGCGGAAACCCCGATCAGCTCGGCGATGCGCCAGACCATGTTGTCCTCGAGTTCGTGATTTTTGCGATCGGCAAAAACCACCTGCCACATCATGCGCACGATCTCGATCCGTTCCTTGGCGTCGAGCGATGAGAGGGCCGAGGTGAAGCGGTAGAAATCGACCGATTCGTTGTCGTGGTGCGTGGCCTCGGTGATGACCGTTTCAACTTCATGCTCTTCGAGGCCGTAGAAATCCCGCAGCGCCCCCCTGATGGCTTGGCGTTCCTCGGCTTTTACCATGCCATCGACGGCGGCCAGATGCACCAGCAGCGCGGCGACCGCGAGGCGGGGCTCGAGGGCGAGGGCGGTCGCATCGGGGCGGCTGAACAGACGGGCGAGGGCGTCGAACATGAGCAATCCTTTTGATCGAAGCAGAGATAGTAGGCTTTGCGGCGTCTCTCAATGGGGCATGAGCGGGGACACGATCCCTGACCTGTATCGGGCCTAGTCTGCGACACTGGCCGCAATCACATCTTTTCAGCGCTCTTGACTCTGCCCCGGAGTCTGATGTTCTTTGTTTGTTCTAGTATGAAACAGAAGGGAGCCCTCCCCATGCTGGGCGTGAAACGCGAGCAAATGGAGAGTCTGCGGGCGCGGATCGCGCAGATCGAGAAGCGGCCGATGCTGGAGGAAGGCGCGGCCTTGCCGCCGCGGGGGGCGGAGCAAGACCTGCTGGCGGCCCCGGCCGGGCTGCTGCATGAGGTTTTCGCCGATGAACGGCGTGATGCGGGCGCGACGCTGGGCTTTGCACTGGCGCAGGCGCGGGGGCTCCTGAGCCCGGAGCGGCCGGCGATTCTTTGCCTGCAGCTCACGCGCGAAGCCCAGGATATGGGGCTTCCCTACGGGGCAGGACTCAAAAGCTTCGGCATCGATCCGCACGGCGTGGTGCTTATCCGCGCCGAAAGCATTGTCGAGCTGCTCTGGGCGATCGAGGAAGCGGTGAGTTGCCGGGCGGTGGCGGCGGTGGTCGCCGATATCGGCGGTCGTCCCAAGGCGCTCGATTTCACCGTTTCGCGGCGGCTGAGCCTCAGGGCCGCGAGCGCCGGCACCTCGGTGTTCCTCACCCGCTACGGAGAGGAGCGCGAGGCGAGCGCGGCCAGGCTGCGCTGGCGGGTGGTGCCGGCCCTGAGCGGGACCGCCGCTTTCGACGCCCACGCTCCGGGCGGCCCGCGCTGGCGGGTGGAACTCGAAAAAGGACGGCTCGGGCAAACAGCGACAGCGCGTGCCGGGACGGTGGATTTTCTCTTGGACTGGACGGAAAATGGCTTCGTTGTGGTCGACAGCAGCAGAACGACAGAGGGAACTTCCGCCCTCCCGGACCGCGCGCCGTCATCTCGTGCTGTTCCTCCCGCGCTGGGCGACCGACTGTCTCAAGCGGGCTGATCCGGCACTGGGTGCGCTGACGGAGCCCTTGGCCCTGTGGGAGCGGCAAAGGGGGGCGATGCGGCTGCTCGCGGTCGATGACCGCGCCGTCCGGGCCGGCCTTATGGCCGGACAGAACCTTTCCGATGCCAAGGCTCTGTGCCCCAAGCTCGAAGTCCGCGAAATCGATCGCGCCTTCCTCGAACACGTCTTTGCCGATTTTGCCGATTGGCATTCCTATGCCAGCCCGATCGTTTCGGTTTTGACCGATCAGGCCGCCTATGGCGATCTGTGTCTAGACATCACCGGGGTCGCGCACCTCTTCGGGGGGGAAGAGGCAATGCTCGAAACCCTCACCGGCAAGCTCCGGGCGCTGGGTTTTACCGTCGCCGGGGCGATCGCCCCCAGTGTCGGCGCGGCTTGGGCGCTTGCTCATTTCGCGTCCGGACAGATCATTGGCGAGACTGCCGGGGAGGCGCTGGCCGAATTGCCGGTCGCGGCCTTGCGGCTCGCGGAAAGCCGGATTACCGGTCTGATGCAGATGGGTTTGAAGCGGGTCGGCCAGCTCTATGGCCGCGACCGCAAGGCACTGCGGGCCCGGTTCGGGGCGAGTCTGCTGACGCGACTCGATCAGGCACTGGGCACGCTCGAGGAGCGGGTAATCCCCCGCATCCCCGTCGCCGAGCGCTATGCCGAGCGGCGCTTCGCCGAGCCCATCGGGCTCATCGACGACGTGCTGATGAGCGCGCGCGACCTTGCCATCCGGCTTTCGGTGCGGCTCGAGGCGGAAGGATTGGGCGCCCAGAGCTTCCATCTCTTCCTCTACCGGGTCGATCACAAGGTGATGAGCCTTTCGGTCAATGCGGCGCGGGCCACCCGCGATCCTGGCCACATCGCCCGGCTTTTCGGCAATAGGGTCGAGCGGCTCATAGGCGAATATGACCCAGGCTTCGGCATCGACATGATCCGGCTGGCGGCAAGCTCGGTTTCGGAGGTCAATGCCGCCCAGATCGGCGCCTTCGAGACCCGCGGCGGGGCCGAGAACCTCGACCGGCTCTATGACCGGATGACCAGCCGGCTGGGGCCGCTTGCGGTGGTGCGTTCCAAATTCGTCAATACCCATATCCCTGAGCGGGCGGTCAAGCTCGAGCCGATGGTGGCGCGCACCCCGGACGATCCGGAAGCGGCGCCCGACGCGGCCCTGCCGCGGCCGCTGCGGCTGCTGCCGGCGCCCGAGCCGATCGGGGTCGTGGCCGAAGTGCCCGACGGGCCGCCGGCCGGCATGCAATGGCGGCGGGTGAACTACCGCTTCGTCAAGGCCTCGGGACCCGAACGCATCGGGGTCGAGTGGTGGCGGCCGGGCGAGGGGGCGCTGACGCGGGATTACTACGTCGCCGAGGACGATGGCGGACGCCGGTTCTGGGTATTCCGCGAAGGGCTCTACCACGAGACCGGCAATCCGCGCTGGTTCCTGCACGGGTTCTTCGCATGAGCGGCGGTGAAGTTATCGCGTTGCATGGAGACCGGTCCGCGGCTACCCCCGCGCCCGCGCCGCCGCCCTATGCCGAACTGATGACCACCAGCAATTTCTCTTTCCTGCGCGGCGGCTCGCATCCGGAGGAACTGGTGGCCTGCGCGGTGGCGCTCGGGCTTTCCGGCCTTGGGCTCTGCGACCGCAACAGCTTTGCCGGGGTGGTGCGGGCCTTCGTCGCCATGCGCGATCTGCGCGAAGACGAGGAACTGGGGGAACGGGCCCGCGCCTTCCGCTACGTGGTGGGCACGCGGCTCGGCTTTGCCGACGGAACGCCCGACATCAGCGCCTATCCGGGCGACCGGGATGCCTATGGCCGGCTTTGCGCGCTGCTCACCCGGGGCAACGAGAACGGCGAAAAGGGCAATGCCAGGCTGCTGTTCGCCGATCTCGCCGACTTCACCGAGGGCCAGCTCTTCATCGTCCAGATCGACGAAAGCCGCTGGGAAGCGGGAGAGGCCGCATTGCGGCGCCTTGCCGGATTGGCGCCCGGCCGGGTGTGGCTCGCCGCCTATTGCACCTATCAGGGCCGGGATCGGGCCCGGCTCAACCGGCTGGCCGACCTCGCCACGCGGGCTAGGGTGCCGCTGATCGCGGTCAACGACGTGCTCTATCATGCCCCCGAGCGGCGGGTGCTGCAGGACGCCGTCACCTGCATCCGCCAGCACCTCAACATCTTCGTGGCCGGGCGGCGGCTGGAGAAGAACGCGGAACGGCATCTGAAAACGCCACAGGAAATGGGCCGGCTGTTCCGCGAGCATGCCGAGGCCGTCGCCGAGACGCAGAAACTCATCTCCCGCATCGTCTTCAAGCTCGACGACCTCAAATACAACTATCCCGAGGAGACCGTCGGCAATGGCGAAAGCGCCCAGGAGACGCTGGAACGGCTGACCTGGGAGGGCGCGGCCAGGCGTTATCCCGAAGGGGTGCCGGACGAGATCAAGTGCAGCCTCTGGTCCGAACTTTGCCTTATCGCCTACAAGCGCTACGCCGCCTATTTCCTCACCGTGCATGATCTGGTGCGCTTTGCCCGCCACGACCGCAAGATCCTCTGCCAGGGGCGCGGCTCGGCGGCCAATTCGGCCGTCTGTTTCTGCCTCGAGATCACCGAAGTCGATCCCAAGAGCGCCAGGCTGGTGTTCGGCCGCTTCCTCTCCACAGAACGCGACGAGCCGCCTGACATCGATGTCGATTTCGAGCACGAGCGGCGCGAGGAGGTGATGCGGTATCTTTACGAAAAGTATGGCCGTCACCGCACCGGGCTGACCGCCAACGTCATCACCTACCGCACCAAGAGCGCCATCCGCGAGATCTGCAAGGTCTTCGGCCTCTCCGACGACACCATAGCCGCCCTCAACGAGCTGCGCTGGGGCTGGGGAGGCGAAATCGACCACAAGCAGATCCGGGAGATCGGCCTCGATCCGGACGAACCGAACCTGGGCATGGCGATCGCATGCGCCAAGGAGCTGCGCGGCTTTCCGAGGCACCTGTCGCAGCATGTGGGGGGGTTCGTGATCACCAAGGATCCGCTCGATCACCTCGTTCCCATCGGCAAGTCGGCGATGGACAGCCGCACCATCGTGGAGTGGAACAAGGACGACATCGACGCGCTCGGTATTCTCAAGGTCGATGTGCTGGCGCTCGGCATGCTCACCTGTTTGCGGCGCGCCTTCGAGCTGATGCACGTCCATTATGGGCAGGACATCGAACTTGCCGAACTGTTGCGGGAGGAGGAGCGTCATCCCGAGGCGGCGGCCCGCGTCTACAAGATGACGCACCGGGCCGATACCATCGGGGTCTTCCAGATCGAGAGCCGGGCGCAGATGTCGATGCTGCCGCGATTGCAGCCTTCGAGGTTCTACGACCTCGTCATCGAGGTGGCGATCGTGCGGCCAGGCCCGATCCAGGGCGGCATGGTGCATCCCTATCTCAAGCGCCGGCTGGGCAACGAGAAGGTGGTTTTTCCCAAGTCCGAACTGGAGGAGGTGCTGGGGCGCACGCTCGGCGTGCCGCTGTTCCAGGAACAGGCGATGCAGATCGCGGTGGTCGCCGCCGGTTTCACTCCGGGCGAGGCCGACCAGCTCCGGCGCGCCATGGCCACCTGGCGGCGCAACGGCAAGATCGAACTGTTCCGCGAGCGCTTCATCACCGGCATGACCAAGAACGGCTATGACCGGGAATTCGCCGAGCGCTGCTTCAAACAGATCGAGGGCTTCGGCGAATACGGCTTCCCGGAAAGCCACGCCGCCTCCTTCGCGCTCCTCGTCTATGCGTCGTGCTGGCTCAAATGCCATTATCCCGATGTCTTCGCCTGCGCGCTGCTCAACAGCCAGCCGATGGGCTTTTATGCCCCGGCGCAGATCGTCCGCGACGCCATCGAGCACGGCGTGGATGTGCGGCCCGTCGACATCAACCACTCCGATCTCTGGAACATCCTCGAAGACGGCGCGCCGGCGGCCGAACGGGTGTGGGAACGGCACAGCGACATGCGGGGCGACATCCGCTCGACCAAAGCGATCCGGCTGGGATTCGCCCGAATCAGCGGGCTCAAGGAGGATCATGTCAATCTGGTTGTCGCGCGGCGGGGCCGCGGCTATGATTCTGCGCGCGATCTGTGGCTCAAAACCGGGCTTGCGCCTTCAGTGCTCGAAAAGCTGGCGGAGGCGGACGCCTTCGGATCGCTGGGCCTTGGCCGGCGCGACGCGCTCTGGGCGGTGCGCGGCCTGACGGGTATCGACGGGGCGGAAACCCTGCCGCTCTTTGCCGTCGCCGGACAGCCGGGCCAGCGCGACGAGCCGGATGCCGATCTGCCCCCCATGCCGCCGGGCGAGGCCGTGGTGCACGACTACAAGACCCTCTCGCTGTCGCTCAAGGCCCATCCGCTCAGTTTCCTCAGGCACACACTCGACCGGCGCGGCGCCTTGCGCTGCGAGCATCTGGGCCGGCAGCCGAATGGGGTCTTCGTCGAAACCGCGGGCCTGGTGCTGGTGCGTCAGCGTCCGGGCACGGCGGGCGGGGTGATCTTTTCGACCCTCGAAGATGAGACCGGTGTCGCCAACATCATCATCTGGAGCAAGGTGTTCGAAAAGCACCGGCGGGTGGTGCTGGGTTCGCGGCTGCTCGCCGTCAAAGGCCAACTGCAGAGGGAGGGGCTGGTCACCCACGTCGTGGCGCACAGTTTCACCGATATGACCTCCGAGCTGCTGGCGCTTTCCTCAGGTCACGATTTCGGCGATGCAGCCATCGCCAGGGCCGATGAAAGCAGGAACGGTTCGCCGCCGGGTCGTGACGAGACGCTGCGGCGGCAACGGGAAACAGCTCAGCGCCAGGCCCGGGCGGCGCTGCCTGCGGGACGCAACTTCCATTGACGGCGCCGCGTCAGTTCAGCAGCCTGTCGATCGCCCCGGCCAGTGCCACGTCATTCTCGGTGAGGCCGCCGGCGCTGTGGGTGGAAAGGGTGATCGAGACCTTGTCGTAGCTGTTGGACCAATCGGGGTGATGGCCGGCCCGCTGCGCGGCCAGCGCCACCCGGGTCATGAAGCCGAAGGCCTCGGAGAAATCCTTGAACTTGAAGTTGCGGCTGATGGCATTGGCGGCATCGTCGAAGGTCCAGCCATCGAGGCCGGCGAGCGCCGCCTCGCGGTCGGCATCGCTGAGCTTTGCGGGCATGGTGTGCTCCTATCTCCGTGGCCGTCCCGGACAACGCCGGACCGAGCGGTGCGTTCAACGGCTACCGCCGGGCGCGGGTCGAGTCGCGGATCACCAATTCCGGATCGATCAGGGTGACGCGCGGCTCGGGCAGCTGATCTCCCGCGGAAATGAGCTGCATCAGGCGATCCACCGCCATGCGGGTTACCATCTCGACGGCATAGTTGATGGTGGAGAGCGGCACCGAGGCAAACTCGGCGAACTCGATATTGTCGAAGCCGATGATGGCGACGTCGTCGGGTACCCGCAGGCCGTGCTTCTGGCACCAGCTCAGCGCCCCGATGGCAAGCGAGTCGTTGGCCGCGAACACCGCCGTCGGCCGCGGCTTCACGGTCATCATCCTCTCCATTGCGAGGAAACCGCTCATGGTCGAATGGCCGTGCGGATCCACCGATATGGCCGGATCGAAGTCGACCCCGCTTTCCGAGAGTGCCTGCTGGTAGCCTTCGCGCTTCTCGAGGTTCCCCAGGGGATTGGCGCTGTCGATGATGCCGATGCGGCGGTGGCCGGTCTCGATCAGGTGGTGGGTCGCCTTGTAGGCGCCGCGGCGGTCATCGACGCAGACGGCGTCGAGCCCGGAATCCGGGTCGCCGACCAGCAGGACGACCGGATAACTCCGGCGCAGCGGCCGGATATGGTCGAGCTTGCGGTGGCTGGTCGGGTAGATCAGCATGCCGTCCACCTGGCGCGAACGGAACAGCTCGATCGCCCGCATTTCTTCGGCGAGCGTATTGTTCGAGGTTGCGAACAGCGTGCCGTAGCCGCGTTCGGCCAGCGCGATCTCGATCGCCTGGGCGGTCTGGGTCAGGGCGGGGTTGGTGATGTCGGTCAAGACGAGGCCGATGGTCATGGTTTCCCGGCTCACCAGCGACTTGGCGATGTGGTTGGGCAGGTAGTTGAGCTCGCTCGCGGCGCGCTGGATCAACTCGCGCGTCTGCACCGGAATGCGCGGGCTCTGCCTGAGCGCGAGCGAGACCGTGTTCGTGGAGAAACCGGTCCGGTCCGCGATGTCTTTTAGTCGAACAATGGCCTTGCCCATGGCAATCCCGTCGTCGCCGGAATAGGAAACGCTAATACGCGCGAACTATCCGCTGGCCCGCCCGCTTGTCAACGTGGCCGGCCTCAGTCCCAATCGGGCGCCCATGCCGGATCGACCTGCCTTGCGCCCCTTTCGACGGTCGCGATCGCCGCAAGCTCGTCTTCCTCTATCCGCTCGCCGTCTCGCTGATCGTCACCGGCGTTGCCTGGCGCTGGATGTTCAACCCGACGCTCGGTATCCAGAACTTCCTGCATTCGGTTGGGCTCACCTCCGGCGGGCTCGGCACGCAGCCGATGAGCGTGGCGCTCGCCAATGTGGTGATCACCACGACGGGCGAGGCGTCCTACAACGAGAACATGGCGGCGGCGTTGCCGACCGCGATCCCGCCACTCTTCATCTATTTCGTCCTGGGCAAATTCTTCGTCCAGGGCATCACCGCCGGGGCGATCGAGGGTTAGTCGGGAGAGCCATGCCTAGGGCGCAGTTCGAAGACATCATCAAGACCTATGGGCGCCTCTGCTTCGTCACCGACGATCTGGAGCGCTCGCTCGAATGGTTTGCCGATCTGACGGGCAAGACGCCCAGCCATATCGGCAAGGCCGCCGATCCGGACGAGGCCAGGGCCGTCTATATGGGCAAGCCGGCCGCCCTCGGCTGCCGGCTCGCCATCTTCGAATTCTCCAACATCGACGTGGAGTTCCTGGAACCCGGTCCGGAAAAGAGCGCCTGGCGCGACCTGCTCGAGGAAAAGGGGCCGGGGTGCCATCATATCGCGTTCAGGACCCGAAACATGCGCAAGCGCAGCGCCTATTTCGAAAGCAAGGGTCACCGCGAACCGCAGCGGGCCGAATTCGACGGGGCGCACGGCCGCTACGCCTATTTCGACACCGTCCCGCGACTGGGCATCCAGATCGAACTCCTGGAGTGGGACAACGACATGGAGCCGCGGGGTTAGCCGGGAATTCCGGCGGTGCCTCGAAGGCCCGAGCGCGTCACGGCCGCGGAGCACCGGCGACAATTGCCAAACGCTCCATAAACCATCCAAAGCGATTGGGCGTCCGATGATGCCGAAACCCTGGGCTGCGCAACTTCGGCGGCAATTATGGAAAGCCGGCATTAACTGCTTTCCGGGCATGATCTTCGCGCATTGGTGAAAGTTCATGTTCGAAGCAGCGCATAGGTCACTGCCGCCAGTCGATTACGTCTCCATGATCCGGTCGCTTTACGCCGACCGGCGCGTGATGATGCTTGGCGCCCTGAGTTCGGCGCTGGTTGCCGGGGTGGCGGGGCTTGAGGCCAATTCCTGGGTCACCCTCTGCATCGCGGCCGCCTTCGTGATCGTGGGCTTCGCCCGCAACACCGACATGAAGTCCTTCGAAAAGGCCATGCTGGCCGATGACGATGTCGCCGGCGCGGTACGATGGGAATGGCGCGCCACGGTCGGCGCGGCTGCCATAGCCGCCCTGTACGGCTTCTGGATGGCCCACAGCTTCCTCTTCGTGAACACGCCATTCTCGGAAATGGCGAGTCTTTCGGTCACGGTTTCGGTGCTGGTAGGAGTCGCCGGGCGCAATTTTGCCGTCGACCGGCTGGTCACCATCCAGGTGCTGCTGATGAGCGTGCCGATGGCCATCGGCATGCTGTTCGACGGATCCCTCCACACCGCGATGCTGTCGCTGGTGCTGATCGCCTTCTTCGTTTCGTTGCGCCGGGTCTCGGCCAATATCCGCGCCATCCTGATCAAGGCGGTGCATGCCCGCGTCGACGCGTCACGGCTTGCCTCCGAGCTCGATACGGCGCTCGAGACGATGCACCACGGGCTGTGCATGCTCGATGAGAGCGGCCTGATAGCGGTCTCCAACGATCGCGCCGAACTGGTCTTTGCCGAGTTCGCCGGCGGCAACTGGAGCGGCCGGCCCTTCGCCGCAATGATCTCCGCGGCTGGCGCGCGCGGCACCATCCCGCAGCAAGCGGCGGCGCGGCTGCTCGAGATCATCGGCGAGGGGGAAGGCGGCAAGGTGGTGCTGCGTCTCGCCGGGAACCGCCATTGCGAAGTCACGGTCAGCTCCCGGCAGCGGCGCACGGTGCTGCTGTTCGAAGACATCACCGAGCGCGTCAAGGTCGAAGAGCGCATCAACTTCATGGCGCACTACGATGCGCTGACCGGCCTGCCGAACCGAGCCTATTTCACCGAACAGGTCGAGGCCGACCTCGAGCGCCGCCGGCATTCGAAGACTCCGGGCATGAGCATGCTGATGATCGTCGATGTCGACGACTTCAAGCATGTCAACGATACGATGGGGCACCTGATCGGCGATCGCCTGCTGGTCGAGATCTCCGAACGGCTGAGCCGCGTGCTGGGCCGCGACAGCCTGATCGCCCGCCTCGGGGGCGACGAGTACATCGTCTATCGTGGCGGCGGCGTGACGCAGGACGATACGGTGAACGATCCGCAGGCGATCCTCGACGCCTTCCAACCCCCGTTCAACCTGATGGACGAGGTGTTTTCGGTCAATGTCAGCATCGGGGTCGTCGTCTCCACCGATCCCGCCGCCGTTCTCGACGACCTGATGACGCGCGCCGATCTAGCGCTCTACAAGGCCAAAGCCAACGGCAAGCAGCAGGCCCAGCTCTTCCATGACGAGATGGACACCGACTATCGCTACAGGCAGCGCCTCGAGGCAGACCTCAAGCAGTGCGTGGCCGATAGCGGCCTGACGCTGGTGTATCAACCGATCGTCGATCTGAAGACGCGCAGGGTGGTGAGCTGCGAAGCGCTGGCACGCTGGCGCCACCCCGAACTCGGCTCCATCCCGCCGTCGCTGTTCATTCCCATCGCGGAAGAGTCGGGGCTGATCTCGGACATCAGCCGCTGGGTGCTGGCGACCGCGGCCCAGGAATGCCGCAACTGGCCCGACGATGTCTCGATCTCGGTCAACATCTCGGCGCGGGATTTCCGCAATGCCGACGTCGCCGCGATGGTCACCGACGCCCTGGCGTCGTCGGGGCTCAAGCCGTCGAGGCTGGAAATCGAGGTCACCGAAACGGCGCTGATCGAAGAGCGGGACGCGGCAACCTCGATCCTGTCAAAGCTCGCAAAGCAGGGGATCGGGATCGCCCTCGACGACTTCGGCACCGGCTATTCGTCGCTGAGCTATCTGCACGCGCTGCCCTTTACCAAGCTCAAGATCGACCGCAGCTTCGTCATGGACATCGCGACCAATCCGCGATCGCTGAAATTGCTCAGCAACGTCGCCCAGCTGGGCAAGGACATCAATCTCAAGGTGACCGCCGAAGGGGTGGAGACCGAGGAGCAGCTGGCGCTGATTTCCCGGCATACCAAGGTCGATCAGATCCAGGGGTACCTGTTCGGGGTGCCGCTGCCGCGGCGGGAGGTTGCCGAACTGATGGCGCGCATGGCGCGCAGCGAGCCGGTCGCGCTGACGACTCGCAAACGTGGTTAACTGCCACTAACTTCTTACAGAATCAGTAGAATCTGCCCGATCGGGACCGCTGTTTGCGCCCGCATGCAGCCTGCGCGTGGTCGTCAACTGTTATTGGGAATTTCAATATAGCTAATAAAAGGTTAAGCTGTTTCGTACAAGTTGCGGAGTAGTTTATGCGTAATGATCCGGATAGAGGGGCGACGGAAGTCCCCGTGACGCGTTTTGCCGGTACTTTGATGGACATCCTTGACCGCGTTGAATACTCCCGCGTCAGCATGGACAAGATCGACCATCCCGTATACCGCCTGCGCTACGAAGCCTATCGGCGCGAGGAATCCGTGCCCTTCAGCGACGCAGGGGTTGTAGTCGACGATCTGGACGACGCGCCCAATGCGATGTCGTTCGGCGTTCACATCGACGGCGAACTGGTCAGTTCGGTCCGGCTGCACCACCTGAGCAGCCGGCAACCCTACTCGCCCAGCATGAAGGTGTGTCCGGATGTGTTGGGGCCGCTGCTGGACCGTGGCGAAACCTTCATCGATCCCAGCCGCTTTACCGCCGACTACGAGGCGTCGCTGGCCTATCCGGCGCTGCCCTTCCTGACGCTCCGCATCGCGGTCATGGCGTCGGTGCATTTCGACGCCGACTGTTGCCTGGCGCTGGTGCGGCCCGAGCACGCCGCCTTCTATCGCCGGGTGTTCGGCTCGGAGGAAATGTGCGGCGCGCGGGATTATCCCGGTCTCACCTTCCCGGTGAAGCTTTACGGCGCCTATGTCGACACCAAGCTGCCCACCACGCTGCGGCGCTACCCGTTCTTCCGCTCGACCGGGGAAGAGCGCGGCAAACTGTTCGCGCCCGGCGGCGATACTCTTGCGGCAATCGCCCCCACCGCTCGCCTGGCGCAGCGCCTTGCCGCGCTCGACTCCGAGATGGCGTGAGAGGCGCGCCGCGCCGGCCGACGGGCCGGCCCCGCCGCCAAATCGGGCCGCGGAGGGAAGGTCGATGATGGCGGTTTCTTTTGAGG
This sequence comes from Devosia sp., assembly GCA_030680995.1. Lineage (GTDB taxonomy): Bacteria > Pseudomonadota > Alphaproteobacteria > Rhizobiales > Devosiaceae > Devosia_A. Next base: position 20,878 of record JAUXUM010000078.1, read on the forward strand.
CGTCAGACCAACGGCCCGCCAATGGCCGCATAAGTTTGAGCCGAGGCGATAGGGCGTGTTTGGTTTCCGTGAAGGGACATTGCGGCCAAGGTCTAGAGTTGAGTGAGCCGGGAGTTATGTCAAATTGAAATCGCTCGCGGCGGTATAGAGCCCCTTAAGGTGTACGAGGTGCCGCGCGTCGGCCCCCTGCGAAACTCCGTTGATAGGGGAGATCGTCACTCGTCGGACAAGGGTAAAGCGAATGGACCGAAAACGCCGAATGCTGACATGGGGCGGACACAGATCGTCGCGCCGCAAAAGCCGAGAATAACACCTGCCCAAGTCTCTGATTTGCTTGAGAAAGTGGTGCCGCTTAGGTGACTCGAACACCTGACCCCATCATTACGAATGATGTGCTCTACCAACTGAGCTAAAGCGGCGCACCGGCGCGGGCGCCGGAAGATGCGCGTCTTTTACTGGCGCCGTCGCCGGCATGCAAGGGGGTTGGCGGCGCTCAATTATCCGGCAGCGCCAGCGACGTGCCGGGCGGCGAGCCGGGGTCCCGCGAGCCGGTCAGCGCCGCCGGAGCCAGCGATGCCTCGGCGACGCGGGTCGCGACGGCGCTGACCGGCACCCGCCACTCGAAGGCGTCGAGCCGGCCCGTCACCGGCGAGGTCGGCTCCCATTCGTCGGCGGTGATGCCGTCGGCGGTCCACACGGGGTCGCGCGGCGCCCGCACGGCCCGGTTCACCCATGCGCGGGCCTTGCCCTGATCGCCGTTCTCCCCCTCCTCGACCTCGGCCAGCATCATGCAGACGGCCTGGGAGGGATTGGCGTCCGCATAGTTGGCAAGGGCCTCGCGAGCGGCGTTCCAGTCATAGGCGTCGATGCAGGCGCGGGCGAGGACCATGGCGCCGCTCTTGTTCGCCGGCGGCGTATCGACCAGTTCGCGGATGCGCTTGAGCCGGTCGACCGCCGAGGCGCCCGGGACGGCGTTGGCAAAGAGGGTGGCGATGTCGGGATGCGAGGTGGCGCGCCAGACCCGGCGCAACAGGCTCATGGCCTTCCGCGAATCGCCGCGATTGATGTAGATGCGCGCCGCGGTCAGCGCCGCCGGCACGAAATCGGACTGCAGCTTGAGCGCCGCCAGGGCATGGTCGAGCGCGGCCAGCGGTTCGGTCGGCTCGGCGAACTTGGCGCGCGCCGCTTCCACCACCGCCTGCCTGCGGCGCTTGCGCATCTTCTCCTCGCGGCTGACGGCCGGCTCCGCGGCAACCATGGCGAGCGCCTCGTCCCAGCGGCCCTTGCGGGTCAGGTCGTCGAAGACCGCTTCGCTGGCCCAGGACGTGTGCGGCGCGATCTCGACGGCCTTCTGGGCGAAAGTGAGCGCCGCCTCCGTCCGCCCCTGCGCCCGCGCCTGATCGTAGAGGCCCGACAGCGCGGCGAGCGCGGTCTTCCGGTTCGAGATCAGGGCGCGGTAGTGCTCGCGGGCCGAATGCATGTCGCCCATGGCCAGGTCGGCCCGGGCCTCGAGCAATTGCGCCGCCGCATTGGCGGGCAGATTGGCCCGCGCCTCGCGCGCCAGCAGACGGGCCCGGGCGGCGTCTCCCGCCTGCAGGGCGATAAAGCCGTCCGAGAGCGCGACAAAGCCCTGGTCCTTGCGCCGCTCGCGGGCAAGGCGCGCCAGATAGTAGGGCGTGGCGATCACCCGCTTGAGGATGCCCCAGGCAAGGATGATGACAATGATGGTGGCGATGAGCAGGGCGGCGGCGATGCCCAGCCGCGGCTGCATGCGAAATCCCATGAATTCGAGCGTCAGCGTGCCGGGCAGGCTGATGAACCAGGCGATGCCGGCGGTTACCAACAGGCTGATGACGATCCAGTAGGCGAGACGGATCACGGCGCCGCCTCCGCGACCGGGGCGAGGGCCTGGGCCCGCAACGCGGCGACGAAGGCCTCGGCCTCGGCATGGGCCTCGATCTCGGCGGCCAACGGGCCCGCGGCCACGCGCATCGGTTCGGGCAATTGCTCGAGGAGCGCCGCGGCCGCCGTGAAGTCACGGCGTTGCATCGCGCCTTCGAGCCGCGAGATCACCGCTTCCGGCGTGTCGCCCTCGATTTCCCCGGCCGGACGGAGCGCCAGCAGCGCTTTGGCCCATTCCAGCGCGTCGCGCCCCAGATCGCCGGTCGCGGCGCCGGCCCGCCCGGCAAGGATATCGGGCACGGCGGCGAAGAACCGATTGGCCAGGTCGTCGGGCCGGGCGATGCCGGTTTCCGCGGCAGCCTCGATCGAGGCCGGCACGCTCAGATCGGGGAGGATGGCGGTGAGGCCTCGAAGCTCTGTGGCGTAGGGGCGGCCGGCGGCAAAAGCCGATTCCAGCCCCGATACGATCAGCGGAAGCTTCACCGCGGGGCCGATATCGGCGCCTCCGATCGAGCGGTTCTGCGCCGCGATGGCAGCCTTTGCCGCGGCAAGGTCGGCGGCAAATCCCGCTATCGCTGCGTCAGCCTGTGTCATCTGCCGGTCAACTTCGGACAGGCGCTCCGTCAGTGCCGCGAGGCTTTGCCCGATCCCGGCGAGGTTCTGCGCCAGCGCGGCGGCGTCCGCCGAAGAGGCGCCGGCGGCAGTGGCATCGACGCGGCTCTCCAGCGTCCGCAGTTCTGCCTTGATGCCGGAGAGGTCGACCGTGACCGGGGACGGCATAGCGGCCCGCAGCTCGTCGAGGGAACGCCGCAAGCCGGCGAAGCCGGTATCGAGTTGGGTGATGGTGGCGTCGAGGCTGACCTGGGTATCGATCGAGGCCTCTTCGAGTACGGCAAAGCGCTGCTCCAGCCCCGACAGACGGGCGGCCTGCTCGGCCAGTTCCGGAGCGGGATCGGGGATGGGCGGCACGGTGGACGGCAGCGCGATCCAGGCGGCGAGCAGGTAGGTCAGGCCCGCCCCGAGGAGGGCGCCGGCAACTGCCGCGATGGAAATGGCGCTCCAGGGCATGGCGAGCCTTGCCTGCGGGCGTGGCGGCGGGGGTACGCCGAGCTGCGGTGGGGCTTTGGGCGCTTCGGCGGTTTTTGCAGTATCGGCGGCCGGCGGCGCTTCCGGCGGCTTCGCCGTCGTCGCATCCCGGTCCGGCGCGGGAGCGGCTTCGGAGGTGGCCGCCGCTGCGGCCTTGGTCTTGGGCGAAGGCCGAGGCGATGTCCGCCGGTCGGCGGGCCTTTCGCCCCCGGGAGAGGTTTGCGTGGCATTGCGCGCCGTGAGGTCGATGACCGGTGGCTTCACGGGTCCCGATTTGCGGTCAGCCATGCAGATCGTCCTTTGTCGGTCTTGGTGTCATGACGCGTTTTGATCGCGGGCAAAAGACAAGGCAAGCCCCATCATGGCCTCTTCGCTCGGATAGTCGGCAAGTCCGATGCGGACGAAATGGGCATCGATCAGGGGTTCGGCAACGGCTTCTGACAGGCAAAGCGCGCCCAGTTGCCTTCTTGCCCGTCGGCCGAGCCGAGGCGCGGCCAGGGCCGCGAAGGTTTCGGCGGCACGGCGAGAATAGAAGAGGGCCGCACCCATTGTGCCGGCATCGAGTTCGCCGATGACCTCCGCGGGAAGGGCGGCGATGGCGTTCATCGCATAGACCTGGGCCGTGATCACCATGACGCCATAAGGGGCCAGCGATTTGGCGAGATCTCCGGATTGGTCGCGGCCCGCCGGATAGAAGACCGGTCCGCCAGGCTTGCCATGGGCAAGCAGTTCGGCGAGATCGGCAAGCGAACCGCCGGCGCTTTCGACCCCGACAAAGCCGCAGCTGCGGGCATGTTCCGCCGTCCGGTCGCCGACGGCGAAGACCTTGAGGCCGAGATAGGGTTCGAGCGCATTCCGCTCGGCAAGGGCACGCAGCGCGTTGGCGCTGGTCAGTGCCATGGCGGCGAAACCTTCTGCGTCGGGCAGGCCGGTGCTCAGGGTCTCGTGGGTCAGCAGCGGACAAAGCCTCGTCTCGATGTCGAGCGCGGCAAGGCGCGCGGCGGTCTCGCTCGCGTCGGGCTCGGGACGTGTGACCAGCATGCGCACCAATTAAGCCTGTCCTTCGAAGCGTTTGATGAAGTTTTCGCCGGCGAGACCGAGCAGCTGCCGGCCAAGTTCGGCGCCGATGGCGGCCGCTTCCGCCGGTTTGCCCGTCTGGCTGGCTTCGAAACCTTCCGAGCCGTCCGGGCTGAGGATCTGGCCGTGCAGGGTGCACGAAGTTTCGTTCAATTCGGTAAACACGCCGATGGGCGTCCGGCAGGACCCGTCCAGGGTGTCGAGCAGCGCGCGTTCAGCCGTCACGGCGATGGCCGTTGCGGGATGATCGAGCACGGCAACGATCGCCGCGGTGTGTTCGTCGCCTTCCTGGATTTCGATGCCGACGGCGCCCTGGGCCGGGGCGGGCGGAAAGCGGCGCGGGTCGAGATAGCCAGTGATCCGGTCGCTTCGCCCGAGCCGGTTGAGCCCGGCAGCGGCCAGCAGCGTGGCGTCGGCGATGCCGCGCTCGAGTTTTTCGAGCCTGGTGTCGACATTGCCGCGGAAGGGGACGATTTCGAAGTCCGGCCGATGCCGCAGCATCTGGGCGGCCCGCCGGATGGAGGAGGTGCCGAATTTGGCGCCTTGCGGCAGCTCGTCCAGCGTTGTCGCCTTGAGCGACACAAAAGCGTCGCGGATGTCCTCGCGCTCGAGAAATGCCGGCAGATAGAGGCCGTCAGGAAGCTTCGTGGCGAGATCCTTGGAGGAATGCACCCCCAGATCGATCTCGCCCGCCAGCAGGGCGGCTTCGATCTCCTTGGAGAACAGGCCCTTGCCGCCGGCCTCCGAAAGCGGCCGGTCGGTCAGCCGGTCGCCGCTGGTGGTGATCACCTGGATGGCGATGTCGGCTTCTGCCATGTGGTGGGCGGCGGCGAGCAGGCGCCGCACCAGATTGGCCTGCGCCAGCGCCAGCATGGAGCCGCGCGTTCCAATCCTGATGAATGGGGCTCGTGATTGCAATCTCATGCCGTCCTATTGTAGGGCAGAGTTCGTGTTGAAGACGCGGAACTTTTTCCAATGCCGGCAAGTCCTGCGGATCGAGTGCGGGGCCCGGCATGCGGGCCACGCTCAGCTGGCGACGGCTTAGACCGTTCCTTACCACCGGGCAAGCGCACATGAGAGTTTTGGGGATCGAGACGAGCTGCGACGAGACCGCGGCCGCCATCGTGGTGCGCGACCTGAGCGGGCGCGGCACGATCCTCTCCAATATCGTGCGCAGCCAACTTGAAGAGCACGCTGCCTTTGGCGGCGTGGTGCCCGAACTCGCGGCGCGCAGCCATGTCACCCATCTCGACCGCATCATCGCGCGTGCCTGTGAGGCCGCGGAGGTGCCGCTCGACGAACTGGACGCGATCGCGGCAACGGCGGGGCCCGGACTTATTGGCGGCGTGCTGGTGGGCTTGACCACCGCGAAGGCATTGTCCGCCGCGCTCGGCAAGCCGCTCGTCGCGGTCAATCATCTGGAGGCGCACGCGCTGACGGCGCGCCTCACCGACGGCATCGACTTTCCCTATCTCATGCTGCTGGTATCGGGCGGGCATAGCCAGTTCGTCCTGGTGCGCGGCGTCGGCGCCTATGAGCGCTGGGGCACGACCATCGACGACGCGCTGGGCGAAGCCTTCGACAAGGTTGCCAAGCTGCTCGGCCTCGGGCAGCCCGGCGGACCCCAGGTCGAGACGCGGGCCCTGGACGGCGATGCCTCACGCTTCAGATTTCCGCGGCCGCTGCTCAAGGAAGACCGTCTTGATTTTTCATTTTCAGGCCTCAAGACGGCGGTGCGGCTGGCCGCCGAGGCGATCGCCCCGCTCAGCGAGCAGGACGTGGCCGACATCTGCGCGAGCTTTCAGCTGGCGGTGGCCGAGATCGTCAGCGTTCGTTCCCGCGCCGCCATCGAGCGTTTCAAGACGGAATTGCCGGAGGCGGCGCTGCGGCTGGTGGTGGCGGGCGGCGTCGCGGCCAACAGGACGATCGGCGTCGGCCTGCAGCGCGTGGCGAGGGAGTCGGGAGCGCAGCTCATCGTGCCGCCCATCGAGCTTTGCACCGATAACGGGGCCATGGTCGCCTGGGCGGGGGCCGAACGGCTGGCGCTGGGCGCGTCGGACGGCCTCGACTTCGCCGCCAAGGCGCGCTGGCCGCTCGACAGCGCGGATATGGGGCTGACGCATGCCGTATGACCATGTCGCGGTCATCGGCGCGGGCGCCTGGGGCACGGCTCTGGCGCAGGCGGCGGCCATGGCGGGCAGGACGGTGACGCTTGTCGGCCGCGACCGGGGGGTGGTCGAGGAGATCGCGCTGCATCACACCAACCACGCCTATCTTCCCGGGCAGGCCCTCTCCGAGCGCATCGGTGCGACGACGCGCTTCGATGCCACTGCGGACCTCGTGATCCTCGCCGTGCCGGCACAGGCGAGCCGCGCGGCGCTCGCGGAGATCGGGCGGGAGGCGCTGGCCGGAAAGCCGGTGGTGCTCACCGCCAAGGGCCTCGAAGCCAGGACGCTGAAGCGGCAGAGCGAGGTGCTGGCGGAACTGGCGCCCGAGGCGGTGCCCTACGTCCTCTCCGGCCCGAGCTTTGCCGATGACGTCGCGGCGGGGCGGCCGACCGCGGTGACCCTCGCTGGCGACGATGCCGATGCGACCGCCGCGATCGCCGCGGCGCTGGCCGGACCGGGCTTCCGGCCCTATGCGGCGGGCGACCGGGTCGGGGTCGAACTCGCCGGCGCCCTCAAGAATGTCTACGCGCTCGGCTGCGGGGCGGTCGAGGGCGCCGGGCTCGGGGCTTCGGCGCGGTCGGCGCTGCTGGCGCGCGGCTTTGCCGAACTCGGCAGGATCGTCGTCGCCATGGGCGGCTCGGCCTCGACGCTGACCGGCCTCGCCGGCCTCGGCGATCTGACGCTCTCCTGCACGTCCACCCATTCGCGCAACTATCAGTTCGGCATGGCGCTGGGGCGAGGCGAGCGCGTCGCAGAAATCAAGGCCCACGGCGCCAGGCTCGCCGAAGGCGTGGCGACGGCGCCGGTGGCGCAGCAGCTGGCGCGAAATCTGAGAATCGACGCGCCGCTGATCGATGCGGTAAATCTCCTGCTCGAAGGTAATTCCAGCATCGCAACAATCGTCGCCGGCCTGATGGCACGGCCGCTCAAACGGGAGGAATGACAATGCTCTATGCCATCATCGCCGAGGACAGGCCCAATGGGCTGGAACACCGGCTGGCGGTGCGGCCGACGCATCTGGAGCATTTGAAGACGCTGGGCGACAAGCTGGTTTTTGCCGGGCCGTTTCTCGACGCCGACGAGAAGCCCTGCGGTTCGTTGGTGGTGATCGATGCGTCCAGCCAGGCGGAAGCCGAGGCGATGGCGGCCAAGGATCCCTTCGTTTCTCAAGGAGTCTTCGGGCGCTACGAAGTGCGGCGCTGGAACTGGGGCATCAACAACCCGGCGGGGCGGTGATCATGGCGCATTGGCTGATGAAATCGGAGCCCGACACGTTGTCCTACCAAGACGTCGTCAGGAAGGGCGTGCCGGAGGAATGGCACGGCGTGCGCAACTACGCCGCTCGCAACAACATGCGCACCATGCAGCCCGGCGACGAGTGCTTCTTCTATCATTCCGTGCAGGGCAAGGAGATTGTCGGGATCGTCAAGGTGGTCAAGCTCGCCCACCCCGATTCCACCGCCGAGATCAAGGACGGCAAGGTGGTCTGGGAATGCGTCGACATATTGCCGGTGAAGGCGCTGCCGCGGCCGGTGACGCTGGAGGAGGTCAAGACCACGCCGGGTCTCGAGGCCATGGCCCTGATCCGGCTGTCTAGGCTTTCGGTACAACCGGTCACCGATGTCGAATGGGACATTGTCTGCAAGATGGGCGGGCTCTGATCGCCGCCGCGCGCATTGATCGATTTCTACTATTGGCCATGGGACTTTGTGCCTAATCTCCCGGGGTGCTCCGGTCCGGAGCCGATCGAAGGGGTGAAAGCATGACGCATTTCGCAGTGAACTGGCTCGCCGTGATCGTCGCGACAGTGGCGAGCATGGCGCTGGGTTTCGCCTGGTACATGCTGCTGGCCAGGCAGTGGATGGCGGCGGTCGGCAAGACGCGGGAAGAACTGCAGCCAAACGACCCCACGCCCTACATCTGGTCGGTCATCGTGCAGTTGGTGATGGCCTATTTCATCGCACTGCTGACGCCCGTCCTGTTCGGGGCGACCAATGTGGTCAACGGCATCTTGTGCGGGGCCAATATGTGGCTCGGTTTCGTCATCACCTCGATGGTTCTGAACCACCGCTACCAGGGCGCCAAATGGAGCCTCACCCTGATCGATGGCGGCTACCTTCTGGGTGTGCTGATCGTCCAGGGGATCGTCATCGGCCTCTTCGGCTAGCTGTCCCAAGCTCAAAAGTCGCTGGTCAGGCCCTTGATCTCCCAGTCGCCATAGCGGGCCGGGTCGAGCCCGCCGCGGCCGCCCTCTTCCCTGGGCGCCGCCGCGGCCTTCTCGTCGATCGCCTTCCGCCGGGCGGCCGCCTCGGCGAGGGCGCGCCGGGCCGCCGGCGAGGGGTTCGCCTTTTCGAGCGGCCCGGGCTTGGTCTCTTCGGTCATCGGCACATCCGCGAGCGTTACAGTTTGGCCACACGCCTTGCAGGGAACCTGGGCGCACACCATCATATTGGGAGACTGAATCAGGTTTCGAGGTCAAGACAAAGGCAAGATGCTCAACTTCTTTCGCACCGGTGTGCTGCTCGCGGCCCTCACCGCCCTGTTCATGGCCGTCGGCTATCTCATCGGCGGCAGCAACGGCATGACGATCGCCTTCGGGATCGCCGCGGTCACCAACCTCATCGGCTACTGGAACTCGGACAGGCTGGTGCTGGCGATGCAGCAGGCCCACGAGGTCAGCCCGCGCAGCGCTCCCGATCTTTACCGGATGGTGGAGGGCCTCGCCCACCGCGCCGGCATCCCCATGCCGAAAATCTATCTCATCGACACCGACCAGCCCAATGCGTTCGCCACCGGCCGCAACCCGCGGCACGCCGCGGTCGCCGTGTCGAGCGGCCTGTTGCGTCATCTCGAACCGCAGGAGGTGGCCGCGGTCATCGCGCACGAGATGGCCCATATCCGCAGCCGCGATACGCTGACCATGACGGTCACGGCGACTTTGGCCGGCGCCATCTCGATGCTGGCGCAATTCGGGCTGTTCTTCGGCGGCGGCAACAGCCGCGACAACCCGCTGGGCTTCGTCGGCACGCTGCTGATGGTGTTCCTTGCCCCGGTCGCGGCCATGGTGGTGCAGATGGCGGTGAGCCGGACCCGCGAATATCAGGCCGATCGCGACGGCGCCGAGATTTCGGGCGATCCGCTGGCCCTGGCCTCGGCGCTCGCCAGGATCTCGCAATTGGCCCATCGCACGGTCAATGTCGCGGCCGAGCGCAATCCGGCGATGGCCCATCTGTATATCTTCAACCCGCTCTCGGGCGCGCGGATGGACAATCTCTTTTCCACCCATCCGGACGTCGGCAACCGGATTGTCGCGCTGCGGAAGATGGGGGCCGAAATGCAGGTCGACCGCACCGGACACCGGCCTGGGCCGCGCGCTCAGGCAAGCCACGTCGCGCCACGAAGCGGCGGCGGCTGGCGTGTGCCGCCGATCGGGGGTAGTGAAGGCCGCGGTGGCCAGCGCGGCCCCTGGGGCTGATCGTTGGCAAAAGCAAAAAACCCGCCGGGGCTCCCGCTCCGGCTTCTCGGCGCGACGCGGCTTCGCGATGTTCTCTCGGGAAGCAGTTTCACCCCGTTTTCCGCCGCCGAGATAGCAGATGGACGCGACCGGGCGCTGGCCAACCGGCTGGTGACCACGGCGCTGCGGCGGCACGGGCATTTGACTCTGGTGATCGGGCATCTGCTGGACCGCGGCATTCCCAAAAAGAGCGGCACCTTTGAAGCGGTGCTGCGCTTGAGCCTGGGCCAGTTGCTCTATCTGCCGGAACTCGGCGACCACAGCGCCCTCTATCTTGCGGTCGAGGCGGTCAAGCGCGACACCAGGGCCCAGCATCTGGCGGGCCTGATGAACGCGGCGCTGCGGCGGGCACAAGCAGAGGCCGAGACGCTGCGCGAGGCCCCCAAGGAGCTGCTTTTCCCCGAAACCCTGCGCCGGCAGTGGCTCGCCACCTACGGTCCGGAAGCGGTAGCGGCCTTCGCCGACGCACTGCTCGCCGGCGCGCCGCTCGACCTCACGCTCAAGGACGACTATCCGGCGCTGATCGAGCTGCTTGCCGCCAGGCCGCTGTTTGCCGATACCGTACGCGTGGCCATCCGCGACAAGCCGGTCGAACAATTGCCCGGCTATGCGGAGGGGCGCTGGTGGGTGCAGGATGCCGCGGCGGCGCTGCCGGCACGGCTGATGACGCTCGAAAAGGGCGCGCGCGTGCTTGATCTTTGTGCGGCTCCCGGCGGCAAGACGGCGCAATTGATCAAGGCGGGATACGAGGTCACCGCGCTCGACAATGACGCCGCCCGCATCCTGCGCCTTTCGGAGAATCTGCGACGCCTCGGCTATTGGGCAACGCCGGTCACTGCCGACGGCACTTCGTACAGGCCGGCGGAACCCTTCGACGGCGTGCTGCTCGACGCGCCGTGCTCGGCCACCGGTACCTTCCGGCGCCATCCGGAGGTCGTCTGGCACCGCCAGGCGGCCGATATCGCCGGCAGGGTGGCCCTTCAGCGCCGGTTCATCTCCAATGCGGTCGACTGCCTAAAATCGAACGGAGTTCTCGTCTACTGCGTCTGTTCGCTGGAGCCTGCGGAAGGGGAAGGACAGCTCCGCTGGATAGCGGAGAATTGTCCGCTGCTCGAACCGCATCCGGTCGGACCGGAAGAATTCGCTGGGCCGCCAGGCGCGCTCACGGCTTCCGGTTGCGTGCGCACCCATCCCGGCATGGCGGTCGGGCAGGGGGATCGAGGGGACGAAGACGGCACGCTGGATGGATTCTTCATCGCGCGGTTCCGTCGTCGTTGATAGGTTAAGTGTTTGTTACCTTGGGGCTTGGCAACGGCTTGCTTGCGCCGTATCAGGGGGCGGGGGCCGCAAGGGTGCGAGGACGAGTATTTGGCAAATTCGATGCGTTTCCTCGCGCGCACTACCCTCCTGGGAGTGGCCGACTACGCGGTAACCATGCCGATCATCCGCTGGACCTGGACCGGCCCGGCCAGTGACGAATGGGTCGGCGCGCTTGGCGAATTCCGGCCGACGGACCGCGAGACCGTGCTCGAAATGATGCAGGGTCGATACCTGTTCTCGTCCAAGCTCGTCGACACGAATGGCGCCTCGCCTTTTGCCGTGCAGGTCGAGCATGGCGATTGGCTCGATGACCTGCAGGCCTTTGCCTGGCTTCGCCATTTCCGCGATGCTCGAAGCGAGGAGGAACGCCGTTTCGCGCGGGCGCTGACGCTTGACTGGATCGGCCGGGAAGGGGCGTTCGATCGCGACATCTGGGCGCCTTCCCTCTGCGCCCGCCGCGTCCTCAACTGGCTTCGGCATTTCAACATCCTGGTCGAAGGCGCGAGCATGGAGCAGACCGCCACCATCGCCCGCTCGCTCAGCACTCAAATCCAGTCGCTCCGCCTGCGCGGCGTGTTGGCCAGCGAGCCGGTCGACGCGCTGCTCGCCGCAATTGCCATGGTCGGGGTGGCGCTCTGCGGCGAGAGCAGCGAGACCGAGCTCAATGCCCGGCTCCGCCGCGTGCATCGGTTGCTGGAGCGGCAGATCGACGATGACGGGCTGCACCGCTCGCGCTGTGCCAAAGTCCAGGTGCAGATCCTGGTCGAGCTCATCACCGTCAAGCAGGCGCTGCGGCGCAACCAGGAACAATACGCCAATGAGTTCACCGAACTGCTCGAGAGCATGCACAGGGCTCTCGACGCCATTTCGCTGGGCACCGGGGAGCCCGCCTATTTCAACGGCACCGGCCAGATGGCGCACGACCTGGTCGTTGCGGTGCAGGCCCAGAATCCGGCCCGTGCGCGTGCCACCGGCGTCGCGGGTGGCTATGGCAGGCTGATATCGGGGCGGTCCATCGTCGTCGCCGACAGCGGGCTGGTGTCGCCGCCCGAATATAGCCGCAACGCCCATGCGAGCGCACTCGCCTTCGAATTCAGCCACGGGCGCGATCTCGTGGTCTGCAATTGCGGGCCGGCTCCGACCGGCATGGAGAACAACCGCCACCTGTTTCGCCACGGCATTGCCCATTCGGCGCCGACCATCAACGCGCTCTCGGCGGCCAGCATTGCCGTCTCCGGGCCGCTGGCGGGACGGCTGATGCCGATCGGCGCGCCGGCCGCGATCGAGGCCGATGAGGCCGACCAGTCCCTGACACTGGTGACGCATGGCTATGAGGACCGCTTCGGCGTCGCCATCAAGCGCAATTTGACGCTCCTTGCCGAGGGCAAGACGCTGGTCGGCCAGGATACGCTGATGCGTACGGGCGGCCGCGTTTCCGGGGCCTGCGCCATCCGCTTCCATCTGGCACACCAGACCGAGGTGGTCGAGGGCGAAGACCTCATCCGGCTCAAGCTCAGTTCCGGCGCCATCTGGACCTTCCTTTGGGAAGGGGCCGAGATGCGGGTCGAGGACAGCGTGCGGCAATCGGCCTATTTCGGGTTCCACCGCACCAGGCAGATCGTGCTCGACGCCCTGGTGGCCGATGCCGAGGAGATTAGCTGGATCTTCACGCTCGAGGAGAGCTGAGGGACGGCCTCCCGCGGCGCCGCATGAGCGGGGAGCGCAGAAGGGCCGTTCACATCCGCGTTTGGCCATGCTAGCCAGCGCGCGACGGCAAACGGCGCGAGGAAAAGCGATGTCCGACGGCAAGACGGTTCCCATCAAGCGCGCGCTGCTTTCGGTCTTCGACAAGACCGGCATGGCTGATTTCGCCAGGGAGCTGGCGCGGCTCGGCGTCGAACTGGTGTCGACGGGCGGCACCGCGAAACTGATCGCCGAGACCGGCGCCGCCGTCCGCGACATCGCCGATCTCACCGGCTTTCCCGAGATGATGGACGGGCGGGTCAAGACGCTGCACCCCAAGGTGCATGGCGGGTTGCTGGCGGTGCGCGACAAGGCTGATCACCAGGCTTCGATGGAGGAGCACGAGATCGCGCCCATCGATCTGGTCGTGGTCAATCTCTATCCGTTCGAAGCGACCATCGCCAAGGGCGCCGGCTACGAGGAAACGATCGAGAACATCGATATCGGCGGACCGGCGATGATCCGCTCGGCGGCCAAGAACCACGCCTATGTGACGGTGGTGGTCGATCCGGGCGACTATGAGCAGGTGCTCGAGGCCATCCGGCAGACGGGCGGGGTTCCGTACGAGACCCGGCAAAAGCTGGCGGCCAAGGCCTACGCCCGCACCTCCGCCTATGACGCCGTTATTTCGAGCTGGTTCGCCGATACCCTCGCCTACAGGGAGCTGCCGTTCCGCACCTTCTCGGGCCACCTGCGGGAAGTGATGCGCTACGGCGAAAACCCGCATCAATGGGCCGCCTTCTACGCGACCGGCGAGAACCGCCCCGGCGTCGCCACCGCCACGCAGGCGCAGGGCAAGTCGCTCTCGTACAACAATCTCAACGACACCGATGCCGCCTTCGAATTGATCTGCGAATTCGATCCGAAGGCTTCCGCCGCGGTGGCCATCATCAAGCACGCCAATCCCTGCGGATTGGGGCTTGGCGAGACACTGACGGAGGCCTATCGCAAGGCGTTGAGGACCGATCCGGTCAGCGCCTTCGGCGGCATCGTCGCGCTCAACCGGCCGATCGACGCCGAGGTGGCGACCGAGATCGTCAAGGTCTTCACCGAGGTGATCGTCGCGCCCAGCGCCACGGCCGAAGCCATGCAGATCTTCGCCAACAAGAAGAACCTCCGGCTGCTGCTCACCGAGGGCCTTGCCGATCCCAAGGCCGAGGGGCTGACCGTCCGCTCTGTTTCCGGCGGGCTTTTGGTGCAGTCGCGCGACAACCGCAACGTTGACGATTGCGATCTCGGGGTGGTGACCAAACGGGCGCCGACCGAGACCGAAATGGCCGATCTCAAGATCGCCGCCAAGGTCGCCAAGCACGTCAAATCCAACGCCATCGTCTACGTCAAGGACGGCGCGACCGTCGGGATCGGCGCGGGGCAGATGAGCCGGGTGGATTCAAGCCGGATCGCCCACCGCAAGGCGCGGGACGCCGCGGCGGCCGCGGGGATCGCCGAGTCGCTGACCAAAGGATCGGTCGTGGCGTCGGACGCCTTCTTCCCCTTTGCCGACGGGCTGATGGCGGCCGTCGAGGCCGGCGCCACCGCCGTGATCCAGCCGGGCGGCTCGATCCGGGACGACGAAGTGATCGCTGCGGCCGACGCGGCCGGGATCGCGATGGTCTTTACCGGCATGCGGCATTTCCGGCACTGAGATTCTGGTTCGGCGCCCGAGTGGTTCGACAAGCTCGGGACGAGGTCCGCGCCTGTCAGGCGCTGCGCGCCAAATCCGACAACAGCCCCGCCGCAACGGAAAGCCGCGACACCGTCACCTCACCCTCGATCAGCCCGGTGACCGAGGCGATGACGCGGTCGATGGCGTCGGGGCGCGCCTCATGCCAGGCGGCAAGGCGGGTGCCGATCTCGCCGGTGCCGAAGGCGAGCACGTCGGCGGTCAGGTCGCGCTGGGCGCGCGTGAGATTGGCCAGCGCCCGATCGAGCGCCATGCGGTCGAACCGGTCGGCAAGGACGATGGAATTGCCCGCCTCGATGATGCGACCGAGCCGGAACAGGTCGAGCACGCCGAAGAAAGCCGTCGCCGCGTCGGTCACCGCGACCCCGGCGCGGTCGGCGACGAGCACGATGTCGCAGGCGAAGGAGAGCGCCGAAAGTTCGGCGATGCGCCGTGCCATCTCCCGGGGCGCGCCGCCCGACTCGAAACCGGCCGAACGCCGGGCGATCGAATCGGCGAGATAAGGCGGCAGCAGCGCGGCAAGCTGCGCCTTGACCTCGCCCACGCCCTGCGCATAGCGCTCGATCAGCGGCTGCAATCCGCCTTCGAAGCTGCCATTGCGCAGGAACCACAATGTTGCGCGCGTCAGCAGGACCTCGATCTCGGCATAGAGCGCCAATTGGGTTTCGCCCGAGATGGCGCCGTCGAGCGCGTCGAGGGCGGCGTTGTAGTCGGGCAGCCCATAGGCATCCCGCGCGGCGGCATAGGCGGCGGCGACCTGGCCGGCGTCGGCGCTGGTGGCGGTCATCAGTTCGTGGACGAAGGCGGGGCCGCCCCGGTTGATCATGGCGTTGGAGAGCACGGTCGCGATCACTTCGCGGCGCAGCCGGTGGCCGCTCACCGTATCGAGGAAGGTTTCCACCAGCCGGTTGGGGAAATAGCGGTAGAGTTCCTTGCTGAGGTAGAGATCGTCCGGCACGGCGGTCGCCAGCAGGTCGGTCTTGAGTGCAAGCTTGGCGTAGGCCAGCAGCACGGCGAGTTCGGGCCGGGTGAGGCCGCGTCCGGCAGCGGCGCGCTCGAGCAGCGCCGCATCGTCGGGCAGGAACTCCACCGCCCGGTTCAGCGCGCCGCGCTTTTCCAGCGCTTCGATCATGGCCAGATGGTCGGGGAACTCGGCGAGGCCGCGATGCTCGGCGACCGAGAGCGTGAGCGTCTGCAGGTAGTTGTTCCTGAGGCAAAGCGCCGCCACCTCGTCGGTCATCGAGGCGAGGAACTCGTT
>JAUXUM010000079.1 GCA_030680995.1 Devosia sp.
CCGCCGCATATCGGAGTGGGCACCCGCGTCGTGGTGATGACGGAGGATGGGAGTTACGTGGAGCGGGCGAAGGACTGAGTGTGACCCATGCGCGGCGCCCCGCCGGCCGTCACCAGAGGGGCACGGCACAAAGCCCTCGACGACGAGGGTGAGGTATCAGGTTGGTGTCGCAACCAGACCCTACCGGAAATCCGTCGATGACCACCGCGCTACCCAGCTATACGTCCAGTGACACGACCAAACGCAGCGCGGCGCGCTGGCCCGTCGCATCGGGTGCAATCCGGAAACCGTGCGATACTACGAGAAAATCTGGCTTCTTTCGACCCTAGAGACTGGTCGTCAGCGCCGTCAGCCACTCGGGAGAAATGCCGACGAGGAACGCCTCGACCACCTTGTCCATCCCGGTCAGGATCAGCAACCCGGCGACAACCAGAATGCCTCCGAAGACAAGCTTGCCGGCGCCGCCGGTCTTGGCCATTCGCTTCGTCCACCCCGACCAGGCTTTTCGCGAAAGCACTCCGAGGAGGAGAATCGGCGCGGCCGCGCCGACCGCGAACACCAGTGTGATGGCCGCAACGATGCCAAGGTTTTCGCCGCGCGCCGCCATCAGCGAGGCTGCACCGAGGGTCGGTCCGACACATGGCGACCAGACGGCGCCAAGCAGCACGCTCAGTGCAAATTGCCCGCGCAGGCCATTGGTGGACAGGCTTCCGAACCTGGACTCCGTCCATGACTGAACCGGCCCAGACACAATGGCCCAGCGGGTCTGAGCTGCGGGGAAGAGGAGAACGGTCCCAATCCCGGCCATAAGCGAGCCGCCGATCACGCGGAAGACCTCTCCGGTCAGGCCAAGTCCGTAACCGACGGTGGCAACGAACAGGCTGATCGCAGCGAAGGACAGGGCGAGTCCGCCCGCAAGGGCCAGTGGCCCGAACCGGTGCTGCGAGGCTGCGCCGGTAAGTATGGCAGGCAACAACGGCAGTACGCAGGGCGACAGGGTCGAAAGGCTACCGGCGGTGAAGGCGAACGCGAGACTTGCGGGATTCATCGCGTTCAGCGTGTTGCGGCAATGAGATCGGCTATGCCGGCGGGATCGGTGACGCCGATCGAGCGCATCCGCTCTTCGGTCCCTCTGAACGCGATCAGCGTGCTTTGATACCGGACGTCGAATTGTCGGAGAACGTCCTGCTGGGTATCGAAGTCCACATCGAACACGATCAGATCCGGGTTGGCCGGATCCTCGGCCAGCGACTGTACGATGGGTTTTTGGGCGCGACAGGTTGGGCACCACGGTGCGGTCACATGAATCACGATGGGCGCACCGCCTGCCTGCGCTCGAGCGATAGCCTGAGCGTCGTATGGTACGACCTCGCCCGCATGTGCCGCGCCGGCAGATGCGAGAAAAGCGAGGCTCGCAAGAATGGTTCGGATCGTCATGGTACCTCCGCCGGATTGTCTGGTGATTGTGGTCGACCGATGCCGAGACTTACTTGCCGCTCGTTCTCTTGAGATGCCGGTCAACAAGATGGTCGATCGAGAATACGCCCGGGCCGCGCGTGAGCAGCACCACGAGTGTCGAGGCCCAAAGCAAGTGCTCGACCCAAGCCTGCGGGTAGACGAAGATCTCGATTACCGCGACCATGCCGAGCAGCGGCAACGTGGCGAGCCGGGTCGCCAATCCGACGAACAGGAACAGTGGAAGCACGATCTCCACCGTCATGGCCAGTTGGGCGGCGAGCACCGGGTCCAGCAACGGCAGGCGATACTCGTCCTGGAACAGTTTTACCGCGAATTCGAACGACCTCAGCTTCAACAAGCCGGAGTTGAAGAACACGAAGCCGATGGAAATCCGCATCGCAAGCTGAACAAGAGAAAGCGGAACTTTGCCGACGATAGCGCGAAAGGCGACAAAAGCGTCGCGCAGACCTGCTGTCAGCGGGGGCTTGGCGGCAACCGGTTCAGACAACGTTACCTCCTGACGCCGGATCGCTCACCGCCACCACAAGCCCGTCGGCAAAGAGGGATGCAAGGCCGTGTGGGACGTCGAACTCGGGGTCGGTTTCAAGTGCCCGCTGCATGGCGACACCGAGCGGCTTGCCCTGGCCGATCGCGGAGCGGAATTTGAATGTCGCGGGATCCAACCGGCCAACGTCGAAGCGGCCCCGAGAGCCGCGTATCTCCAAGGCTACCGGCACGGGATTGAACGTGAGCTGGCCGGGTGCGTTCTCGCTCAACTTGACGCGAACCAGGTCGTCCACTGGCCATCCCGAACCCAGATAACGAGTTCCGGCTTGTAGCGTCATCGCCAGGTCGGGCAGCCGGTCCTGGGGGAAAGCCCGCAGAGCAGCGACCTGCAACGGCGGTCGATCGACTGCGACAGCGACATCCCCGAGGTGCCAGTCAAGCCACGCGGCATCTTCGAGGTAAGGCAAGTTGTGCGTGGACCGATCCCAGGCGATGAAGTTCGTGAACTCCACGCCATACTCGGCCATGCATGGAGCCTTTGGCGGGCTGACGCGAATGAAGGCGTCAACCAGAGCGCGCATCCGCTGGGATCCCAGGAGCCATTCGACGGTCGGAAAGCGGCCGAGGAGGTGCCGGCCAAGGCTTTCGTGGTAGTGGCGTTGATAGATCGCAAGCCTGCGCCTTGCGCCCCGTGGAGCGGCAAGCATGGGGAGCACGGCCTCGGCCACTTCCGGCGCGACGATGGCGCGACGCAAGGTCGCCTGCGTTTCAGCGAGCGACGACATCTTCTCTCCTCTCCTGCGAAACCGCCTCCGCGGCGACCTGGTTCGCCCGATCGGCCTCGCCAAGGAGCACGGAGAATTCCGGAAGGTCATTGTCCCACTCGATCAAGGTCGGTTTCGCGCCGAAGCGCTTGACGGCATGGGCATAGAGGTCCCAGGCACTGTCGTCGATCGGTCGCGAATGCGTGTCGATCAGCACCTGTCCGGGGAGTTCGCCCTCCTCGTCCTCCACGACAAAGCCGCCCAGATGCATTTCCCCGACCGCGTCGGCGGGAAACTCGTCGATGTAGCGGTAGGCGTCGTACCCAAGGTTGCGGGCGCTCACGTGGACGTTGCTGACATCGCAGAGCAAACGGCAATCGGTGCGGGCGACAAGCTCCGACAAAAAGGCGACTTCGGTCATGACCGACTGGTCGAAACCGAGGTAGTTTGAGGGGTTCTCGAGGTGATAGGGCCGGCCCAACGCATCCTGGACCTTGTTGACGTGATCGGCGATCAGCGCGAGCGATTCCCAGTTGTAGGGAAGTGGCAGCAGGTCGTTGAGGTAGTCGCCATCATGGGTCGACCAGGCAAGGTGACCCGAGACCATGATCGGCTCTATGCGCTCGATCAGCTTCTTGACGCGCGCCAGATGCGAAAGATCGACCCCACCCGCACTTCCCACCGACACTCCGACGGAGTGCACAGATATCGGGTAGTGTCTCGCTATCTCGTCAAGAAGTTCGGCGGCATGGGGGTTGGCGAGGAAGTTCTCGGGGTGAACTTCGAGCCAGGCCGCCGGCGGACGCCGCGTCGCCACCTCGGAGAGGTGCTGAAGACGAAGCCCCACTCCGGCTCCACGCGGACTTGCTGGACTGGATTTCATTCTCGCTTTCCTCCGGGCTAAGAAGAGGGGCGGCCGAAACCGCCCCACCCTGCATGGGATATCAGACTTCGGTCAGGCTGCCGCCGACCAGGCGTTCGCAGTAGCCTGCGGGTACGTAGACCCACGAGGCCGGATCGGCATCGATCTTGGATGTGCCCGCACAGGAATGGTTGCCTGTCGAGGCGCAGTCGTTCTGGCCGGCCTTGGCGAGGCCGTAGCATTTCTCGGCCTGGAACGTGGGCGCGGGAGCAGGCCCGGACTGGGCCATGACGGCGGTCGGGAGAGTGATGGCGGCCGCCAGGGCCGAGGCAAGGAGTGCACGGTTCATTGATTGTCCTCCATTGGGGGTGGACCGCACCAAGCGGCCCTACACTCACTAGTTCGGGCGGGGCCCCGGATTGTTACATCGCCACAAACACGAAGACGTGAGGTTGTTCTCCGCTTTGTGGCAGCGGCGGCGGCCTGCTGGCCGGCTGAGCTTGCGGCCGCGTTGCTCGCCGCCGCCACATCCCCATTGACACCGAGCCGCCCTCTCGCATATCTCCCGCCTTAGGACATCTTGCCCTAACGCAAGACTTTCGACCTGGGAGGGTCGCACATGACAGAACAGCTCCCCGCGCCGGCGGTCAAACCGGCCAATTCCAATTTTTCGTCGGGCCCCTGCGCCAAACGTCCCGGATGGACGGTGGCGGCGCTCGCCAATGCGCTGACCGGCCGCTCGCACCGGTCCAAGCCCGGCAAGGCCCGCATCCAGCGCGCCATCGATCTCACCCGCGAGCTGCTGGAAGTACCGGCAGACTATCTCATCGGCATCGTGCCAGCGTCGGACACCGGCGCGGTCGAGATGGCGCTCTGGAGCATGCTGGGCGCCCGCGGCGTCGATATGCTGGCCTGGGAATCGTTCGGCGAAGGCTGGGTCACCGATGTCACCAAGCAGCTCAAGCTCGCCGACGTCCGCGTCATCAAGGCGCCCTATGGCGCGCTGCCCGACCTGGGCCAGGTCGATTTCAGCCATGACGTGGTCTTCACCTGGAACGGCACCACTTCGGGGGTGCGGGTGCCGAACGGCGACTGGATCCCGGCGGACCGCGAGGGGCTCACCATCTGCGACGCCACCTCGGCGGCCTTCGCGCAGAACCTCGATTTTGCCAAGCTCGACGTCGTCACCTTCTCCTGGCAGAAGGTGCTGGGCGGCGAGGCGGCGCATGGCATCCTGATCCTTTCGCCCCGCGCGGTCGAGCGGCTCGAGACCTATAAGCCCGACCGGCCGCTGCCCAAAATCTTCCGGCTCACCAAGGGCGGCAAGCTGCTCGCCGAAGTGTTCGAGGCGGCGACCATCAACACACCGTCGATGCTCTGCATCGAGGACGCCATCGACGCCATGGAATGGGGCAAGGCGACTGGCGGGCTCAAGGCGATGCAGGCGCGGGCCGACGCCAACTTCAAGGTGCTGAGCGACTGGGTGGGCCGGACGGCGTGGGTCGCGTTCCTGGCCGCGGACCCGAAGACGCGGTCGAACACCTCGGTCTGCTTCTCGATCGTCGACCCTGAGGTGACGGCGCTCGATGCGGACGCCCAGGCGGGGTTCGCCAAGGCGATCGTTTCGCGGCTCGACAAGGCGGGCGCCGCCCATGACATCGGGGCCTACAAGGCCGCGCCGTCCGGGTTGCGCATCTGGGCCGGCTCGACCGTCGAAGCCTCCGACCTGGCGAAATTGACGCCGTGGCTCGACTGGGCCTTCGCGGCGGAGAAGGCTGCCCTCAAGGCCGCCGCCTAGCCGGGTCACAGACTCTACGACCCCCCCAACCTCTCCCCCAGGGGGAGGGGAGCCAGATCCGGGCTCCCAGGCTTCGGTTTCGTCGCCTCCCTCCCCCCCTGAGGGGAGGGATCGAGGGTGGGGATCCAGCAGTTTCCGCCGGCTTCGCGTCCGGCAAGCAATCAGGAGGGGCAAATGCCCAAGGTTCTCGTTTCCGACAAGCTTTCGAAGACTGCCGTGCAAATCTTCAAGGACAACGGCGTCGAGGTCGACTACCTGCCCGACCTGGGCAAGGACAAGGACAAGCTCTACGAGGCGATCGGCCAGTACGACGGGCTGGCGATCCGCTCGGCCACCAAGGTGACCGAGAAAATCATCAGTGCCGCCAAGAATTTGAAGGTGATCGGCCGGGCTGGCATCGGGGTCGACAATGTCGATATCCCGGCCGCGACCAAGAAGGGCATCATCGTGATGAACACGCCTTTCGGCAACTCGATCACTACCGCCGAACACGCCATTTCCATGATGCTCTCGCTCGCCCGGCAGATCCCGGAGGCCGACGCCTCGACCCGGTCCAGCAAGTGGGAGAAGAACCGCTTCATGGTCGTCGAGGTTACCAACAAGATCCTTGGCATCATCGGGGCTGTCAATATCGGCTCTATCGTC
>JAUXUM010000081.1 GCA_030680995.1 Devosia sp.
CTGAGGCCCGCCGCGCGGCCGCGGTAGGGGTCCTTGTGCATGGTATCCAGCGTCGGCTGATCGCCGGTATAGGAATGGATGGTGGTCATCATCCCCTTCTGGATGCCGACCGTCTCGTGCAGCACCATGGCGAGCGGCGCGAGGCAGTTGGTCGTGCAGGACGCATTGGAGATGATGATGTGTTCGCTCGAGAGCTTCTGGTGGTTCACGCCATAGACGACCGTCAGGTCGGCGCCTTCGGCAGGAGCCGAGACGATTACCTTCTTGGCGCCGGCGGCGAGGTGGGCCGAGGCCTTTTCCCTGGAGGTGAAGATGCCGGTGCATTCGAGCACGATGTCGACGCCCAGGGCGCCGTGCGGCAGTTCCGCCGGGTTCTTGACCGCCGTCACCTCGATCGGGCCGGTACCGACATCAATGGTGTCACCGGAGACCGTGACCGTACCCGGAAATCTGCCATGGACGCTGTCGAAACGGATCAGATGCGCGTTGGTCTCGACCGGGCCGAGATCGTTGATGGCCACGACCTCGATGTCGGTGCGACCGCTCTCCACGATGGCGCGGAGAATGTTGCGCCCGATGCGGCCAAATCCGTTGATTGCGACGCGAACAGCCATGACGGCTCCTTAGCAGGAAAACGGGAAGGAAAACGAAGCGGCTCTCTTACAACTGCGCCGTGACGGCTTCAACAATACCCTTGGCGGTGATGCCGAAGAATTCGTACAGGGCCTCGGCCGGGGCGCTGGCTCCGAAATTGTGCATGCCGACGAAGCGGCCCTTCTCTCCCAGAAGCTTGCCCCAGCTCATCTCGATGCCCGCTTCGATGGCGACGCGCGCCTTGGGCTTGCCGATGACGGAGTCGCGATAGTCCTGGGTCTGCCTGGCGAAGAGTTCCATCGACGGGACGGATACGATCTTGCCGGAAATGCCTCGCTCGGCGAGGAGCTTGAGGCTCTCCACCGCGATCGCGACTTCCGAGCCGGTGGCGAAGATCACCGCGTCGGCGTTGTTGTCGCCGGCAATGACATAGGCGCCCCTGGCACAGAGGTTGTCGCTGACGTTCTCGGTGCGGAGCGCCGGCAGGTTCTGCCGGCTGAGCGCCAGGATTGCCGGCGTGTTGCGGCTCTCGATGGCGATTTGCCAGCACTCGAGCGTTTCCACGGCGTCGGCGGGCCGCAGCACCAGCAGGTTGGGAATGGCGCGAAGGGCCGATAGGTGCTCGACCGGCTGGTGGGTCGGCCCGTCTTCGCCCAGGCCGATGGAATCATGCGTCATCACATAGATGACGCGCTGCCCCATGATCGCCGACAGCCGGATCGCGGGACGGGCATAGTCGGTGAAGACGAGGAAGGTGCCGCCATAGGGGATCAGCCCGCCATGCAGCGCAATCCCGTTCATGGCGGCGGCCATCTCATGCTCGCGGATGCCGAAGCGGAGGTAGCGGCCGGTACGGTCGGCGGCGGTGAAAGGCAGGGTCTGCGGCGTGTTGGTGAGGTTGGAGCCGGTGAGATCGGCCGAGCCGCCAATGGTCTCGGGCAGCACAGCGTTGATCACTTCGAGTGCCATCTGGCTCGATTTGCGGGTCGCGACCTTGGGTTTGTCGGCGACCAGCTTCTGCTTGAAGGCCTCGATGGCGTCGGCGAAGCTCTTGGGCAGTTCGCCCCTGATGCGGCGTTCGAACTCGGCGCGCAGCTCCGGCTTGGCGGCGGCGAGGCGGCCTTCCCAGGCGCCGCGCGCGTTGGCCGAGCGGGTGCCGGCGGCGCGCCAGGCGTTGAGGGTTTCAGCCGGGATCTCGAAGGCCGGATAGGTGATGCCGAGCTTTTCCTTGGCGCCTTTCAACTCCTCGGCGCCGAGCGGCGAGCCGTGGACGCCGTGCGTGCCCGCCTTCTTGGGCGCGCCGTAGCCGATGATGGTCTTCGCGGCAATTAGTGTCGGCCTATCGCTGGCCTTGGCGTCGGTGAGCGCCTTTTCGACCTGTGCCTGGTCGTGCCCGTCGATCTCGATGGTGTTCCAGCCGACGGCCTTGAAGCGCGCGATCTGGTCGGTCGAATCCGCGTTGGAGACGGCGCCATCGATGGTGATGTTGTTGTTGTCCCAGATGACGACGAGCTTGTTGAGCCTCAGATGCCCGGCGAGCGAAATCGCCTCCTGGCTGATGCCCTCCATCAGGCAGCCGTCGCCGGCGATCACCCAGGTATGGTGGTCGACGAGGTCCGAGCCGAATTCGGCATTGAGCTTTGCCTCCGCAATGGCCATGCCGACGGCGTTGCCGAGCCCCTGGCCGAGCGGGCCGGTGGTGGTTTCGATGCCTTGGGCGAAATGGTATTCCGGATGACCGGCGGTCCTGGAGTTGAGCTGGCGAAACTGCTTGATCTGATCGATCGTCATGTCCTCGTAGCCCAAAAGGTAAAGCGAGGCATAAAGCAGCATGGAACCGTGCCCGGCCGACAGCACGAAGCGGTCGCGGTCGGGCCACTGCCAATCCGCCGGATCGAACTTCATGATCTTGGTGAAAAGCACGGTGGCGATGTCGGCGCAGCCCATGGGCAGGCCCGGATGGCCGGAGTTGGCCTTCTCGACCGCATCCATGGCGAGAGAGCGGATGGCATTGGCCATGTCATTGGCTTGGGCAGAGTTTGTCATGAAGTCCCGCTCTCGTCGTTCGCGCGCATCGGGTCAAAAGGCGACCCCGAGGCCCCTCCTGAAGGCGGGTGAGAGGCTTAACAGGTTCCTCTAACCTGTCAATGACGGGGCCAGTTGCATTGATCCCTGAGCCAAACGCTATAATGTCGGCTGGAATTGATGCATTCGAGGCAAGGCCGTGGCAGATACGACGTCCGAAGAGGGTTACGAGGCGGCGGCCGCGCGGCTGGACCGGGCCTTTGCCCGGCTTGAAGCCAGCGTGCGCAGCCTCAATGGGCGGATGCGGGCCCACAGCCGTATCGAGGCCGATACGCAAAAGCTGATCGGTGAGCGCGCCAGGTTCGCCAGCGATCTCGACAAGGCGGCGGCTCGCGCCAAGCGGCTGGACGAGAGCGCCGGAGAGGTGGCCCGCCGTCTGGTGGTCGCCATGGAATCGGTGCGCGAAGTGTTGACCAAGTAAGGATAAGCGTGATGCCCGAGGTCAATGTCGAGATTAACGGCCGCAAATACCGCATGGCCTGCGAGGATGGGCAGGAGACGCATTTGATGGGGCTGGCCGACCGCTTCAACAAGCATATCGAGGCGTTCAAGGGCGGTTTCGGCGAGATCGGCGACAACCGGCTGACGGTCATGGCCGGCATCGCCGTGCTCGACGAATTGACGGAGGCCGAGCGGCGGATCGCCATGCTGAAGCAGGATGTCGCCAACCTGACGCAGGCGGGCGAGGCACTGACGCACGAAGCCGAGGAACTGGAGCGCAAATTCGCCAAGCGGCTCAATGAAGCGGCGCGCAAGGTCGAGGCCATCGCCACCGCGATCGACGAGACCGGCACGGCGAACACCGGCGCGTAGCGTTGCCGCGCAAGCCAGCGTACGTCCTGATACCGATCGCCACGGTGGACGGCTCTTCGATTACCATCCGCCGCGCCGCATGCGAAAGATAACGACGAGGGCTTTGCACCGTGCCTGCAAACGCACTATATCTGCATGGCTGCCCGGTGCGTGATGGATCATCATTTCCCCGGGGCCTTATCGATCCTCAAGGGAGCTGTTCCTGACCGGACCCGTGGGTTTGGACATATGGCGCCCACCTACTTTCGTAGGTTCCCGGGATCGCATATCCCACGGCCAGGGCGGCACCTGATTTCGCGCGTCCCCGGATGGCCATGACCGACGAACAGATTGAAGAGGCCAAGGCCGCGCTGCGGGCGCGGGCCCATGCGCGACGCGCGACGCTGCTCCAGGGATGCCGTGCCGATGCGGCCAAAGCCGCGGCCCAGCATTTCTTTTCGGGGGTGGCACTGGAGCCGGGCGAGGTGGTGGCGGCGTACTGGCCGATCCGTGACGAACTCGACTGCAAGCTGGTTCTGACGCGGCTGATGGACGAGGGGCAGCCGGTGTGCCTGCCGGTCGTACTTGGCGACGACCTGCCGCTGGAGTTGCGGCGCTGGGACCAGGGCGCCGCCCTCTACCCGTCGGGCTTCGGTACGCTTGCGCCGGACGAGAGCGCGCCTCTGGCCGAGCCGGACGTCATCCTCATGCCCCTGCTCGGTTTCGACCAGCACGGGACCCGCTTGGGTTACGGCGGCGGCTATTATGATCGTACGCTGGCGGCGATAAGCCGGACACCGCGGCTGATCGGATTCGCTTTTTCCGCGCAGGAGGTGGACTACATCCCCCGGGGCGGCCACGACGTCCCGCTCGATGCGGTGGTCACCGAGCAGGGCATCCGCTATTTCGGCGCGAAAGTCGCCGCGCAATGAGGCTGTTGTTCCTGGGCGACGTCGTCGGCCGCTCCGGCCGCGACGCGGTGAGCGAGCGATTGCCGGGGCTCATCCGCACCCACGGGTTCGATTTCGTCATTGTCAACGGTGAGAATGCCAGCCACGGCCGCGGTCTCACCGAAGGCCATTTCAACGATCTGCGGTCCGCGGGGGCCGATGTCGTCACCCTCGGCGACCACGCGTTCGATCAGCGCGACACGCTTTCCTATATCGAGCGCGAGCCCACATTGCTGCGCCCCATCAACATGGCGCCGGGCGCGCCGGGGCGCGGTGCCAATCTGATCGAGGGGCGAAACGGCCACCGCGTGCTGGTGGTCAATGCGCTGGGGCGGGTATTCATGGACCCGATCGACGATCCGTTCCGCGCCGTGGAGGCAGCGGTGGCCGCCTGCCCGCTGGGCGAGCAAGCCGATGCCATCGTGGTCGATTTCCACACCGAGGCGACTTCGGAAATCCAGGCCATGGGGTTCTTCCTCGACGGCCGGGTGAGCCTGGTCGTCGGCACCCATACCCATATCCCCACGGCCGATCATCGCATTCTCAAAGGCGGCTCCGCGCTCATGGCCGATGCCGGCATGTGCGGGAATTTCGACTCGATCATCGGGGTTGACGCCGAAGAGCCGCTGAACCGCTTCCTGACCGGCATTCCGCAGAACCGTTTCAGCCCGGCCGAAGGCGAGGCGACGCTGTGCGGCGTCGCGCTCGAAACGGACGCCAAGACCGGCCTGGCGAGCAGCCTCAGCCCGGTTCGCGTCGGCGGGGTCCTGGGCCAGGCACTGCCGGAGTTCTAGGGCGCCGCTTCACATTCTTTCGGCCTTTGCCTATAAGGCGCGCGACCGAAATCAAACCATCAGCCTTAGGGGGATGTCCGAATGGCCGGCCATTCGCATGCCAAGAACATTATGCACCGCAAGGGCAAGAGCGACGCTGCGCGCTCGAAGGTCTTCTCCAAGCTGGCCCGCGAAATTACCGTGGCCGCCAAGCTCGGCGTGCCCGACCCGGCCTTCAACGCCCGCTTGCGGCTTGCCGTGAGCAACGCCCGCGCGCAGTCCATGCCCAAGGACAATATCGACCGTGCCATCAAGAAGGCGTCCGGCTCGGAGGGCGAGAACTACGAGGAAATCCGCTACGAGGGATACGGCCCGGGCGGCGTGGCGCTGATTGTCGAGGCGCTCACCGACAACCGCAATCGCACCGCGTCCAACGTGCGTTCGACCTTCTCCAAGAACGGCGGCGCGCTGGGCGAAACCAATTCGGTGGCCTTCATGTTCGACCGCGTTGGCGAGATCTACTATGAGGCTAAGGCCGGCGACGCCGACAAGGTGATGGAAGCGGCGATCGAGGCAGGAGCGGACGACGTGATCTCCGATGAGGAAGGCCACGCCATCTACTGCGGCTTCGAGACGATGAACGAGGTCTCGGCCGCGCTCGAGAAATCGCTCGGCGAGCCGGAGTCGGTCAAGGCGATCTGGAAGCCGCAGAACAATGTGCCGGTCGACGCCGACCGCGGCGCAACGCTGATGAAGCTCATCGATACGCTCGAAGAGGATGACGACGTGCAGAACGTCTATGCCAATTTCGAGATGACCGACGAGGACATGCAGAAGCTGGCGAGTTAGGTCGCTGCCATCGGCACGATATCGTAGCGCGCGACGGGCGAGACCGAAATGTGGTTTCGTCCGCTGTGCTTTGCCGCATAGAGCTGCTGGTCGCGCACCTGGCTGAGATAGGCATCGACCAGTGTGGTGAAGGCGCCGCGATTGAGCCCCGAGGTGAGGCCATCCCTGGAGGCCACGATGGAGAGTTCGTGGTGAGCGATGGCGAGTTCGCGCAGCTTGCTGGCGAGGAAGAGCAGCATCGGCGCGGCGAGCATGAGCGGCGACAAGATGTTGGTCAGAATGGCGCGATTCCGGCCAGCCTGGTCCAAGGTCATGAAGTCGAGGGAATCGACGTAGAGCGCGATGGCGATGCAGCCGAGCGTGCCCAGCACGGTCCAGAGAATGACGCGGTCCCAGCCGCGGGCGGAAAAATCGAGATGAGGTATTACGAACCCAGTGATGGACCTCAGGGGATATGCTTGCCCGGAGGGCCTTAAGAAGCGTTTTACCCGGCTCGTCAAATTCGTGTCTATCCGGCGTCAGCCAGCTTCAACTGGCGAGACGGAGCGAGCGGGCGCGCCGCCGGATGATCCGTGGCATGCCCGATTTCGATGCGATTTCGACCGGACCGCTTGGCCCGGTAGAGGTTCTGGTCGGCAATGCGAAAGAGTTCGGTGAAGCTGATCCTGCCCGCGAACACGGCGCCGCCGATGCTGGCCGAGAGGGCATGGGCGGTCCCCTCGGGCGTAAACGAAGCCGCATTGATGCCTTTGCGCATGCGTTCAGCGATCAATCCGGCCGTCTCCTGATCCGCGCCCCGCAAGAACACGCCAAACTCCTCGCCGCCGATTCTGGAGACCAGGTCGCCCTTCCGCACCTTGGATTTGATGATCCGGGCCATGAGCAGCAGCGCCTCGTCGCCGCGGTCGTGGCCGTAATGATCGTTGATAGTCTTGAAGTGATCGGCGTCGATAACGAGCAGTGCGCCCTGTGGCAGCAGGTGCGGCTCTTGCGCCAGGCTCAGGTGGTCGGACACCAGGTGCGTGAAGGCCCGGCGGTTGAGACAGGCCGTCAGCCAGTCGGTCGAGGCCAGAACCTGGAGCTTCTGGTTGGCGAGGCGCAATTGCTGCAGCCGCACCAGGTGCCAGAAGGTCATCGGGCCACCCAACAGCAGGGGGAGCACGATGGCCGCCATGAGCCCGGGACCGTTGAGCCCCTGGGAAAGCATCGACATGATAGCGTGCGAGATGCCTACGGATATCGCGACGGAAACCAGGCCGACGACAGCCGTCCAGCGAGCAACGGCCAACCACGCCGCCCGCGGCAGTTCCTTCAAGCTGTCGATCATTCGCGCCCCCAAGTCCAGGAAGCAACCTAGGGCACAACCGCTGAACGCCAGCTTCTTGGGATACCGACAATTTTAGCGGCCGGGATATTTCATTGCTTTGTTGCCAGTTTGTTCACTTCGCCCTTGGTAGCTTGCGGCGCTTGGCCTAAAGCTTGAACATGAGCGAGATGGTGCGAATCATCGGGATCGATCCCGGGCTCCGGCGTTGCGGCTGGGGCGTCATCGAAAGTGCCGGCAATCGCCTGAGCTTTGTCGCCTGCGGCACGCTGACGCCGGACGTTGGCAGTTCGCTGGCCATGCGGCTGGCTGAACTCCATGCCGGGCTCGGATCGCTGATCGCGCAGTACCGGCCCGACGAGGCGGCCGTCGAGGAGACCTTCGTGAGCCAGGGCGCGCGATCGGCACTGCAACTGGGCCAGGCACGGGGGGTGGCGCTGATGACGCCGGCTTCGCTCGGCCTGCCAGTGGGGGAATATGCGGCCAATCTCGTGAAGAAGTCGGTCGTGGGGACCGGACATGCCGACAAGGGCCAGATGCAGCTGATGGTGAAGACCTTGCTGCCGAGCGCCAGCTTCAGGGGTGCGGATGCCGCCGACGCGCTGGCCATAGCGATCTGCCATGCTCACCACCGCGTGCATCGCAAGCTCATGGCCGGCGCATGATCGGCAAGCTCAAGGGGTTGATCGACGCCTTCGGCGACGATTTCGTCCACATCGATGTGGGTGGGGTGGTCTACGAGGCCTTTTGTTCGTCCAAGACCCTGCAGGGCCTGCCGCAGGTCGGCCATGCGGCAGTCGTCCATGTGGAGATGATCGTCCGCGAGGACATGATCCGGCTCTATGGTTTCGCCACCGAGGCCGAAAAGGTCTGGTTCAACACCTTGATGACCGTGCAGGGGGTCGGCGCACGGGTGGCGCTTTCAATCCTCTCGACGTTGAGCGCCGCTGAGCTGTCGAGCGCCATCGCGCTGCAGGACAAGGCGATGATCGGCCGGGCCAACGGCGTCGGACCAAAGCTCGCCATCCGCATCGTCACCGAGCTCAAGGGGAAGGTGCCGGCGCTCGGGGGGATCGATGCCGGCGTGCTCGGCCTGCAGGCGGCGCTGGGTGAAGGAGTCGCCCGAGGCAATGTCGCCGATGCGGTCTCGGCGCTGAGCAATCTCGGCTATTCGAGCGCCCAGGCCTCCGCCGCCGTGGCGCGGGTTGTCGGCAAGGAGGGCGAGGATACCGCGACCGAGAAACTCATCCGGCTGGGGCTGCGGGAATTGAGTAGTTGAGCCTCGACCTCCAAAGGCAGTTTGACACCGCTACGGCCTACTTTTTGGCTGGCGAACGGTGCTCGCTGGAAATGAGATTTGGGCGCTATGAATTTCACTCGATTGGTGCGCCCACGATCACCAACTATGCCTTCTCAGTCGAGCTGGCTCTGAAGCTGATTCACACCCTGTCGCGTGGTGTTCAGGAGCGGGGGCATGATCTGAGAGAACTTTACGATGCCCTGCCCGAAGAAATCAGGACTAAACTTTCGCATCTGGCAGATTGCGTAGAGGAGATAGCTCGTTACTTCGAGGACTGGCGCTACCCGTTTGAGAAAGACTTTCTTGTCGCGGACCAAGAAGAACCTCGGCGAGCGTTCATCGAATGCTACCGAGAAATCAGACGATTGCGTCCTGGGCTTCTGAGCGTTTACGAGCGTCTCTGGGGGGCATTTGAACCTGATTGGTCCCGTCCGTGGGCGGTGGGCCAATCGATCGAGGCGAAGGATCCGGTCCCGTGACTTCTCTTACCTCAGCCGCCGCGGGTCGCGATGATCCGCTGGACGTCTCGCTCCGCCCCTCGGGCTTTTCCGAATTCATCGGCCAGGCGGCGGCGCGGGCAAATCTGGAGGTCTTCATCGAGGCGGCGAAGCGGCGCGGCGCGGCGCTCGACCATGTGCTCTTCGTCGGCCCGCCGGGGCTGGGCAAGACCACCCTGGCGCAGATCGTCGCGCGCGAGTTGGGCGTCGGCTTCCGCGCCACGTCGGGCCCCGTGATCGCCAGGGCGGGCGACCTCGCCGCGCTGCTCACCAATCTCGAAGAGCGGGATGTGCTCTTCATCGACGAGATCCACCGGCTCAACCCGGCGATCGAGGAAATCCTCTACCCGGCGATGGAGGACTACCAGCTCGACCTGATCATCGGCGAAGGGCCGGCGGCCCGCTCCGTCCGCATTGATCTCGCCAAATTCACCCTGGTCGGCGCCACCACCCGCGCGGGGCTGCTCACCACGCCGCTGCGCGACCGCTTCGGCATCCCGGTGCGGCTCAATTTCTACACGCCCGAGGAGCTGGTGCAGATCGTCGAGCGCGGGGCGCGGCTGCTCGGTGTGGTGATGGCCGCGGACGGCGCGATGGAGATCGCCCGCCGCTCGCGCGGCACGCCGCGTATTGCCGGCCGGCTGCTGCGCCGGGTCACCGATTTCGCCCTGGTGGACGGGGCCAGGGAAATCACCCGCGCCGTCGCCGACAGGTCGCTGCTGCGGCTCGATGTCGATGCACGCGGGCTGGACATGCTCGACCGGCGCTATTTGAAGACCATTGCCGAGTTCTATAGCGGCGGGCCGGTGGGGATCGAGACCATCGCGGCGGCGCTCAGCGAACCGCGCGACGCGCTCGAGGAGATCGTCGAGCCCTATCTGATCCAGCAGGGCTTCATCCAGCGTACCCCGCGCGGCCGCATGCTGACCGCGCTCGCCTTCCAGCATCTGGGGATGGGTGTGCCGCAGGGCTTCATGGGGCTGCAGGCCTCCCTGTTCGAGGAGCCGGGGGAGGAGGAGTGACCGCCCACACCTTCCCCATCCGCGTCTACTACGAAGACACCGATTTCTCCGGCAATGTCTATCACGCGGCGTACCTGCACTTCTTCGAGCGTGGGCGCACCGAGTTCTTGCGATCCATGGGCGTGCATCACTCGGAACTGGCGCGGGAGGGTATCGCTTTTGCCGTCCGTTCCATGACCATCGAGTTCGACGCGGCGGCGCATATTGACGACGAGTTGGAAGTGGAAACGCGGGTCGAGGGCGTCTCGGGAGCGCGGCTGCATCTTGAGCAGACGATCAGGCGCTACGGGAGCGTGCTCGCCCGCGCCAAAGTCCTGGTCGTCGCGATCAAGTCAGCCGGCGGCGCGGCGCGTCTGCCCAAGGCGCTGGCGGCCAAACTCAAACCGTGAAAATAGGCCGCCGGCAGAACCGGCGGCCCGCAGATGCATGGCAAGCCGGGCGGCGTTCTGACGCGGCCACGCCGGTAACGAGCATGCTGGCGGAATCGCTTTGTTAACCAAATCTTGACCATAAAGGGCGCGGTGGCGTGCCCACGGCCGAAAGGTCCCGGAAACCGGGGTATTTCTCTTAAATTTGACAAATTTGGCCCCCATCGACCCGATGATCAGGACCGGTCATCGGGGGCCGGACCGAAAGGACCCATACATGGAAGCCATGGACGCCGTTGGCGCCGTCGCCGCGCATAACGATTTTTCGATCTGGGCTCTGTTCTGGCAGGCCGACCTCATCGTCAAGACCGTGATGATCGGCCTCCTGCTCGCCTCCATCTGGTCTTGGGCGATCATCGTCGACAAGTCGATGCTGTATGGCCGGGCGCAGCGCGAGATGAACCGCTTCGAGCGCGTCTTCTGGTCCGGCCAGTCGCTCGAAGAGCTCTACCAGCAGATGTCGGAGCGGCCGAGCATGGGGCTGGGCGCCGTATTCGTTGCTGCGATGAAGGAGTGGAAGCGAAGCCACGAACAGAACGCCGCCTCCTATATCGGGATGCAGGCGCGGCTGGAAAAGGTGCTGGACGTCGCCATCTCGCGCGAAAGCGAGAACCTCGAAAAGCGGCTCGGCTTCCTCGCCACCGTGGGCTCGGCCTCGCCCTTTATCGGCCTCTTTGGCACGGTATGGGGGATCATGAACGCCTTTACCGCCATCGCGCAGTCCTCCAGCACCAATCTGGCCGTGGTCGCCGGTCCGATCGCCGAGGCGCTCTTTGCCACCGCGCTGGGCCTGCTCGCGGCCATTCCGGCGGTGATCGCCTACAACAAGCTGTCGGGCGACGCCAACAAGATGATCGGCCGTCTCGAAGGCTTCGCCGACGAGTTCTCCACCATCCTTTCGCGCCAGCTCGAAGCCCGGGGCACGCGCTGATGGGCATGGGGCCGTCAGGCGGGGCGGGCGGCGGTCGGCGGCGCGGTCGCCGGCGCGGCGGCGGCAACCGTCCGATGAGCGACATCAACGTCACGCCGATGGTCGACGTGATGCTGGTGCTGCTGATCGTGTTCATGGTGGCGGCACCGCTGATGACCGTCGGCGTGCCGATCGACCTGCCCGAGACGCAGGCAAGGCAAATGAACACCGAAAGCAAGCCCATCACCGTGTCGGTCACGCCGGACGGACGGGTCTTCCTTGCGGACGAGGCGGTGGCGCTGGAAGAACTGGTGACCAGGGTCGCGGCGGTCGCCGTCAACGGTACCGACGACCGCATCTATGTGCGTGGCGACACCACGGCCAATTACGGCGCGGTGATGAAGGTCATGGGCGCCCTTTCGGGCGCGGGATACTCGAAGATC
This sequence comes from Devosia sp., assembly GCA_030680995.1. GTDB lineage: Bacteria > Pseudomonadota > Alphaproteobacteria > Rhizobiales > Devosiaceae > Devosia_A. The sequence goes on from JAUXUM010000081.1 coordinate 11,968, forward strand.
GGTCTGATCACGGAACAGGCACCGCAGGTGCCCTGACGCCATGCGCACCGGGCTGACCGTTTCCACCATCGCACATGCCGGGCTGATCATTCTTGCAGTGGTCGGCATCGGAATGTCGCGGCAGCTGGAGCCCGTGCCGGTCGAATCGATCGCCGTCGATCTGGTGTCGATCGAGGAGTTCTCCAACATCCGGGCAGGCCGGCTCGACAGCACCATCGTCGAAACTCAGACGCCCTCGGTGGTGGAAAGCGAGACGCCGGCGGAATTGGCGCAACCGACCGGCAACACTGAAGAAGACCAGCCCAGGCCGGAGGATACGCCGGTCCCGACGCCGGTTCCGACGACGCAGACTGCGCCTCAACCCGTGCCCGAGCCTGATCCGGTGGTCGAGCCCACCCCGGAACCCGTGCCCGAACCCGCCGTCCCTCCCGCGCCGCAGGCGGAACCCGAACCCGTTGCCGTACCCGAACCGGCGCCTGAGCCGGTTGCGCCGGAACCGGTTCTTGCGGCGCCCACAGTTACCGAGGAACCCGCCGAAGTCGCGCCGCGCCCGGTGATGCGTACGGCCGCGCTGGATCAGAAGCGGACGGATTTCAAGAAGGCGCAAGAAGCCGAGCGGAAGCGGGCGGCCGAGGAAAAGAAGAAAAAAGAAGAAGAGGCGAAAAAGGCCGCCGAAGCCAGGAAGAAGGAGGAAGAACGGAAGCGCATCCAGGAGGCCAAGCGCAGGGAAGATGCGGCGGCCCGGCCGGCCGACGATATTTCTGACATAATCAACGCCGAACAATCCCGCGGCGCGACCACGGGGCAGGGAGGAACTCCGACCCTCGGCAAGCCGACGGGCACGGCAGCGCGGCTCTCCCAGTCCGAGACGGACGGTTTGATCGCGCAGATGCGCGGCTGCTGGTCAGCCTCAATCCCGACGGCAGCGTCTCGGGCAACCCGCAGATCCTGGCGCAGGACAGTTCGGCGACCGGAATCTCGATCGCCCGGGCTGCGGTGACAGCCGTGCGCAAATGCGGCCCCTATCGGCTGGCCGCGGAGAAATATGACGACTGGCGGCAGGTCGATGTGACCTTCCGCGCCAGCGACCTTTAGCAAATGGGGGCGGAAGCCCCGACGGAATGGAGACGAGAATGACCCTGATCACCCGCCGCTCGGCGCTCAAACTCGGACTGGCCGGCGGCGTTTTCGCCGCCGCCACGCCGGCTTCGGCGCTGGTGCAGATCGTCGTGTCGGGCGCCAATTTCGCGCCGCTGCCGATCGCTATTCCCGATTTCGCATCCTCGGATCCGTCATTCGGGCGCGAGATCGCAGACATCGTACGCAACAACCTTCGGCGTTCCGGCCTGTTCGCGCCGCTGGATCCGGCGAGCCTGCCGACGCGGGTCGGCGATGTCCAGAACACGCCGGATTTCCTATCCTGGCGGACGGCTGCCGTCGACGCGCTGGTCATGGGCCAGGTCGAGCGCGGCGGGCAGATCCAGTCCTCGGTGCGGGTATGGGACACGCAGGCGGCGCAGCAAGTGGTCGGGAAATCCTACGGCACCGATCCGCAAAGCTACCGCCGCATTGCGCACATCGTCTCCGACGCGATCTATGAGTCCCTCGCCGGAGAGACAGGCTACTTCGACACGCGCGTGGTCTATGTGGCCGAGAGCGGCCCCAAGGCCAACCGCACCAAGCGGCTGGCCATCATGGATCAGGACGGCGCCAATGTGCAGTACATCACTTCGGGCAAGTCGCTGGCGCTGACGCCGCGCTTCTCCCCCACCCGGCAGATGCTGACCTATCTCAATTTCGAGGACGGCAATCCACAGGTCTACCTGCTCGACCTGAGCACCGGCAAGCAGCAGCGCCTCGGCAGCTTCGGTCAAATGACGTTCTCGCCGCGGTTCTCGCCGGACGGCTCGACCATCGCCTTCTCCGTGGAGACCGGCGGCACCACCAACATCTACGCGCTGCCGATTGGTTCCAGCCAGCCGGCTCAACTCACCTCTGGCGCGGCGATCGACACCAGCCCCTCCTACTCGCCTGACGGCGGGCGCATCGTCTTCGAAAGCGATCGCGGCGGCAGCCAGCAGCTTTACATCATGGGTGCGGGCGGCGGCGGCGCGCAGCGGATCTCCTATGGCGAGGGCACCTATTCAACGCCCGTCTGGTCACCCAAGGGCGACCTCATCGCGTTCACCCGGCAGTCCGGCGGGCAGTTCCATATCGGCATCATGAGGCCCGACGGGTCCAGCGAACGGCTCCTCGCCTCAAGCTTCCACGCCGAGGGGCCCACCTGGGCGCCGAACGGCCGCGTGATCATGTTCTTCCGCGATCCGGGCGGGGATGCCGGCCCGAGCCTCTATTCGGTCGACATCTGGGGTCGGAACGAGCAGCAGATTCCCACCGAAAGCTTCGCCTCCGATCCGGCCTGGTCGCCGCTGCGGACCTAGTCCGGCGGCCCGGGGCAGTTTCGCGTTGCCACGGCGGGCCTGGGACGAAAGTTTTGTTATGCATAAATGCAACACTGCGGAAAAGCCCGGTTTCAGGCCACATTGCGGACAGAATGGCAAACAATTAACCGTATCCGGGAACCGCGCCTTAAGATAACGGGCGGTAAAAATCGGTCCTCAAATTACACTTCCTAGGAGATAAACCCGGATGCGTTCCGTAACGCCCCTTATCGGCTTCCTGCGCGGCGTCGTGCTGGTGGCTCTCGTCGTCGCGGTGGCGGCGTGTTCGCGCACCCCGACAACCGGCGTCGGCAATCTCGGCCCGGGCGGCGGCGCTCCGGGCAGCCAGCAGGAATTCCTGGTGACGGTGGGCGATCGCGTCTTCTTCGAGACCGACTCCTCGGCGCTGACGCCGACAGCGCAGCAGACCCTGGACAAGCAGGCGGTTTGGCTCAACCGCTACACCAACTACCGCATCCTGATCGAAGGTCACGCGGATGAGCGCGGCACGCGCGAATACAACATCGCGCTCGGTGCCCGCCGCGGCTCGGTAGTGGTCAACTATCTGGTCAGCAAGGGCGTGAACCCGGGACGCATCACCACCAAGTCCTTCGGCAAGGAGCGGCCGGTGGCGATCTGCAACGACATTTCCTGCTGGTCGCAGAACCGGCGCGCGGTGACCGTCGTCCAATAGGTCCAGTTTCAAAACTGGAGGCATAAGCGCCGGGCGCCGATTTTCGGGCCCGGCGCTTTCTATTCCGGCGTCCTCTTCAACAGACCATTGCCCGGCCGGTTCCGCGCGCTTTTTTTTTGACCAGATTGTACTTTATTCGAGCGGCGCTGATCTTCAGGTGGTGGCGGTCAGCTTTTGACGGAGAACCAACGTGACATTTCCCAGAATTTCCGGGCGGCTCAAGCGGACTGCGGCCTATGTCGCCGCGGTCGCGGCGGGTCTGCTGGCGCCGGCGCTGGTCGCCGCCGGCGCCAGCCCGAGCACTCCCCTGCCCAATGCTATCTTCAGCGCCTTTACCGCGCCGGTGCCACAGGCCGATATCGGCGAACGCGCGCGCATTCATGTCGCGCAGAGCCGGGAAGCGGCGCAACTCGCCCTGCAGATCCAGGAACTGCAGGAGCAGATCAGGCTTCTGACCGGCCAGATGGAAGGCCTGCAGTTCCAGTTGACCCAGATGCAGACGCTGATCGAGCGGATGACGGAAGACAATGAATTCCGCTTCCAGCAGCTGGAAGGCGGTGCCGGGGGAAAACCTGATGCGGCAGCCCGATCTGGCGGCGTGATGCAGCCAGAGGTGTTGCCGCAGGACCCGGCCGCGACTGCCGATACCCAGGCCCTGCCGGATCCGGCGCCGCAGGACCCGGCCGCGACGACCGATCTTGGCGCCGGTGCGCCGATGGACGATCTCGGCGAATCCGCCGATCCGCTGGTCGGCAGCAAAGGGACAGGCGGCAATGACACGCTGGGAACGCTCAGCGGAGACGATATCACCCTGGGCGGCAGCCGGCCGCTCGACCTGTCGCTCGATGGCGGGCGAGTCTCCAGCGGCGATGCCGATGCCCAATATGCGGCGGGCTATGACGCGATCGTGCGCGGCGACTATGCTTTCGCCGAAGACCAGTTCCAGCAGTTCATCGCGCTCTATCCCGACGATCCGCAGGCGCCCGACGCCACCAACTGGCTCGGCGAGGCGCTGATTCAGCGCGGCGCCTATGACGATGCGGCGCTGGTTCTGGCCGAGGGCTACCAGAAGTACCAGCAATCGCCGCGCGCCGCGGACCTGATGCTCAAGCTTGGTATCGCGCTAAGTGGCGCGGGCGAGCAGGAGGTGGCCTGCCGAACCTTCTTTATCTTGCTGAAACGCCATACCAATCTGTCTCCGGCCTTCCTGCAGCGGCTCAATGAAGAGAAGAGCAAGGCGCAATGCCCCGTCTGAGCCGGGTGCTGGACACCATCGATGCGGACGCGCTGTTTGCGCCCCTCGATGACTGCCGGCGTCTGGGTCTCGCCGTTTCCGGCGGTCCCGACAGCCTCGCACTGATGCTGCTGGCGCGCCGCTGTGCACGTGACGACGCCCAACGGGACAGGTTCATCGTCTATACCGTCGATCACGGCCTTCGGCCGGAAGCTGCGGACGAGGCGGCCTTTGTCGTGCGCGAGGCGGGCAAGCTCGGCTTCAAGGCCCGTTCGTTGCGTTGGGAGGGAGACAAACCCGCCAGCGGGATTCAGGCGGCGGCGCGCCTTGCCCGCTATCGCCTGTTTTCCGAGGCGCTGCGCGAAGATGACGTGGAGACGCTCCTTACCGCCCATCACCTGGGCGACCAGGCCGAGACCGTGCTGATGCGGATGGCGCATGGCAGCGGTCTCGAGGGGCTGCGCGGCATGGACTATTTTTCACAGATCGGCGATCTCAGGATCGTCCGCCCGCTTCTCGGCATCGAACCGGCCGAACTGCGCAAGGTGGTCGATGCGGCGGGGATCGTCCCGGTCGCGGATCCGAGCAACAGCGACCTCGGCTATGAGCGTGTCCGCTGGCGGCAGGTGATGCCGCAACTCGCGGCGCTCGGGCTTGATGCGAAGCGCCTTGCGCGGTTCGCCGAGCGCATGCGCGACGCGGACCGCGCGCTGGAAAACCTGACGAGCCGGGCCTTTGCCGAGGTTTCGGTCAGCGATCTCCTCAAGACCGTGCAGATCGATCGGGCGCTGCTGATGAGCCTGCCGCGTACGGTCGCAGTGCGGGTGGTGGGCCGGGCGCTGGATCGGGTCGGGGACCGGCGGAAGCCGCACGCGCTTGCCGCGGTGGAGGCGCTGACCGATCGGCTCATCCGCGAGCGGGCGCGCACAACCCTGCACGGCTGTATCGTCCGTTCGGACGGCGAGACCATCCGTATCGGCAAGGAGCCGGGTCGGGCCGACGCGGTGGCGCGCCGACGCAAGGAACCGTCGGTGCCGTGACTGCGTATTAACTGACACAATGCAAGCTCTGTGGACTTTTGGTCCAATCGGACGCAGGTCTTGCCCTTGTAAGGCCTTAGTGGCGGGCTTACATTTCGCCCAATCGCCGGCTGACCTCATGCTGGCCGTGCAGGACATGATTAATGAACGTCAACTTTCGGAACTTCGCCATCTGGCTCGTAATCCTCTTCATGCTGATGGGCCTGTTCCAGGTCTTCCAGTCGTCCACCCGGTCGATTTCGGTAACCGACAAGAGCTACAGCCAGTTCGTGAGCGACGTTGATGCCGGCAGCGTGACGAGCGTCACCATCACCGACAATGTAGTTTCAGGCAATTTGCGCGACGGATCGCGGTTCGAGACCGTGCTTCCGCAGGGTGCCGATATCGTTTCCCGCCTTGAGCAGCGCGGCGTGCAGATCACTGCACGGGCGCCGGAATCGAGCCCGTTCTGGTCGGTCCTGCTCTCCTCCTGGCTGCCGTTCATCGTCATCATCGGCGTGTGGTTCTTCTTCATCCGCCAGATGCAGGGCGGCGGGCGCGGCGGGGCCATGGGCTTCGGCAAGTCGCGGGCCAAGCTGCTGACGGAAACGCAGGGCAAGGTGACATTCGAGGACGTCGCCGGCGTTGACGAGGCCAAACAGGACCTCGAGGAGATCGTCGAATTCCTGCGCGATCCAGGCAAGTTCCAGCGTTTGGGCGGCAAGATTCCGCGCGGTGTGCTGCTGGTCGGTCCCCCGGGTACCGGCAAGACGCTACTGGCCCGGTCCGTGGCCGGCGAAGCCAATGTGCCGTTCTTCACCATTTCCGGTTCCGACTTCGTCGAAATGTTCGTCGGCGTCGGCGCGTCCCGCGTGCGCGACATGTTCGAGCAGGCCAAGAAGAACGCCCCTTGCATCATCTTCATCGACGAAATCGACGCTGTCGGCCGTCATCGCGGCGCCGGTCTGGGCGGCGGCAACGACGAACGCGAACAGACCCTCAACCAGCTCCTGGTCGAGATGGACGGCTTCGAAGCGAATGAGGGCGTCATCCTGATCGCCGCCACGAACCGGCCGGATGTGCTCGACCCGGCGCTGCTGCGTCCGGGCCGCTTCGACCGCCAGGTGGTGGTGCCCAATCCGGACGTCATCGGCCGCGAACGCATCCTCAAGGTGCATATCCGCAAGGTGCCGCTCGCGCCCGATGTGGACCTCAAGATTCTGGCCCGCGGCACTCCCGGCTTCTCGGGCGCCGATCTCATGAACCTGGTCAACGAGGCGGCGCTGCTGGCGGCGCGGCGCAACAAGCGGTTCGTCACCATGGCCGAGTTCGAGGATGCCAAGGACAAGCTGATGATGGGCGCCGAGCGTCGCACGCTCTCGCTCACCGAAGAGGACAAGAAGCTCACGGCCTATCATGAGGCGGGGCATGCGCTGCTCGCCATCAAGATGGATGCATCCGATCCGATCCATAAGGCCACCATCATTCCGCGCGGGCGGGCGCTGGGCATGGTGATGCGCCTGCCCGAACGCGATCAGGTGTCGCTCACCCGCCGCAAGGCCTATGCCGACCTCGCCGTGGCCATGGGTGGCCGGGTCGCCGAGGAGGAGATCTTCGGCACTGATACGGTGACCTCGGGCGCTACGGCCGCCCTCCAGCTGGCCACCGGGCTCGCCCGCGCCCTGGCCTCCGATTGGGGCATGTCGGAAAAGCTCGGGCCGCTGCTCTACGGGGACAATC
>JAUXUM010000084.1 GCA_030680995.1 Devosia sp.
GACGAGGCTCGCCGCATCTGGGCCGTGCAGTTCCACCCCGAAGTGGTGCACACGCCCGACGGGGCGGAGCTCTACGCCAATTTCGTGCACCGGATTTGCGGCATCCCTGCCAACTGGACGATGTCGGCCTATCGCCAGCGCGCCGTCGAGAAGATCCGCGCCCAGGTGGGCAAGGGCAGGGTGATTTGCGCCCTTTCCGGGGGCGTCGACTCCTCGGTCGCCGCCATCCTCATCCACGAGGCGATCGGCGAGCAGCTGATCTGCGTCTTCGTCGATCACGGCCTGATGCGGCACAATGAGGCCGACGAGGTCGTCTCCATGTTCCGGGACCACTACAACATCCCGCTGGTGCATGTGGACGCCGCCGACGACTTCATCTCGGCGCTCGAAGGCGAGAGCGATCCCGAAACCAAGCGCAAGACCATCGGCCGGCTTTTCATCGAGACCTTCGATGCCGAGGCCAAAAAGCTCGGCGGCGCCGATTTCCTTGCCCAGGGCACGCTTTATCCCGACGTGATCGAAAGCGTCTCGTTCACCGGCGGTCCCTCGGTCACCATCAAGAGCCACCACAATGTCGGCGGCCTGCCCGAGCGCATGCACATGCAGCTGGTCGAGCCGCTGCGCGAATTGTTCAAGGACGAAGTGCGGACGCTGGGCCGCGAACTGGGCCTGCCCGAGCGCTTCGTCGGCCGGCACCCGTTTCCCGGGCCCGGCCTCGCCATCCGTTGCCCCGGCGGCATCACGCGCGAAAAGCTCGACATTCTGCGCAAGGCCGATGCCATCTACCTCGACGAGATCCGCAAGTCCGGCCAGTACGACAGGATCTGGCAGGCCTTCGCGGTGCTGCTGCCGGTGCAGACGGTGGGGGTCATGGGCGACGGGCGGACCTATGAGTTCGTCTGCGCCCTGCGCGCCGTCACCTCGGTCGACGGCATGACGGCCGATTTCTACCAGTTCGACATGAACTTCCTCGGCCGCACCGCGACGCGCATCATCAACGAGGTCCGGGGCATCAATCGTGTGGTCTATGACGTGACCAGCAAGCCGCCGGGGACGATAGAGTGGGAATGACGGGAATCGGCGGGTTTCGGATACTTCCGGCGGCATTAGGGTAGGTTGGCGGGAGGTTCTCGGCGGTGCGGTTGATCGTCAGGAGCGGGGCGACTACCCGGAGGTTCGGCCAGGGTTTCAGAAGCGGACGAAGCAGGGCCGGCGCCCAGGGCGGCCACCAGCCGGGCGGCCGATTGCGCCAGATCGGCCGCGTCGGCCGCCGTAGGCGCTCGCGAGCCAGGCTGCAGGGATGCAAGCACGCGCGCGGCTTCCGAAGACAGGTCACCGGGTTCGATGAAGCGGCGCACCTGCTCGGGCTCCACCAGCAATGCATCGGCTGGCCCCTCGCCGGATACGCTCAGGCGAGCGGCGACAGCGCAGCGAAGCGCTTTCGCGAGCAGGGGCGGCGTCTCTTCCGGAAAGCCGCCGGCCGCGAGCACTGTGGCCATCTTGACCGCTCGCTCGGCTTCGGTGCGCCACCCGCTTGCCCGCCTTGCGGGATCTTCCGCGATCGGACCGGGATCGGCGAGGTCGGGCGAAACATGCAAGACGCGACGCGGCCCTCCGGTTAGCGAGAGGATCCCTGAGCTCGCCAGGCGGCGCAGCGCCAGCCATGTGGCGCGATCGACCGCTTCGATCGGAAGGGCCGCGGCGTCTTCGCGCCGCCCCAGCAGCTCCGCCTCATTGGCCAGCGCCTCGGCCTCCAGATCGAGAACGGCCAGCATGCGTATGGCGCCATTCAGTCCCGTCTGGACTTCGATCCGCAACACACGGTCCCCGTGGCGGCGGCGCAGGTCTTCGGCCGCGGCATCCTCCGGCGAGACGATGCGCGGGCCCAGCCTGTCTGCGGCTTCCAACATCGAGCGCATACGCTCGACGAGCGCGCCCTTTCCTGACGGCATCTTCAGCTCGCCGATGTCGCCCAGTCCGTCCAACAGGCCGTCGGCCAACGCCTGCTTGACGTTCAGCAGATGCAGAATTGCGTGCTCTATGCTGCCCTCGGTGACCAGGTTGACCACGGTCACCGAGCGGGTCTGGTGCTTTCGCCACGCCCTGGCGATGCGCTGTTCGAGCCTGGCGGGGTTCCAGGGCAGGTCGATGTTCACGACCGCGCTCGCGGCCTGCAGGTTCAGGCCCACGCTGCCGCTGTCAGTCGACAGGAAGAGACGACAGTTGGGGTCCTGTTTGAAGCGGTTGATCTCCTCGCGACGACGCACCTGCGGGACCGAACCGGTATGCCAGGCCACCTCCACTCCGAGCTCGGCGGCCAACTCGCGGACCAACTCCAACATCCGTTCCCACTCGGAAAAGATGATGATCTTGCGGTCGGGTTCCTGCAGCAGGTCGCCCAGCACGCCCTCCAGCTCCTCCAGCTTGGGGCAGACGCGACACTCCGGGTCGAGAATGGCTGGCGTGTCGCAGATCATCCGCATGCAGGCCAGCAGCATCTGCAGCCGGTCGAACTCCGCCGGAGTGAGCGGGCGGCGCTTGGCCAGAGCGACGAGCCTGGCGACGGGTGCGCGGTAGTCCTCGTAGCGCGCCGCCTGCTCCGGGGCCATGGGGACGAGATAGGTCTTCACCGAACGGCTTGGCAGCTCGGTTTCCACGTCCGATTTGCGCCGACGCAGCAGCACCGGCTCCACCCGCCGCCGCAGCTCGGCCAGATTGCGGTATTCGACGGGCCGGCCCCGCTCGTCGAGCTCATAGAAGCTGCGGTTGAAGCGAAACAGGGGCCCGACCAATTCCGGATCGAGGTATTGGACGATCGAGTAGAGTTCGTCGATGCGGTTCTCCACAGGCGTGCCGGTCAGCACGAAGGCGTAGGGCGAGCGTAGCGATTTCACCTTCCGCGCGGTCTTGGTGTGCCAGTTCTTGATCCGCTGCGCCTCGTCCAGGATCACCACATCCGGTGCGAGCTGTTCGTTGATGGCCTCGGCGTCGATCAACACTTGCTCGTAGTTGACGATCGTGAAGAAGGGCGGTCGCCGATAGGCGGCGAGCCTCGCCGCTCGCGCTCCGAACACGGCTTGCGCAGGGCGGTCGGTGAAGCGGTTGATCTGCTCCTCCCATTCCGCTTTCAGCGACGCCGGACAAACCACCAAAACGCGCGCAACGCCCTTGCGGTGGGCTAGCAACTCGCAGGCGGCGATGGCCTGAACGGTCTTGCCCAGGCCCATTTCATCGGCGAGCAGGGCGCGCTCCCCGAACGCCAGATGCATCATGCCTTCCCTTTGGTAGGGCAGCAGGGGGTAACGCAACCGGTCGAAACTTTCCGCGCCGCGGTCGACCTCCGCGAGAAACGCCGCCCGGTCGTCCCGACGCGAACGCTCCCGCCGGCCTCGCGCCAGCCAAGGGCCGAAGTGGCGGGACACGCGCATATGCTCGCGGACCTCGGGTGGTGCGGTGCCCACAGCGCTGGCCAGTTCCTCGATCTGGGCCGGTTCGAGCCGAAGCTGACCTTGCGGATCGAGCCACGGCGCCAGCCAGGCCCTGACTGCCCCGGTCGCGGCGTCGGCGTTGCGTGGCCAATCCAGCGCCGGCGCTGGGTCGCCGCGCCGACGCAGGAAAAGCTCGACCCGCGGCGAGCCTTCCGCGGCGGCTCGATGGAACGCCCGGACGCCACGGCGCCGCAGTCCCGCCAGCACGCCCTCTATGTGCTTGCAGGTCCCGAGGCCGTTGACCTGATGATCGATGCAGCCGCAACTATTGTCGAAGCCGCCCAGCGTTCTGATCTCGACTTCATAGGCGGTTCCGCTTTCGGACCGCGTCCGAAACGCACCGAAGACCGGATGATCCGGCTCCAGCGCCTCCACGGCGGTGATTTCCGTGCGCCCGCGCCAGCGGCGCAGCTCCACTTCGTGTTCGTCGCTGGTATCCCAGCCCTGAGGCGCCGCCGGCCGATGGAGGATGGCGTGGGCGCGCGCGCCTTTGCGCACCCTCGCCTCCTTGGGCGCGGCGCGCGCCGGCGCTGAATTCTTATGTTTCGATTCTGACGGCATGGGAGGCAAGGTTAGCGGCAGATGCCGGGCGCATCAACGACGGATCGCAAGCGGTTGATGGATGTTCGAGGTTTTGTGAGGCTGACGCAGAGGTGGGACGGAGGCGCGCGCTGGACCGGCTTCACAAATCGATGACCGCTTCGATGAGCAGATCGGGGCGCGCCTCGCCCCTCTGCCAGTCCAAAGCCGAGCACCGCGTCAGATGCCGCCCGCTCCGTCCCCCTTGCGCATCAGCCGCCCACCCCTCATCTTCATCGCATCGGGGGGAGCGTCGCAATGTGGGTTCTGATCCTTGGCCTTGTCGTCTTCTTCGTCGTCCATTCGGTGCGCATGGTCGCCGGCGGCTTTCGCGAGGCGCAACTGGCCAGCGCCCCTGGCATCTGGAAGGGCCTCTACTCACTCGTTTCGCTTGCCGGTTTCGCGCTGATCATCTGGGGCTGGATTCTTTTCCGCCCGGACGCCCCCGAGATCTTTGAGCCGCCCGCCTGGGGCCGGCACGCCGCCTCGCTGCTGGTGCTCGTCGCCTTCATCCTGCTGGCCGCCGCCAACATGCCGGCCGGATACATCAAGAAATGGGTCAGGCACCCGATGCTGGTCGGCGTCATGCTCTGGGCCCTTGGTCACCTGCTTGCCAATGGCGACCTCGCCTCGCTGCTCCTGTTCGGCTCGTTCCTGGTCTATTCGGCGGTCAACCGGGTGGCCGTCATTCCCCGCGGTGACCCGGCGCCTTCTGTCCTGCGGCCGCGCAGCGATCTCGTCGCGGTCCTTGCCGGTGCCGTGCTCTACGCGCTTTTCGCGTTCTGGCTGCACGGCGTCCTGTTCGGCACGGCCCCGTTCGGTTGATCCGGGAGCTACTCCTCGACGGCCTCAACGTCAGCCAGCCGAACGAAGCGGAAGCCCTTCGCTTTCAGCGTCAGAATGCCTTTGGCCACACCGGCGCCCGACGCGCGCTTGGGTTGGTTCATATGGGCGATGATGACATCTCCATCCTGGGCGGCCGCGATCCGTGCGGCGGTGACGGCGGCGGACGCGGATGCACCAAGATCGGCATTGAGGGAAAAACCGGCGACGCTGAATCCCAGGGCATGGATGAGCGCAAGGGCATCGGCGCTGTAGAGCGCGGCGGCGCCCCTGTACCATCGTGGATGGGTGTCGGTGACCGAGAGAACGGCTTCGGCGCCTCCCTCCACCTCGCGGCGCACACCCTCCGCCGTGCCGGCGGGCATCAGGCCGTAAGGCCTGTCGTCGCCGATAACCGCCGGGATGTGGTTGGCGCCATGGTCTTCGATTTCGAACAGCTCCGGGTAGGCGAGGAGCCTGGTGACGGCCACAGGGTTCGCCGCCAGCCACCGCCCGGTGACAAACACGGTTGCCGGAATGGCATTGTCGATGATGGTGTCGAGGATGCGCTCATCCACCCCGCCGGAACAGGCATCCAGCGTCAGGGCGACCTGCGGCGTCGTTCCGCCTTTGGCGATGTGCAGTTGCGGCTCGATGAGGCGTCCCGCCCCGGCGGGAACTGTGAGCAACCCCCAGGCGAGCAGCGCGGCGATGGCGGATTTGCGTTTCACTGAAGGAGCCCCCCGCCGGCATCGTACACTGGCGAATTCGGCGCCGGTAGAGCCTAGCTCTTGATCCGGATGACGGTGTTCTCGGTGCCCATTTGTTTGACCAGCGCGAATAGCGTCGCCGCATTGTCCGGATGCAGCCTTACGCAGCCATGCGAGGCGACGCGGCCGAGCCGCTTGATTTCGGTGGTGCCGTGAATGGCGTAACCGCGGTGAAAGAAGATGGCGTTTGGCATGGGTGCGTTGTCGTACTTGCGGGAGTACCACTTCTTGTGCATGCGGATCGGCTGATAGCGCCCGGCAGGGGTCGAGTATCCCTTGCGGCCGGTCGATACGTCCCAGCGATACTTGGTCACACCGTCGACGCGCACCTGCATGGTCTGCGTCTTGATATCGATGACAACCAGAATGTCGGCGGCGAAGGCTGGCGCGGCGGCGAAGAGGAAGAAAAGAGCAAGAAGAATGCGGCGCGACATGGAACTCACTCGCAAAATGCTATGCGTGAAGCTTAGCCGCGCCCCGTTTCTGCTGTCTTAACAGCGATTTCCGGATCATTATAGCATGACGACATGCGCGTGAGGCCGCAACAATGCGTTACGGCGCGGATCAGTTTGCATTCGCCCGACCGCACCACTATTGTGCCGGCGATTTCAACTCAACTGAGCGTTCCCCACGAGAGCCGCTTGCGCTGTTCCGGACGACGCGACTGAACGATCAAGGCCCTTCATGTCCAACGATACCCTGCTCCGCGAAGTCGATGAAGCACTGCGAGGCGACCGCATGCGCGCGCTCTGGAAGCGCTTCGGGCCCTATGTGATCGGCGCCGCCGTCGCGATCGTGGTGATCGTCGCCGTCAACGAGGGCTGGAGCTGGTGGCAGAAATCCAACGCCGCCCGTTCGTCAGACCAGTTCTATGCGGCGCTCGAGCTGGCCGAAGGCACCGACATTGCCGCGGCCCAGGAAGCGCTGAACCGGGTCGCAGCCGAAGGCTCCGGCGGTTATCCGACGCTGGCGCGCTTCCGGCAAGCAGGTCTGCTGGCGCAGGATGGCAAGACGGCTGAGGCCATTGCCGCCTATGACGCGCTGGCGACCTCGGAGACCAACGCCCGCATTCGCGAACTTGCCCTGGTGCTGGGCGCCTATCTGCTTGTCGATGCCGGTGACGTGGCGGCGGTGCAGCAGCGCATCGGCGGACTCCTGGCGCCCGAGAACCCGATGCGCAACGCGGCGCGCGAGGCCATGGGTCTTGCTCAATACAAGGCCGGCGACGTCAATGCGGCCCGCGAGACGTTCGAGGCGATTCTCAATGATCCCCTGGCATCGCAGGAATTGCGCGGCCGCATCCAGGTCTATGTCGCCCAGTTGATTGCGGAAGGAGCGGTGACCGCCGCGGAGGCCACCGAAGCCGCACCGTCGGTGGGCGATGCTCCGGCGATGGACGTGACACCTCCGGCCGAGGGCGCCGCGGCCACTCCGGCCGAAGGCGAAGCGACCGGCAACTAGCCGTCTCCCGGCCCGCTGCACTGAAGGACCGCGCATGAGCGTTACCGTTGCCATTGTCGGGCGTCCCAACGTCGGCAAGTCCACGCTGTTCAACCGGCTGGTCGGGCGCAAGATCGCGCTGGTCGACGATACGCCCGGCGTCACCCGCGATCGCCGCGAGGCCGAAGGCCGCATCGCCGACCTCAAGTTCCAGGTTCTCGATACGGCCGGTTATGAGGATGTCACCGACGGCAGCCTCGAGGACCGGATGCGGCGGCAGACGGAAATGGCGATCCGGGATGCCGATGTCATCCTGTTCATGATCGACGCCCGAGCCGGGGTCACCCCGCTCGACCAGCGTTTTGCCCAGGTGCTGCGCAAGGCGGGCAAGGATGTGCACCTGATCGCCAACAAGGCCGAGGGCCGCGAGGCCGGGCCCGGGCTGCTGGAGGCCTATCGGCTCGGCTTCGGCGAGCCGGTTGCGCTTTCCGCCGAGCATGGGCTGGGGCTTGCCGATCTCCACGCCATCGTGTCGCAAGCGGTCGACAAGGCCGCCGCCGAAGCCGAGGCCGAAAGGCCGCCTGTCGACGACCAATTGCCCGAAGTCGACATCGATCTGCCCGAGGATGACGGATCGACTGAAGAGGGGCCGCCCTTGCGCTGGAACCCCAAGCGCTACCTCAACGTCGCCATCATCGGCCGCCCCAATGCCGGCAAGTCGACGCTGATCAACCGCATGGTCGGCGAGGACCGGGTGCTGACGGGCCCGGAAGCGGGGATCACCCGCGACTCGATCCTGGTGCCCTGGGAGTGGGAAGGGCGCACCATCAATCTGGTCGATACCGCCGGCATCCGCCGCCGTGCCCGGGTCACTGAAAAGCTCGAAAAGCTGGCGGTGGGCGACGCACTGCGCTCCATCCAGTATGCCGAGGTGGTGGTGCTTTTGCTCGATGCCGCCATGCCTTTCGAAAGGCAGGACCTGACCCTCGCCGATCTGGTCGAGCGCGAGGGCAGGGCGCTGGTCATCGCCGTCAACAAATGGGACTTGGTCGAGGACAAGAACGCCGCCCTGGCCTCGCTGCGCGAGGCCTGCGAGCGGCTGCTGCCGCAGCTCCGCGGCGTCCCGCTGGTAACCATCTCGGGCCTGCGGGGCCGCAACATCGACCGGCTGATGCAGGCGATCTTCTCGGTCGAGAAGAAATGGAACAGCCATATCTCGACGGCCCGGCTCAACCGCTGGCTCGCCGGCATGATCGAGGGGCATCCGCCGCCGGCGGTCTCCGGCCGCCGGCTCAAAATCCGCTACATGACCCAGGCCAAGATGCGGCCGCCGAGCTTCATCCTCTTTGCGTCCCGTCCTGAGGCGCTGCCCGCATCGTATCTGCGTTATCTGGTCAACGGCATGCGCGACGCCTTCGACATGCCCGGCACGCCCATCCGCATGTGGGTGCGCGGCGGCAAGAACCCGTTCGTAAGCGAGGACAAGGGTCGAAAGCTCGGTTGAGCGGAAAATGGCGAATGGCGAGTGTCGAATTGGGGCGAGATTCGAAGGCGGTGAGTGGCCTTCCCCCTGCTCCCTATTCGCTATTCGCTTTCTTGCCGCTATAACTCCTCTGCCCAAGCGACCCGCTGCTGGGTGCGGGGCCGCAAGACGAATTGACGCCATTGCTCGTTGAAATCCTGATCGTTGCCGTGCTGATCGTCGTCAACGGCCTGCTTTCCATGTCCGAATTGGCGGTTGTCTCCTCGCGACCGGCGCGGCTGAAGGTCTTTGCCGCCGATGGCAAGAGGGGTGCCAATATCGCGCTCAAGCTGGGCGATGATCCCGGCAAGTTCCTCTCATCGGTGCAGATCGGCATTACCCTTGTGGGCGTGTTGTCGGGCGCGTTTTCCGGCGCGACGCTCGGTCACCGGCTCGGCGGCGGACTCGAGGAGGTGGGCGTGGACGCGGGCATCGCCGATGCGACCGGCGTCGGGATCGTCGTCGTCGTCATCACCTATCTCACGCTGATCATCGGGGAACTGGTGCCCAAGCAGATCGCCCTGCGCGATCCCGAACGCATCGCCATCCGCGTGGCGCCAACCATGGCCTTCATCGCCACGGCCGCGGCACCGCTGGTCTGGCTTCTCGATGTCTCCGGCCGCGCGGTGCTGACCCTCCTGCGCCAGCGCGGCGAAACCGGAGAGCGGGTGACCGACGAGGAGGTCAAGACCATCATCGCCGAGGCCGAAAGCGCCGGCGTGCTCGAAAGCGAGGAACGCAGTATGATCTCGGGCGTCATGCGTTTCGCCGACCGCTCGGCGCGCGGCCTGATGACGCCGCGGCCCGATGTGGAACTGGTCGATCTCTCCGAGTCGACCGAGGAAATCCTTACCAAGTTGCGCGCCACCCACCGTTCGATGCTCCCGGTACAGGACGGTGGTCCGGATTCGATTATCGGCGTCATCGTCCGCAAGGACCTGATCAACATGTTCGCCGAGGGAAAACCGTTCGATGCGCGCGCGATGGTGCGCCAGGCCCCGGTGGTGATGGACCGTTCCGACTCACTGCATGTGCTAAAGGCCATCCGCTCCTCGGTGGTGCATATGGCGCTGGTCTTCGACGAGTATGGGCATTTCGAGGGCGTCGTCACCGCCGGCGACATCCTCGAGGCGATCACTGGCGGCTTTCAGGAGGAGGAGGGCGAGGAGCCCGCCTTCGTCACCCGCGAGGACGGTTCCTTTCTGGTTTCGGGCTGGATGCCGGTCGACGAGTTCAAGGACCGGCTCGGCGTGCCGGTGCCCAAGGATCCCGATTACGAGACGGTGGCCGGTTTCGTCCTCGCCGAACTCAATCACCTGCCGGCGGTCGGCGAGCATTTCGAGCGCGGCAGGTGGAAGTTCGAGGTGCTCGATCTCGACGGCCGCCGCATCGACAAGGTGCTGGTGACGAGGCTGTAGGCCGGATACGGCCTGCCTGACGCAACTTCCTACAGCGCGCTCAACTCGCCCTTGGCGAAGTCGTACAGCATGCGCGTCTGCGCGAAGGCCGGGCTCACCATGTCCACGAGTTTGGGGGCGACCGCTTCTGGCTTGGGTAGTGTTTCTGGATCTTCTCCCGGCATGGCCTTGGCCCGCATCGCGGTGCGCACCGCGCCGGGATAGAAGACGTTTACCTTCACGTTGGTGACCGAGACCTCGCTGGCATAGCTCTTCACCAATGCCTCGAGCGCGGCCTTGCTCGCTGCGTAGAGCCCCCAATAGGGCTTGGCCGAACGGGCCGAGGACGAGGAGACGAACACCGCGCGCCCCGCCTCCGACTGCCGCAACAGCAGGTCCAGCGAGCGCAGCAGCCGGTAATTGGCGGTGACATTGATAGCCATCACCTTTTCGAACTCGTCCGGCGCGACATGCGCCAGGGGCGTCAGCGTGCCCAGCAGCGCGGCATTGCCGATAAGCCCGTCCAGGCGCCCCCAGCGCTCGAAGATCGCCGCCCCCAGCCTGTCTATGCCGTCGCCATCCTTGAGATCGAGCGGTACCAAGGTGGCCGAGCCGCCATCGGTCTGAATCTCGTCGTCCAGTTCCTCGAGGCCGCCGACCGTGCGCGCTATCGCGATCACGTGCGCGCCACGCCGCGACGCTTCCCGTGCGGCCGCATAGCCGATGCCGCGCGAGGCCCCGGTGACGAGCACCACCTTTCCGGAGAGGTCTTTTGTGTCGATCATGGTCGCTGCGCCGCCCGTGAAATTGGAACTGCGTGGTGCCTAGCCACAAAGACGCTCCAGCGAAAGCGGAAATGACGGTCTGCGGCATTCTGAACCGCCGGCGCTGCCGCCGCGGGCCACGGCGGCGTCGGTCTCAGCCCGCCTCCCGCATCAGCGAGAGCCTCTTCGGTTCGTTCTTCTGCCGTCCGTTGAGGTCGGTGAGGGGGGTGGGATAGTCGCCGGTGAAATAGTGGTCGGTGAATTGGGGATTGCGGTTGTCGCGCTTCTCGCCGCCCACCGCTTCGTAGAGGCCGTCGATCGAGAGGAAAGCCAGCGAGTCTGCCCCGATGAAACGGCACATCGAGGCAAGGTCCGCATGCTGGTTGGCGAGCAGGTTTTCCGGGTCAGGCGTGTCGATGCCGTAATAGTCCGAATGGAAGATCATCGGGCTCGCCACCCGGATATGCACCTCGCGGGCGCCGGCTTCGCGGATCATCTGCACGATCTTGACCGAGGTGGTGCCGCGCACGATGGAATCGTCGATCAGCACGACGCGCTTGCCCGCGATCTCGGCCCGGTTGGCGGAATGCTTGAGCTTGACCCCAAAGGCGCGGATCGACTGCGTCGGCTCGATGAAGGTGCGGCCCACATAGTGGTTGCGGATGATCCCGAGCTCGAACGGAATACCGCTCTGCTGGGCGTACCCGATCGCCGCTGGCGTGCCGCCATCCGGCACCGGCACGACCACGTCGGCTTCGACCGGCGCTTCCTTGGCGAGGTTGACGCCCATGCGCTTGCGCGCCCCGTAGACCGAGCGGCCCGCGACCATGGAATCCGGCCGCGCGAAATAGACGTATTCGAACAGGCACATCCGCTCCGGGCGCGGCGCGAACGGCTTCAGCGAGTCGACGGTGATGCTGCCATCGGGTTGAATTTCGCAGATCACCACCTCGCCGTTCTCGACGTCGCGGATGAACTTGGCGCCGATGATGTCGAGCGCGCAGGTCTCGGAGGCGAAGATCGGTTTGCCGTCGAGTTCGCCCAGGACCAGCGGCCGGATGCCATTGGCATCGCGCGCGCCGATCAGCTTGGTGCGGGTGAGGGCAACCAGCGAAAAGGCGCCTTCGAGATGTCCGAGCGCGTCAATGAAGCGGTCGCTGGAAGCGGTCTTCTGGCTGCGGGCGATCAGATGCAGCACCACCTCGGTATCGGAGGTCGATTGGCAGATGGCGCCCTGGGCGATCAGGTTGCGCCGCAGTGTCAGCCCGTTGGTGAAATTGCCGTTGTGGGCGATGGCGATGCCGCCCACTTCCAACTCGGCGAAAAGCGGCTGCACATTGCGCAGGATTGTCTCGCCGGTGGTCGAATAGCGCACATGCCCCATGGCCATGTGCCCGGGGATGCGGGCGACCGTGGCCGGGTCGGTAAAATGGTCGCCGACCAGCCCCAGCTGGCGTTCGGAATGGAACTGCTTTCCGTCGAAGCTGACGATGCCGGCAGCCTCCTGTCCGCGATGCTGCAGTGCATGCAAGCCAAGCGCAGTCAGCGTGGCCGCGTCCGGGTGTCCCAGGATGCCAAAGACACCGCATTCCTCATGCAGCGTATCGCCGTCCAAATCGAATGGGTCCTTCGACAGCTTCGTCACCTCTTCACACCTATGCGAACGCTCGAAAACAACTAGGACCGCATTGCGGCCCCAATCTGCCCAAATGCAACGCACTCACTGAAATTCATCAGGTCTGCGTGTCGGCCATCGGCTCGAGCGGTGTGCTGTCCTCCAAAGAATCGGTGCCTTCCTCTTCTTCGGATGGCGCCTGATCGGGCGGCGAAGCCGCATCGTCCGGCCCTGTGCCGCGGCGCAGCAGGTCGGTCACCTGCTTTTCGAGGTCTTCCGGCAGCACCGCGATCAGCTGGCGGCCGAAATCCTGCAGAATCGGTAGGGATCTGGCTTCTCTCGCCCAGGACGGCAGCCGATCCTGGCCACCGGGCTGGTTGGCGTTGAGCAGCCATTCGCCGAAAATCACGACGACGACGGCGATGAGCACGCCGCGCACGACGCCGAAGACGAACCCCAGAGTGCGGTCGAGCGGGCCGATCTTGCTGTCGACGACGAAATCGGCGATGCGCATGGTGATGAGATGAAGCACGATGAGCGCCACGATGAAGCTCACCACGACGGTGGCCACATCGGCCACGATCTGTTCCTGGATATAGCCGCGGGCGAAATCGAGGTGGTTGAAATACGTGTAGGCCGCGACGGCGGCCGAACCGGCCCACGTCGCCAGCGACAGGACTTCGCGTGTGAGGCCGCGCGCGGTGGCCAGGATCGCCGATATCAGCACAAGGATACCGACACCGACATCGAACGCAGTCAACATGTGTTAGGCCCCGCCCAAGGGAAACGCTGCCGCTCCGTTTAACTGCTTCCGCCGCCAATGCCAAGCGCCCAGGTGCGCCGCATGACGGATGTGCACGGAAAGCGTACTGAGGCGAGGGAGAAGGAGCGAACAGCGAGTAGCGAATGGGGCTCGGCGGGTTGGTGGCGCAGCCCGGACCCGCTACTCGCTACTCGGCAGCAGCGCGCTGGCCCTTGGCCGCGATCCGCCCGACCAACTCTGCGAGTTCGGAATACTCCCCCACCGCAATCCCGTTGGCCTTGTCGCCGGCGCCCAGCCGGCCGGTGACCGCCGACTTGAACCCGAGCTTCTGCGCCTCGCGCAGCCGCAGCGATGCGTGGACTACCGGCCGCACGCCGCCCGCGAGCGAGATTTCACCGAAGTAGACCGCATCGGACGGCAGCGGCGAACCGGTGAGCGAGGAGATGAGCGCGGCGGCGACCGCGAGGTCGGCCGCCGGTTCGTTGATCTTCAGGCCCCCCGCGACATTGAGATAGATGTCGTTGGCGCCGATTCGTACGCCACAGCGGCTTTCTAGCACCGCCAGCACCATGGAGAGGCGCGACGAATCCCAGCCGACCACGGCGCGGCGCGGCGTGCCGAGCGGGGAGGGCGCCACCAAGGCCTGGATTTCGCACAGCACCGGGCGCGTGCCCTCCATGCCGGCGAATACCGCCGACCCGGCCGCGCCCTCGTCGCGCTGGTCGAGGAACAGCGCCGACGGATTGGCGACCTCCTGCAGGCCCAGCGTCGTCATTTCGAAGACGCCGATCTCGTCGGTTGCGCCGTAGCGGTTCTTGACCCCGCGCAGGATGCGGAAGGTGTGGCTGGCGTCGCCCTCGAAGTAGAGCACCGCGTCGACCATGTGCTCGACCACGCGCGGCCCGGCAATCTGCCCGTCCTTGGTGACGTGGCCCACCAGCACGACGGCGGCGCCCGATTTCTTGGCGAAACGCGTCAGCGCCTGCGCCGAGGTACGCACCTGTGTCACCGTGCCCGGGGCGCTGTCCACCCGGTCGGTCCACAGCGTCTGGATCGAGTCGATGATCACCAGATGCGGCGCCGGGCCCTGCTGCAGGGTGGCAAGGATGATCTCGACATTGGTTTCGCTCGCGAGGCTCACGTTCCGGTCGCCCAGCCCCAGACGCTGCGCCCGGAGTCGGATCTGCGCCACGGCCTCCTCGCCCGAGACATAGACGACGCGCTTGCCTCGTTCGGCCAGCGCCGCCCCGGCCTGCAGCAAGAGCGTCGACTTGCCGATCCCCGGATCGCCGCCCACCAGCACCGCCGAGCCCATGACGAAGCCGCCGCCGGTCACGCGGTCGAGCTCGGCGAGCCCGGTCTCGATGCGGGCGGCACTTTCGGTTTCGCCGCTGAGCGGCACCAATTGCACCGGCCGCCCGGCCGCGGTCGCCGATCGGGGGCCGGCGCCGACGCCCGAATCGACCATCTCCTCGACGATGGTGTTCCACTCGCCGCAACTCTCGCAGCGGCCCTGCCAGCGAGCCGATACGGCGCCGCAGGATTGGCAGACATGGGAGGTCTTGGTCTTGGCCATGGTCTTTCCTGCGGTAGTCCCTGGTCGATCACTAGCGAAGTGTCGCATGCCATGCAAGAACGAAGAGTGAACACTTTTCCGAATTCACCGCAAACGTCCGGCGGTTGCGGCTGCGCCGGCCGGGAGGGCGGAACTGGCCTGCGCGTCACCGGCGCAGGTGTTCGGGTGTCGCTACGAGCCGGGCGGCGGCATCATTTGCTGCCGCCAGGGCGGCCTGGATCGGCGCGCCGCGCGCCAGGGATGCCGCCAGATGGCCGACGAATTCGTCGCCGGCCCCATGGGTGCTTTCGACCTTCACTGCTCTTGCCGGAATGAGGAGTTCATCCGACCGCGCCGCATAGGCGACCCCCGCGCTCCCGGCAGTGACCACCGCGGCCGGGAAGTCCCTCGCCAGGCGTCGTGCAGCGGCCATGGCCTCCTCGATTGAAGCCGGCTCCGTGACGCCGCACATCGCCGCCGCCTCGATGGCGTTGACGACCAGGACATCGACGAGAGGGGCCAGGTCGTCCGGCATTGCCCGCGCCGGAGCGGCATTGAGGATCACGCTTGCGCCGGCCTGGCGGGCGGCCCGTGCCGCTGCAAGGTTGGCCTCGTCCGGCACCTCGTTCTGCAGGACGAGGACGGCGGTCTCCGGCCACAGCGCGGAGGCCGCGGCGACGTCGGCTGGCGACAAGGTCAGGTTCGCGCCCGAAACGATCACCGCGCCGTAGTCGCCCTCGGCATCGAATATCGCCACGCTCATGCCGGAACCCGCGCCCTCGGCAACCCGCACGAACCGCCGGTCGATGCCGTGGGCGTCGAGGTCCGCCAGCATTTCGCGTCCGAACTGGTCGTCCCCGACCGTGCCCACCATGAGCGTGCGTACGCCAACCCGGGCCGCCGCCACGGCCTGGTTGCGGCCCTTGCCGCCGAATTTCGGCCGCCACGAATGCCCCGTCACCGTCTCGCCCTTGCGCGGCCGGGCGGGACTTTGCACGGTGATGTCGTAGTGAAGGCTGCCGAAAACCGTTACGGCGGCCGTGCCGGACGTCATGTCGCATCCGGTGCCATGAGCGCGGCCTGCACGATCGCTTGCGCCTCCACGGCGTTTTGAGCGGCCACCGCCTCTTCCAGCCGGTTGCTGCGGTCGAGCCGGTCGACGACCTCCATCATCCGCTTCACCGTCGCAATATTGACCTCGCACTCGCGGACCGGATCGAGCCCGGTGGTGTCGGGGAAAGTGTCGAAATAGATCGGTCCCACATAGCCGTCGCGCCGGATCTGGCGCAGCAGTTCAATAGTCTTGATCGTATGCACCGCCCCTACCATCAGCCCGTCATCGCGCTTGCCATAGCCGTCATTGAGATGCACGCCGAGGAGCCGGCTGTGCCGCGCGATGAGGGTCGCCGCGCAGGCCGGCTGCTCGTCCGCGTAGAGCGAATGGGCGAAATCGATGGTCACCCCCAGATTGGGGAGCCCGATCTCGCGGATGGCGAGGAGTGTCGTCGCGCAGTCCGGCAGAAGGCTGTAGGACCTGGGCTCGTTGGGCTTGTATTCGATGCTGATTGCGCAGCCTGGGTCGTGCGCGGCAACCTCGCGGATGCCGTCGAGCTCCTGTTGCCACAGCCGCGCATAGTCGGCCTGGAATGCGTGGTCGAAGCCATCCTGACCCAGCCACAGGGTCATCAGCGGTGCGCCCGCCTGCATGGCCGCATCGATCCCGCGCTTGGTGAGGTCGATTGCCTCTTGCCGCACCCCAGGGTCGGGGTTGGTGAAGGCGCCCAGCTTGAAGGCGGGGTTGGTGTAGTAGCGCATGGCCAGCCCGTTGACCGCAAGGCCGAGGTCGGCGATTTGCCGCCGCGTCTGCGCCGCTCCGCCCCCGAGATGGTCCGGGTAGTTGAGATCGAGATGGGTAAGCCCGCCGACGCGCGCGGCCCGCTCGACCATCTGCAGCACCGTCGGTTTCCCCTTGAGACCCGGCCAGGCCGCCTGCGGCCGGGACGCGAAGGAGTTGAGACGTGTGGCGAAGCTGAGGGTTTTCAAGGATGCCCTTCCCGACGAAGCATTTGCGGCGACAGCAACGATCTACGTGGTTGTGCCGCTGTCGACATAGTGCCGGCTGTAGCGCCCCTTGAGCGAGGTCAGCACCTCGTAGCCGATGGTATTGGCCACATCCGCCTGGTCGTCAACGGAGATATTGGCGCCGAGGATTTCCACCATCTCGCCGGGCACCGGCACCTCCTCCAGCTCGGTGATGTCCACGATGATCGTGTCCATCGAGACCCGGCCGGTCACCGGCGCGTACTTGTCCCGCACCACGACGCGCCCGCCGCCGCGCTGATTGGATGACGACAGACTACGGAAGAAGCCGTCGGCATAGCCGAGCGCCACGATGGCGAGCCGGCTGTCGCGGGCCAGCGTCTGGGTCGCGCCATAGCCCACGGATTCGCCGGTCTTGGCGTCCTTGACCTGCAGGATCGGCGCTTCGAGCGTCACCACCGGCGACATCGGATTGCGCCGTCCCGTCACGGCGCGGCCGCCATAGAGGGCGATGCCCGGCCGCACCATCTGGAAATGGTTCTCGCGGCCCGTCATCAGTCCGGCCGAATTGGCCAGCGAGGCGGGGACGCCGGGGAACTGGGCCATCACCGAGGTGAAGAGCGCCAGCTGCGTGCGGTTCTTCTCGTGGTTCGGCTGATCGGCGCAGGCGAGGTGGCTCATGATCATCTGCGGCGCGTAGCCGAGCTGGTCGATCATGCGGCGAACGATGCTCGCCTCGTTGAGCCTGAAGCCGAGCCGGTTCATGCCGGTGTCGAAATGCAGGGCCGCCGGCAAAGCCTCATTACGCGCGATGCAGGCCTGCAGCCATTCCTCGAGCATGGGCAGCGAGGAGAGGACCGGCATCAGCCGCTCGCCGACATAGAGGGGGGCGGCGCCGGGAAACAGCCCGTCGAGCACGAAGATATGGGCATCCTCGGGGAGGGCCGCGCGCACCGCGACCGCCTCGTCCGGCGTTGCGCCAAAGAAGAACCGGGCACCGGCCTGATAGAGGGCGCGGCTCGCCTGGACGATGCCGGTGCCGTAGGCGTCCGCCTTGACGACAGCGCCCGTCAGCGCGCCGGTGCTCACCTTGTCGAGAGCCTGCCAGTTGCGCTTGAGCGCCGCGAGGTCGACCGTGAGCCGCCCGCCATATCCGGTCGCCACGGCCGCGACGGGCATCACTCCATGCGCTCCGGCAGGTAATCGGCCCGTGCGAGGTTGGAGAAGCGGGTCAGATTGGCCTCGAAGGCGAGCTGCACCGTGCCGGTGGGCCCGTGTCTTTGCTTGCCGATGATCACTTCCGCCCGTCCGTGCACTTTTTCCATCTCGCCCTGCCAGGCCAGATGCTCCGGCGTCCCCTCCTTGGGCTCCTTGTTCTTGAGATAATACTCTTCGCGGTAAACGAACAGCACGACGTCCGCATCCTGCTCGATCGAACCCGATTCACGCAGATCGGCGAGTTGCGGGTGCTTGTCGTCACGGTTCTCGACCTGCCGGCTCAACTGGCTGAGCGCGATGATCGGGACGTCGAGGTCCTTGGCCAGCGCCTTGAGCGTCGTGGTGATCTCGGTCAGCTCCTGCACGCGGTTCTCATTGCCCTTGCGCGCCGAGCCCGAGAGCAGCTGCAGATAGTCGACGATCAGGAGGTCGAGCCCCTTCTGGCGCTTGAGCCGCCGGGCCCGCGCCGCCAGCTGGCTGACGCTGAGCCCGCCGGTATCGTCGATATAGAGCGGCACCGAAGCCATGAGGTTGGAGGTGTCGACCAGCCGGCTGAACTGGCTCTCGTGGATATTGCCGCGGCGGATGTCCGAGGACGAGATGCCCGATTGTTCGGCGAGGATTCGCGTCGCCAGCTGTTCGGCGCTCATTTCGAGGCTGAAGAACCCGACCTGGCCGCCGTCCTCGGTCTTGCGGTGGCCGTCGGGCGTGATCGAATTCTTCCAGCTGCGCGCCACGTGGAAGGCGATGTTGGTTGCCAGCGAGGTCTTGCCCATGGCCGGGCGGGCGGCGAGGATGATCAGGTCCGAGCGCTGCAGTCCGCCCATCAGCCGGTCGAGATCGCTGAGCCCGGTGGCTGTGCCGCTCAGCGTGCCGTCGCGGCTATAGGCCTCGCCCGCCATTTCGATGGCGGCCCGCAACGCCTCGTTGAACGGCTGGAAGCCGCCGTCGTAGCGGCCCTTCTCGCCGAGTTCGAACAGTTGCTTCTCGGCCTCCTCGATCTGCTTGGGCGCGGTGAGGTCAACATCGGCGCCATAGGCGGTCGAAACCATCTCCTCGCCGATCTGGATGAGGTTCCGGCGTAACGCCAGGTCGTAGACGGTCTGCCCGTAGTCGGCGGCGTTGATGACGGTGGTCGCTTCGGAGGCCAGCCGCGCCAGGTATTGCGGCATGGTCACGTCGGCCAGCAGGTTCTCGGGCAGATAGGTCTTGACCGTGATCGGGGTCGCCGTCTTGCCGGCCCTTATGATCTTGCCGCAGACTTCGTAGATTTCCCGATGGATCGGCTCGTAGAAGTGTTCCGGCGCGAGGAAGTCCGAAACGCGGTAGAACGCCTCGTTGTTGACCAGCATGGCGCCGAGCAGGGCCTGCTCGGCCTCCACATTGTGGGGCGCGAGGCGGAAGCTCTTCTCGTCCTCTGGGTGCAGCCGCCGAACGTTTTCTGCCATGGCAGACTCAAGTGTCCTCTTCCCCGGTTAAGTCATCCTTAACCATGCCCGGTGCCCGGGCAATAGCGCTAACTGCGGCTTTCGCGCGAACGTGGTGAACGCCGCTCGAATCGCCTGTGGGTTCTGTTGATAGCGGGGGAATCTGGCAGGCCCGGTTGCAAATGAAAAAACCCGCGAAAGGGGACGCCGAGTCTGCGCCGCCGGCAACAAAAAAGGCCGGGCGGGCCCGGCCTTCTTCGAAATGCCGCGACCAGCTTACTCGGTTTCGGTTTCGGCTTCGGCCTCGGCCGTCTCTTCGGCTTCGGCTTGGGCCTGCTCGAAGGCTGCCTCGACGTCGCGCTCGAATGCCGGCACGGTCATGTCCTCGCCCTTGGCCTGGCGCTGTGCTTCGTCTTCCGAACGGGCGACATTCACGTTGACCGTGACTTCCACCTCCGCGTGCAGCAGCAGCGGCACCACATGGACGCCGATCGTCTTGATCGGATCGGTGAGGCTGACCTGCGAGCGGGCCACCGGCGTGCCGTCGCTGGAAAGCGCGTCGGCGATGTCGCGCGAAGACACCGAACCGTAGAGCTGGCCGGTCTCTCCGGCCTGGCGGATCATCACGACGGACTTGCCGTTGAGACCCTGGGCGATCCCGGCAGCTGCTTCGCGGCGCTCGCTATTGCGCTGTTCGATGCTTTGCCGCTCGGTTTCGAAGCGTTTGCGGTTGGCCCCGGTGGCGCGCAGCGCCTTGCCTTGCGGCAACAGGAAGTTGCGGGCAAAACCGTCCTTGACGGTGACCTCGTCGCCGATATGGCCCATGCGGCCGACTCGCTCGAGCAGAATGACTTTCATTGTATTTCTCCAGATGCTGTCCTGCCTGATCGGCAGTTAGGAGCCGCGGACCGTCCGCGACGCCAACGTTTCCCCAAGGTCGACGCGCAGCGCCGGGCGAGGGGGCTTAACCTACCGTGTAGGGCATGATCCCGATGAACCGCGCGCGCTTGATGGCGCGGGCCAGTTCGCGCTGCTTCAGCGCCGACACGGCGGTGATGCGGCTCGGCACGATCTTGCCGCGTTCGGAGACGTAGCGCTGCAGCAGCCGCACGTCCTTGTAGTCGATCTTGGGGGCATTGGCGCCCGAGAACGGACAGGTCTTGCGCCGGCGCTGGAACGGACGGCGGGCCTGGGCGGTGGTCAGATCCTTGATAGCCATAGGTCTTTATCCTTCCTGCTTAAAACCGGCGGGGACGGCGATCGCCGCCGAAACGGTCGCCACCGCGATCCGGGCGACCGCCGCGGTCGCCATCGCGATCGTCGCGATCGCGCTTCTGCATCATCGCCGAAGGGCCTTCCTCGAGCTCGTCGACGCGGACGGTCAGGAAACGCAGGATGTCTTCATTGATGCGCATCTGGCGTTCCATCTCGGCCACGGCGGCGCTCGGGGCGTCGATGTTGAGCAGCGAGTAGTGCGCCTTGCGGTTCTTGCGGATGCGGTAGGAGAGGGACTTGAGGCCCCAATACTCGTTCTTGGTGACCTTGCCGCCGCCGGTGACCAGCACTTCGGTGAGGGCGTTGGTCAGTTCCTCGACCTGCTGGGCAGAGACATCCTGCCGGGCCAAAAAGATATGCTCATAAAGGGCCATGAAGCGCCTTCCTTTTCTAGAGGTTCAACTCTGCATCGCTTGGCGCGGAGCCCCTTTGAAGCCGGAAAGGCGACAAAGCAGTCTTGCAAAGAGCGGGAACACGGGAGGCCGGATCCAGGATCCTATCGGCAATAGCCAACCCTCCGTTCAGCCCCCGGCCGAACGAATGCGAGGCGGTCTGTAAGCGCAAAGGCCTGGAAATGCAAGGGCGGAGTTGGTACGAACCAAAACGCCGCCCCTTGATCTGGCGCAAGTGGCGGCCAGTCGATCTGCCGCATGTTCGATCTGCTCATCTTCTGGGAGACCGGACATGGGCAAGATCAACGTCGACTGGCATGAGAGCCACAAGATGCCGGCCAATCCGGCGGAGCAGCAAAGGGCCGAATGGCACTATGGGCACGCCCTCAACTGCGATTGCCGCAAGGTTGCTCCGTCAATCCCGACGCTGCTCGAGACGCATGGCTACAAGCTGCCGTCCGACGCGCCGGGACTTGCCGGGGTGATCTCGAAGTAGCGAACACCGGGTTTCCGGAAACATCCCGACCTGCCAGTATGTACCTATGAATGAACTAGAATCAGCTCAAACCTTCAGTCCGGACCGTGATGCCGTCCTTGCCGCCGAGGCCGTCATCCGCCCCCATATCCGGCGCACTCCCATCCTGCGAACGCCCGCCGCCGATTTCGGCCTCGAGGGCGCACCCCTCACCTTCAAGCTCGAATTCCTGCAGCACTCGGGGACCTTCAAGGCCCGCGGCGCTTTCGCCAACATGCTGATGCGCGAGGGTGCCGGGCGCGGCGTCGTGGCGGCGTCGGGCGGCAATCATGGCGCCGCCGTCGCCTACGCCGCCATGAAGCTCGGCCATAAGGCGCGAATCTACGTGCCGGCGATTTCCTCTCCGGCCAAGATCGCGCGCATCAAGAGCTATGGCGCCGAGATCGTGGTCGGCGGCGATCACTATGCCGATGCGCTGGCCGCCAGCACGCAATGGGCAGAGAAAGAAGGAAGCCTGCAGATCCATGCCTACGACCAGTTCGAGACCCTCGCCGGGCAGGGGACGGTCGCCCTCGAATGGCGCGAACAGGCGCCGAACCTCGACACTGTGCTGGTCGCGGTCGGCGGCGGCGGCCTGATCGGCGGCATGGCGGCGCATATTGCGGGCGACCTGCGGATAGTCGGGGTCGAACCCGAGGCGGCGCCAACACTCAATCATGCCCTCGCCGCCGGCGAACCGGTGGACGTCCCCGTCGGCGGCATCGCCGCGGACAGTCTTGGCGCGCGCCGCGTCGGCAGGCTGATGTTTCCGCTGGCGAAGAAATATGTCGATCGCAGCGTGCTCGTGAGCGACGAAGCGATCCTCAACGCTCAGAAAGTTCTCTGGGAGGTTTTGCGCGTCGTTGCCGAACCCGGCGGCGCCGCTGCCTTCGCCGCGCTGCTCTCGGGCGTTTACGTCCCCGCGCATGACGAAAAGGTGGGCGTGCTGCTCTGCGGGGCAAATACCGGTGCGGTCAATTTCGGCTGATCGCCGGGCCGCGCGCCTTCCATCGCCGCCTTGACTTTGCCTTGTCCCTCCTGCACACGCCGCCGCCAACTGGACGCGCCGGTCACGCCCGCTTAGGCTCGACCGGCGGCGCAACAGTAAGAACAAGAGGAGGTTCGATTGACCAAGCGCGCTTTCACCTTTCCGGGGCAGGGCAGCCAGGTTGTCGGCATGGGCAAGGATCTGGCCGGCGCCTATCAGGAGGCGCGCAACGTCTTCGCCGAGGTCGACGATGCGCTTGGGCAAAGACTCTCCGCCATCATGTTCGAGGGGCCTGAGGAGACGCTCCGCCTTACGGAGAATGCTCAGCCTGCCCTTATGGCGGTGAGCCTCGCTGTCGTTCGGGTGCTCGAAAGCCGTGGCGCGCGCCTCGCCGACCATGCGGCCTTTGTGGCCGGCCACTCATTGGGAGAGTATTCGGCGCTGTGCGCTGCCGGCACCTTCTCGCTAGCCGACGCGGCGCGGCTGCTCAAGACCCGCGGCCAGGCCATGCAGAAGGCGGTGCCGGTGGGAGAAGGCGCCATGGCTGCCATTCTCGGCGTCGACCTGGATGCGTTGCGCGATATCGCGGCTGCATCCGCCCTCGACCAGGTTTGCGATGTCGCCAACGACAATGCGCCGGGCCAGATCGTCATTTCCGGCCACAAAGCGGCGGTTGAACGCGCCATGGAACTGGCCAGGGAAAGGGGCGCCAAGCGCGCTTTGCCGCTGCCTGTCAGCGCCCCATTCCATTCGCGCCTCATGGCCCCAGCCGCCGAGGTCATGCACGAGGCGCTGGCGACGGTTGCGATGCATGCGCCGGCCGTGCCGCTGGTCGCCAACGTCCTCGCACGCCCGATCAGCGGTCCTGTTGAGATCCGCAAACGTCTCGTCGAGCAGGTGACCGGCATGGTGCGCTGGACCGAGAGCGTCCGGTGGCTCACCGGCGAAGGGGGTGTCAGCCACCTGGCCGAACTCGGCGCCGGCAAGGTGCTGTCCGGGCTCGCCAAGCGCATCAACGCCGAAGCACTCGCCGTCTCGGTCGGTACTCCGGCGGACATCGACGCCTTCATCGCTGCCCTCGGCGCCTGAATCTGTCTCTGCAAAGGACCGGATAAATGTTTGATCTTACAGGAAAACGCGCCCTCGTTACCGGCGCCAGCGGCGGTATCGGCCGGGAAATCGCCAAAGCCCTGTCCGGGGCCGGCGCCCGGGTGGCGCTGAGCGGCACTCGGATCTCGGCGCTGGAGGACACCGCGCACGAGATTGGCGCTGCCGACCCGGTCATCCTCCCCTGCAATCTCTCCGATCTGGCCGCGGTCAATAAGCTCGTCCCGGAAGCCGAGACGGCGCTCGGCGGCCTCGACATTCTCATCAACAATGCCGGCATGACGCGGGACAACCTGTTCATGCGCATGAAGGACGAGGAGTGGGACGAGGTGATCGCGGTCAATCTCACCGCTGCATTCCATCTCACCCGCGCCGTGCTGCGCGGCATGATGAAACAGCGCTATGGCCGCATCATCGGCATCACCTCGGTCGTGGGTGTCGTCGGCAATCCCGGCCAGGGCAACTATGCCGCGTCCAAGGCTGGCCTGATCGGCATGTCCAAGGCGCTCGCCCACGAAGTCGCCTCGCGCAACATCACCGTCAATACCATCGCGCCGGGCTTCATCGCCTCGTCGATGACCGACGAGCTTGACGACAAGCAGCGGGGTACGATTCTCGGCAAGGTTCCCGTCGGCCGGCTGGGCAGGGCAGACGAGGTTGCCGCCGCGGCCGTGTTCCTCGCCAGCGCGGAAGCCGCCTACATCACCGGCCATACCCTCAACATCAACGGCGGAATGGTGATGATTTGACTGGGGAAAGCCCGATTTGCCGAATATGGCAAATACGGAAGAAGTGTGTTACGTCCGCCGCTGATTGACGGCGCAGGGCCGACTTGCGGGCGGCGGTGGCCGCGCCTAGAGTTTGCGTTGCACGGCCCGCGATCTTATGTGGAGCCGCGTGCCTGACGCCAACAACAAACGAACCAAACCTGTCTGCTAAAAGGGAAGTCAAATATGAGCGATATCGCTGATCGCGTCCGCAAAATCGTTGTCGAACATCTGAACGTTGATGCGGAGAAGGTGACGGAGAAGGCCAGCTTTATCGACGATTTGGGTGCCGATTCACTCGATCAGGTCGAGTTGGTGATGGCATTCGAAGAAGAATTCTCGGTCGAGATTCCCGATGATGCCGCCGAGTCCATCCAGACCTTCGGCGATGCCGTCGCATTCCTCACCAAGGCTGTCGGCTGATCGCCGGTTGACCGGCTAGCCACGGTATTTCATCGATGGACTTGCGCCGCGTCGTCGTCACCGGAATGGGAATCGTCAGCCCTGTCGGCTGTGGAGTGGAGGCCGCTTGGGCCAACATTCTGGCCGGCAAGAGCGGCGCCAAGCGGATCGACGATTTCCAGGTCGACGACATTTCGTGCCAGATCGCGCAGCGCGTGCCGCTGGGCGCCTATGCCGATGGCAAGTTCAATCCCGACGACTGGATGGATGTGAAGGAGCGACGCAAGGTTGATCCTTTCATCGTCTATGCCATGGCGGCCGCAACCCAGGCTATCGCCGACGCCGGGGTAGAGCCGAAGACACGCGAAGATCAGGAGCGCACCGGCGTTCTGATCGGCTCGGGCATCGGCGGCATCGGCGGTATCTATGATGCCTCCATCACGCTGCACGAAAAGGGCCCGCGCCGCATCAGCCCTTTCTTCATCCCGGGCCGCATCATCAACATGGCCTCTGGCAACGTGTCCATCCGCTTCGGTCTCAAGGGACCGAATCACGCGGTCGTCACCGCCTGCTCGACCGGCGCCCACGCCATCGGCGATGCCTCCCGCCTGATCGCTCTGGGCGATGCCGACGTGATGGTGGCAGGCGGCACGGAATCGCCGATCAACCGGTTGTCGGTCGCCGGCTTCGCGGCCTGCAGGGCGCTTTCGACCGGGTTCAACGACCAGCCGGAAAAGGCTTCGCGCCCCTATGACAGGGCGCGCGACGGCTTCGTCATGGGCGAGGGGGCAGGCATTGTCGTCCTCGAGGAATATGAGCGGGCCAGGGCCCGCGGCGCCAGGATCTATGGCGAGGTGATCGGCTATGGCCTGTCCGGCGATGCCTATCACATCACCGCGCCGTCCGAGGACGGTGATGGCGGCTACCGCTGCATGCAGGCGGCGGTCAAGCGCGCCGGCATCAGCCCCGCCGATATCGACTATATCAACGCCCACGGGACCTCCACGCCGCTTGGCGACGAGATCGAGTTGGGCGCGGTGACGCGCCTCCTCGGAGACGCCGCTTCCAGGGCCACCATGTCGTCCACCAAATCGGCCATCGGCCACCTGCTCGGTGCGGCCGGTTCGGTGGAGGCCATATTCTGCCTGCTTGCCATGAGGGACGGCATGGCCCCCCCGACGATCAATCTCGACAACCCATCGGTGGTGTCCGAAATCAATCTGGTTCCCCACCTGCCGGTGCGCAAGGAAATCAACATTGCGCTGTCCAATTCGTTCGGCTTTGGCGGCACCAACGCGTCGCTGATCTTGCGCAAGGTGAACTGACCGGCGATCGTACGTGCGGAACCCGCGGGCGCGGTGCCCTACCGATCTTTGCCTAAATCCTCTAAACAATAGCGCCGCTCCTGGAGCTCAGGTCCATGCCCAACAGAGATCGCAACGCCAAACCGAACCGCCGGCGCCGCCGCAGTGGCTGGATAGAGATCACCAATGCTCTGCTCTCGCTCATCGTGCTCGGCCTCCTGGTACTGGGAGCGGGCGTCCTGTTCATGGCCCAGCAGTTCTATGCGGATGGTCCGGCCAGACAGGAAGCGAGCTTCGTGGTCGAGCGGGGGTCGAGCCTTAGCACTGTGGCCGAGCGGCTCGAGAACCAGGGCATCATCGGCAACCGCTGGATCTTCCAGATGGGCGGCTGGGCCATGCGCAAGCAGCGTGACATCAAGGCCGGCGAATTTGTCCTTCCCGCCAGCTCCTCGATGGCCGCCGTGCTCAAGGAGATCACCGAGGGTACGCCGGTGGCCCGCCGCGTCACCATCCCCGAGGGCTGGACCTCCTGGCAGGTGGCGCAGGAGATCGGCAAGGATGCCCATATCCTGACCGGCGAACTTGTAGGGCCGCCGCCGGAAGGTTCGGTCCTGCCCGGCAGCTACGACTATTCGCGCGAGGACACGCGCCAGTCCGTGCTTGACCAGATGCAAGCCAGGATGAACGGGCAGCTCGCCGAAGCCTGGGCCTCTTGCAGTCCAGAGGTTTGCGGCGCCGATGCGCCGATCAAGACGCCCCAGGAACTGGTCACCCTCGCCTCCATCGTCGAACGGGAGACCGGGGTGCCGGCCGAGCGCGGCCAGGTCGCCGCCGTTTTCGTCAACCGGCTCAGGAAGGGGATGCGGCTGCAGTCCGATCCCACCATCATCTATGGGATCACCAGGGGCGAAGGTCCCCTTGGGCGCGGCCTCAAGCGATCCGAGATCGAGGCGAAGACGCCCTACAACACATACCAGGTCGACGGCCTGCCGGCGGGACCGATCGCCAACCCGGGCGTTCAATCGCTGCGCGCCGTCGCCAACCCGGACGATGTCGACTACCTCTATTTCGTTGCGGCAGGTGCGGTGCCGTCGGACGGGCACCTGTTCGCCACCAACTATGCGGACCATCGCCGCAACGTCGCAAAATACCGCGAGGTCGAACGCCGGCAGGCGATCGAGGCCGAAGTCGAGGCGGAAGCCGCCAAGGACGCCATCGAAGCTGCCGAGGCCGCCGCGTCCGGAGAGACGGTCGCCGGACCGGCTTCGACACCGCAATAGCAGGGGACGCACCCATGACGAGCAGCCTTGCCAGCATGACCGGCTATGCCCGCGCCGGCAGCGGCGTGCCGGGCATCAGTTTTCAGGTCGAGATCAAGTCGGTCAACGCCCGCGGCCTCGACATCCGCATGCGCCTGGCGCCGGGCTACGACGCGCTGGAAGGCGAGATCCGCCGCCGCATCGGCAAGGCCATGGCGCGGGGATCGATCACCTTCACGCTCTCGGTCGACCGCGAGGGGGAGGGTGGCCGCGTCGTCATCAACAAACAGGCGCTGGGCGCCGTTCTTGCCGCGCTCGAGCTGCTTTCGACGCAGGTTTCCGCGGAGCGGCCGCGTCTGGAAGGAATCCTCGGGCTCAGGGGCGTGCTCGAGCAGCGCGACAGCCCGCTTGCTACCGCCGACGAAGAGGCGCTGCACGCGGCAATCCTGGGTGCCGTGGACAAGGTTGTCGCCGAACTGGTCGAGGCACGCCGGCGGGAAGGCCAGCACCTGGCCGTGGTGCTTCGCGAGCGCATCGACGAGATCGCGGCGCTGACCAAGGCGGCCGAACTCCACCCCGGCCGCAGTCGCGATGCCATCCTCGAACGCCTGCGTCAGCAGATCGCAGATCTTTCGGCAACCGGCGTCGGGCTTTCCGAGGACCGCTTGGCGCAGGAAGCGCTGCTGCTTGCCACCAAGGCCGATATCCGCGAGGAACTCGACCGCCTGGACGCTCACATCGCCGTAGCCCGGCAGCTCATCGCCGACGGCGGTCCGGTCGGCCGCAAGCTCGATTTCCTGTCACAGGAATTTAACCGCGAAGCGAATACGCTTTGCTCCAAATCCAATGCGGTCGAGTTGACCGGCATCGGGCTTGATCTCAAGGCGGTCATCGATCAGTTGCGCGAGCAGGTCCAGAACATAGAGTAGCCATGAGCATCGCCCGCCGTGGAGTCATGCTGGTCATCGCTTCGCCCTCGGGGGCGGGCAAGACATCGATTTCGCGCGCCGTCATGGCCACCGATCCCGACATCGAGCTTTCGGTTTCGGTCACTACCCGCCCCAAGCGGCCGAGCGAAGTCGACGGCGTCCACTACCACTTCATCTCGGTCAAGGAATTCGAGCGCATGCGCGCCGATGGCGAACTGCTCGAATGGGCCCAGGTGCACGACAACCTCTATGCCACGCCCCGCGCCAGGGTCGAGCAGACCCTGGCGGGCGGCCGCGACATCCTGTTCGACATCGACTACCAGGGCACGCTGCAGCTCTACGAGAAATGCCGCCCCGACATGGTGACGGTCTTCATTCTGCCACCCTCCATCAAGGAGCTGCGCGCCAGGCTCGAACGCCGCGCCGAGGACGGCCCAGATACCATCCGCCGCCGGCTGAAGAATGCGCGCATCGAGATGGAGCACTGGCAGGAATACGACCACGTCATCATCAACGAGGATCTGGAGCGCAGCGTCGAAAAAGTCCGCTCCATCCTCTCGGCCGCCCGCAGCACCGGCCGCCGGCTCACGCAAATGCAGAGCTTCGTCAGGGACTTGCAGAACCAGATCGATTCACTTTGACAGCAAGTTGAATCGGTACGTGAGGCTGGGGCTGCTCGCCTCGCCGGTACTATCGGGCCGGGCCGCCGCGTAGCGCCCCCGCCATCTTCAGGAACGCCTCCACCGGCAAGTCCTCCGCCCGCTCGTCACCCCTAAGACCGGCAGCCTCCAGCAGCCGCTCGACCGGCGCGCCGGTCGATTTGAGGCTTTGGCGGATCATCTTGCGCCGCTGACCGAAAGCCGCGCGGGTCACCGCTTCGAGGTCGCGGACCGCGACCGCGTCTTCGACCGGCTTCGGCTTGAGGTGTACGACCGTCGACGTCACGTTCGGCGGCGGCGTGAACGCGTTCCGGTCAACATTGAAGGCGATTCTTGCCTCCGTCCGCCACCCGCAGAGTACGCTCAACCGGCCGAAGGCCTTGTCGCCGGGCCGGGCGGCGATGCGTTCGGCCACCTCGCGCTGGAACATCAGCGTCAGGCTCTCGAAGAACGGCGGCCATGGCTCGCTGGTCAGCCAGCCCGTCAACAGCGGCGTAGCGATGTTGTAGGGCAGGTTGGCGATAATCCTTGTTGGGCCGTCGGCGAGCTTTGCGTAGTCGATCGCGAGCGCATCGCCGGCAACCACCTCCACCCGCCCCGGATAGGCGTCGGCAATCTGCGCCAGCGCCGGCAGGGCGCGCTCGTCGCGCTCGATGGCGATGACCTTGCTCGCCCCCTCTGCCAACAGCGCTCGCGTCAGCCCGCCCGGACCCGGTCCGACCTCGATGACGGTGACGCCCTCGAGCGGACCGGCGACCCGGGCGATCCGCGCGGTGAGATTGAGATCGAGCAGGAAATTCTGCCCCAGCTGCTTTTTGGCCCGCAGGCCGTGCGCGGCGATGACCTCGCGCAAAGGCGGAAGCTTGTCGATCCGCATCGCTACTGTGCGGCCTGGCGCCGCGTCGCTGAGCCGTCGGTCATCCGGTCTGCGAGCCGGATCGCCGCGAGGAAGCTGGATTGTGAGCCTTGGCCGCTGCCGGCGATGTCGAATGCCGTCCCGTGATCGGGAGATGTCCGCACGATCGGCAGCCCAAGCGTGACATTGACGGCTTCATCGAAGGCCACGGTCTTGATCGGGATCAGCGCCTGGTCGTGATACATCGCGATCACTGCGTCGTAGCGCCGCCAATGGGGCAACTGGAACA